>JAGFJE010000393.1 GCA_024103175.1 Phaeodactylibacter sp.
GGACTGGATATTCCGGCTAGATGAAAATTTCGACATCGCCGGGGAGGATTTTTACGATAGCCCATTATTCGCCCACTCTATCGTAAATGCAGTGCCCTTGTCGCCCGAAGGAAGTAATTTTGCCTACCTTTCCGTCCGGCAATTCTACGCCAAACGTTTTATCCTGTTTCAGAAAAAGAATTTGCAGGGCCGCCATACTACCCTTTCCCAGGCGCCACAGCATTTTCAGCTCACGCCGCGCAACCTGGTGTCCAATACAGGAACAGTGAAGTACGAAGGCAGCCTCGGAACGCCCGGGTATTACGACGAAATGCTCCTGAAAGTGTACCGGAATGATACCCTTATCCATACGTATTCGGATCCAACGCCCCAGGATTTTTCCTTCCAGGTAGAGATCCCGGCTGAATTAGCGAATTACACCTTCCGGCTGCTGGGCGTCAGAAACGGTGTGGAAGAACCTGAGGCGGAGGCATGTGATGTAGTGGCCGGCGACGCTTACATCATTCAGGGGCAGAGCAATGCTTTAGCCGGCAACCCCTATGATCCTGAAGATACGATCCCACATGCCTATCGCTATCACAAGAATCCTTTTGTACGCAATTTCGGATTGAAATACGTGAGTGGCAACGTTTACATATGGCACAGAGAAGATAAAGACGAAGGCCCGTTTGCCGATAACAAAAGCGGACAATCGGGCCTGGTGCTCGGTGAAAAAATCGCAGAGGAGCACGGCGTGCCTGTGGCCATTCTCAACGGCGGCATCGGCGGCATCTCTATTGACAACATGCTGCCCGATCCGGCTGATCCGCATAGCACCGCCCATTCTTATGGCAGGTTTTACCAAAGAGTGGCCCGTTCCGGCCTGCAGGATCATTTCCGCGCCATCCTGTTTTTTCAGGGAGAGACAAACGCTCAGCCCGGATACAACGAAACGGTTGAATCCTACAAAAACAAGTACCTGCAATTGCGCGCCGCCTGGCAGGAAGATTTCACTTATGAACGGGAATACCTCTTCCAGATCAGGCCCGGATGCTGGGAAGGGAACTTCCACATTATCCAGGAAGCACATCGGCAGCTGGCCATGGAATTGCCGGACGCCGCCATTATGTCCACTACGGGCATGAACCACGACGGATGCCATTATCACTATTTTAATGGCCACCACAGAGCAGGCGAAGACATCTACCGCCTTCTTGCTCACGATTTTTATGGAGCCGCGCCCCTGCCGGACAGGTTTCCTCCTGCAGTGGACAGCGCCTGGTTCTCCGGCTGCGATCGGCAGGAGATCACACTGCGTTTACAGCATGAAGGCGATGAATACTTCTGGACGCCGGGATGGGAGGCGGATTTTCGCCTGGAAGGTTCCACAGGCGTTGTTGTGGAAAGCGGGCAGGTTGCCGGCAATACGGTGGTGCTGTCCTTATCGGACTCTCCGGCGCCTGGCTTTACCGGCCTGACATACACCGGGCATTCGGGGGGCAGTGAAGCTTCCGTAAAAAACGCCAACGGCATCGGCCTGCTGGCCTTTTACGATTACCCGGTTGCCCCGCCAACCGGATCATTTGGCCTTGCCATCGAACGAGAGGGCAATACCCTTACCGTAGCCGAAGAGGAAGCCAGCGCCTATCAATGGATCGGCTGTACGAGCGGTGAAGCCATTCCCGGCGCTTCGGAGCGTTCCTATACGCTTGTCGAAGATGGAGTTTATGCCGTTATCGTAAGTGAAGGCGCGTGCACGGATACTTCAGCTTGTTTTGAGGCGCAGTTGCCAACCCCCGGCCAGGCCGCCTATCCAGATCCAGTATTTACTGAGGATTTCAGGCAGGAAAGCGGATGGCAGGCCGGCGACGCCACCATCTCGGCGCCTTTACCCGATGGCAGGGTGCTTTGGTTGTTCGGGGACAGCTATGTCGATAGGCCGTATACTCCTGCCGACACTTCGCTACATTGTTGGTTCAATAAGAATAACGCCTTAGTGATTCAGGATTCGGCCGGCCTTTCCTATCACATGACACTCGTTCCTTCTACCCCCGGGCATTTTTACTGGCCGGGCAAGGGGTTTTATCACGAGGGCAAGGTCTACATCTTTTTGTTCGAGCGGACGTTTAGCGGCGGGAATTTAACCTTTGTAGGTTCTCGCTATGCTGAGTTGAGTTATCCCGGCCTGGAGCTGCTGGGCGTTCATGCCATACCCAATCCGCAGGGGATCGAATTCGGCAAAGCGGCTTTCGTCGACCACGCCAATGGATGGCTTTACGTTTATGGCAGCAAAAAATTCCCCTTTTGGTATCAATATTATGCCGCGCGTTGCCCGCTGAACAACCTGATGCAGGAATGGAGTTACTGGGACGGAAGCGCCTGGGCAACCCAGCCCAACCTCTCCACCAACCTGTTTTCGTCATTAGATGGCTGCCCCTCCTTTTCCGTATTTCCGTACAATGGGAAGTATTTTCTGCTCAGCCAGGAAAATGGTTACCTGACTTGTGGCCTGGGCCGCGATATCAAACTTTTCGTAGCGGACGAACCCCAGGGGCCTTTCAGCTTTTTAGAACTGGTTTATACCGTCGAGGATACTTATGAAGGGTTGCCTTTAGCTACGTACAACGCCCAGGCCCATCCGGGGATAGGGGGCGACCTGTTGGTGTCCTATAACCTGAATGATGTAAACCTGGCGAACTCCGGTTGTCCGAGGCAGTGCAATACGAGTTCGCGTTTTAACGCGGATACCTATCGCCCGAAATTCGTCAGGATGCCCTGGGACGTTTTGCCGGCCGGGAAGCCCTCACCGGGCAACGAGCAGGTAAACCTGATGCCGGATGAATCCCCCAGCTTTCACATTTGGCCCAATCCCTCCAGGGACGGGCAGGCCATCCTTGCCGGCAAGCTCGAACAGGAAGGCCGCCTGCTGATCCGGATATTCAGCCCGGATGGCAAGCTGATTTCCCAAAGTGAACAACTGGCGCCAGCCGGCCCCTTCAGCGAAACTTTGAGGTTGCCTGGCACCCCTGGGCTGTACCTGGTCAGTGTTCAGAATGAAACGGGAGAGCGGCAGGTGTTGAAAGTGTTGCGGATGAGGGATTAAGGGCACTCCGGTGGCCAAACCCGGCAGCGTTTATTGAAGTAATAACTGCTTTACCATCTCCGATAAACGCTGCCGGGTTTTGCCAAACGGGATCACACCGGAAACCCGGCAGGTTGAATTACTCTCCTTTGGAGAGCGTAGCTTCAACCAATCACCTCCACACTACTGAACCCATTCCCCCGCTTCTGCACCACCACCTGCACGGAGATCCGTTCTTTCAGCGCTTTCACATGCGAGATGATGCCGATCGTCTTCCCGCCGGCCTGCAGGTTCTCGAGGGTGGAAATGGCCAGGTCGAGGGTGTTTTCGTCCAGGGTGCCGAAGCCTTCATCGATGAAGAGGGACTGGATCTGGGCATTGCGGCCGGCCAGGTCGCTCAGCCCCAGGGCCAGGGCGAGGCTGACCAGGAAGCTCTCGCCGCCGGAAAGGGTATTCATAGAGCGGCGGTTATCGGCCTGATAGGTGTCGATGATCTCCAGCTCGAGGTCTTCGTCGCTGCGTTTATTGATGACGTAGCGGCCATTGAGGCGCTGAAGGTGCTCATTGGCCAGTTGCACCAGTTTCTGCAGGGTCAGCCCCTGGGCGAAGGTCCGGAATTTCTTTCCGTCGGCCATGCCGATGATCTCATTGAGGCGGGCCCAGCGGCCGTATTCCCGGCGCTGGGCTTCGATCTGTTCCGACAAGCCTTTGGCCTTTTTGCGGCGTTCCTCGTTCTGGCGCAGTTTTTCCGTGATGGCCCCAATGCTTTGCTGGTAGTGGCTGTAGGTTTCCTCCTTTTCGCGGAGCCTTTCCTGCAGGGCATCCGTACTTTCTTCGGTGAGGGCCTTCTGCTGTTCGGCATTCAGGCTCTCAGCGGTTGACTTCAGCGCCTGGCGGGCCTCTACTTCCCGGCGAGCCAGTTGCTCGCGCAGTTCTTCCAGATGACGGGCGGCATCTTCGTCCAGGAGCGCCTGGCGCAGGTTGTCCAGGTTGCTGAAGCCAGCCGCCTGCAGCGCTTTGTCCAACGCCGCATTCAGCCGGGAGGCCTTCTTATCGGCCTCATTGAGGCCTTCTGTTTTTTCTTTTACCGATTGCTCCAGCCTGCTGAGTTTCAGCGCCAGTTCCCTGAGTTGCCGGGAGGCGGATTCCGATTTTTCCTCCGCCGCTTCCAGCTTTTCGCGCTGGGCGGCGCGCGCGGCTTTAAGTTCTCTGTCCCCGAACAGTTCCTGCCGTTGTTCTACCAGGCCTTTCCATACTTTTTCCTCTGCTTCTATCTTAGCCTGCAAAACTTTTCGGCGCTGTGTGACGGACTTCACCTCTTTTTTCAACTGGCCCTCTTCCTGCCGGGCAAGTTCCAGGCGGCGCGTAACGGCCTGCAAAGAGCCGGCTTTCTCATCCCACGCTTCTTTCTGCCGGGCCAGGATGTCGAAGGCCCGGGCCGCCGTTTCCACCTCAAAACGAAAGCCGTAGGGCTGAAGCAGGCCGTTGAGGCGGGCAGACGCCGTTTCGAACTTCTCCTGCCGCTCCTGTTGCTGTTGTTGCTGCAACTGAAGGCGCCCTTCCAATACCCGGAGGGCGGTTTGGTGTTCCTGCAGCTCTTTTTCCCCCTGGCTAAGGTGAGTGTCCAGTGTTTCCAGGCGGCTGAGCAGCTTTCCGAGCTGAATGCGGGCTTCCTGCCGTTGCCGGATCACCCCATCAGCCTCCTCGATCTTGCGGGAGAGCAGGTTATTACGGCCCAGGGCATAGTGACCATCGTCCAGGTCCGGCGCCACTTTAGCGATCCGGCCTTCGAATTCCAGAATTCTCTGGAATTGCCGCGCCACCTGCCCGCTGAGCTGTTTGACCTCATCTCCCGCCAGCTGCTCGATCCGGGTTTCGACCTCCTTCTGGCGGTTGAGCAGCTCGCGGTGGTTTTTCTGGACGGCATCATAGCGGCCCTGTACCTTGTCGAGCTCTGCCCTGGCCTCATTCACAAAAGGCTTCACCTCCTGCTCCCGGAAGGGGTGGTGGGTGGAAAAGCACAGGGGGCAAGGCTGCCCTTCCTCCAACGCCGCCCGGTCTTTTTCGTAATTGGCGATAATCAGCTGCTGCTCGTAAATGTCGCGCTTGTATTTCAGCTGTCGGGTAAGTTCTTCCATCAATTCGATCGAACTCATCAGGTCTTTGCTGATGGCCAGCTCCTGGCTCTGAAGGCCTTCCAGCTGTTCTTCGAAACCCGACAGCTCACCGAGCAGGTTCTGGTATTCCTGGTTGAGGCGGTACAACTCCTGAAGGTTCTGCTTTTGGGCGGCGAGCTGTTCTATCTCCTGGGATAACAACCCCAGCAGTTCGCTGCGCTCCTGCACGTAATTGGGCGGCGCCAGCTTTTTAAACTCCTTGAGAAGCTCTTCCCGTCCGGTGCGGAGTTTACCCAGGCCCTGTTCTTTCAGCTTCAGGCGTTTTTGGAAGCTTTTTTGTTCCTTTTCCAGCCCGGCAATAGCCTGCCCGGTTTCCTTCCGCTCTTTCAGCATGCCGCGCAATTCATCCCGGTGCTGCTGGATGAGCGGCAACTTTTCAGCCAGGGTGGACAGGCTGGCATTTTCCTGCTTCCACTCTTTCAGGGACTTTTCCTGCCCGGCCACCTGTTCGATCTCTTCGCCTTTTTTTTCGAGCTGTTCCTCCAACTGCCGGGCTTCCTCCAGCAGCTGTTCCCACTCTTCCTGCTTTTGCTGAAGGGGCTCCTTTTTTTCACGGATCTCCACATCCAGGGCGCCAACTTTTTCAAACAGGGGTTCCTGTTCGGCAGCTTCCTGCTTGGCCTGGCGGAACGCTTCCTGAGCGGCCTGGTGAGCCTGCCGGATGGAGGCCTCCTCGGTACGGCCTTCCTGCAGCTCCTCATTCAGGGTGAAAAGAGCCGCCTGCAGGCCCTCCTGTTGCTCCAGAATGTCGTCCAGGCGTTCGAGCTGGCCCTGAAGGGGCCGGGCTTTGAGGTGCTCCTCCAGGCGGGCGAAATCATCCCGGGCCTCTTCCTTTTCCAGATGGATGGCTTCCAGGCCCTGCGCCAGCTCCTGTTTTCGGGAGGACAGCTCTTCCATTTTCTGCCGCCAGGCCAGTTGCTCCCGCAACTGATCGAGGGCTTTGCGCTCCACCTCGGCAGCTTTTTTATTGTCCTTCAATTCTTTTTCCACAGCGGCGGCAGCTTCCTCGCTCAGCACTTCCAGGGTTTCCAGTTGCTTTTCAAGTTCTGCCAGCCGCTGTTGCTCCAGTTTATGCCGTTCGAAGGCGGCGACAGAGATCCTGGTGTAGATCTCCGTACCGGTAATGCGCTCCAACAGGTCGCTCCGCTCCCGCTCGCTGGCTTTGAGAAAGGCGGCAAAATCCCCCTGCGACAACATCACCGACCGGCAGAAGCGGTCGTAATCCAGGCCGGTGACTTCCTCCACCATGGTGTCGGCTTCCCTGATCTTCTCGGCAATGATCTCGAATTCACCCTTTTCAGCGTTCCAGCGGGAAAGCTCCCGCTCGGGGCCCAGGATGTTGCCGTCTTCCCTGCGGTGCGCCCGCCAGATGTTCCACTTGGAGCGGTAGACATCGCCCTGCACTTCAAATTCCACCTCGGCCAGGCTCTCCACCGCTCCGTATGACATCACCTCCCAGGCCTGCTTATTGCGGTGTACCTTCCCGTAAAGGGCCAGGGTGATGGCGTCCAGGATGGTGGTCTTCCCCGCCCCGGTATCGCCGGTAATGGCAAACAGGCCCGCCTGGCTCAACGGCGCCTCGTCGAAACGTATCGTCTCCTGCAGCCGCAGTGAGTTGATGTTGTGTATGGTTACTTTGCGGATCTTCATTCTTCCAGTTCTTCCATCCATTCACGTAATTCCAGAAAGGTTTCCACCAGTTCCTCCATCTCCTCCGGTGGGCTGCCGTAACTCTGGCACCGCATCTTAAAGACCTCCAGTTCTCCCAGTTCCCCCAGTTCCGGAGCGGGAGCCTGAGCGTCAAGGGGCTGGTAGTTGTTGATGATGCGGATCTTGAGCAGGTCGAGGTCCATCTCGGCGGTAAGCTCATGCAGGCGTTTGTCGAGCTGAGGGATCATGCGATCCGTCTCCACCAATGCTTCCACCCAGGGCGTCAGCCCTTCCCGTTCTTTTTTGCCGAAGCGCAGCAAGGCCTCTTCCACCTCCTCCAGGGCGCCCTGTATGGTTTTTAAGCGGCGAAAAGTGGGAACGGGCAGGCTTTCCACCCGCTCCAGCTTTTTGCCGTTGAATTCCAGCAGATAGACACTCTTTTCGTCCTTGGTCTCGCTGAAGCTCAATGGCAGGATGGAGCCGGAATAACGGATGTGGTTCACCCCCCCCACCTCCTGCGGCCGGTGGATGTGCCCCAGGGCGATGTAATCGAACACCTTGGGAAAATCCCCGGCCCTGATGTTTTCCTTATTCCCGATGTAAATGTTGTCCTGCTTGTCGGAAGCTTCCGCGCCGGTAGCATAGAGGTGGCCGGTGGCAATGAGGGGCGCTTCCGATTTTCCGTACCGTTCCTCTACCAGTTCGCCGATCTCATGGTAATGGCGGCGCAGGCCCTCTTTGATGCGCTCCACCCGGCCCAGGCCGCCTTCCCCCGAAACGCTGAAGTGCAGGTCGCGGTCGCGCAGGAAAGGCACCGCGGCGATGACGGCAAGCAGCTCACCTTGTTCGTCCCGCCATTCGATCACCTCATCCTCAATATTTTCCGAAGCCTCCCCCACCACGTGGATATTGAGCGCCTGCAGCAGTTCCCGGGGCGCATTGAGCATGGATGGCGAATCGTGGTTGCCCCCGGTGATGACAACGTGGCGGCAGGCCGTGCCCATGAGCTGAGTGAGCAAGCGGTAATACATCCGGCGAGCGTAGTTGGGCGGGTTGCCGATATCGAAAATATCGCCGGCCACAATAAGCCCGTCGGCTTCCTGCTCGCGGATAGCGGCCAGCAGCCAGTCGAGGGCCAACTGGTGCTCCTCCTCACGCCCGTTGTACAGGAATTTCTGGCCCAGGTGCCAGTCGGATGTGTGGATGATCTTCATTTATTTTATATGGACTGATTGACTGAATGACTGAATGACTGATTGAGTGAATTTTACCCGGCTGAGCCTATAGCGAAGACGGGGAGTGAATATCCAGGGAGCTAACCGCACAACAGTGGAGTTATGAAGGTACTTTGGAAAATCAAAGAATAAATTCACTATTCATAGAGTAAATATTTCTCCCGCATCTTCCGAAACCCCTCCAGCCCTTCTTGCCAGCTCTCCCGAATCTCTTCCTCCGTTTTGCCGGCGATGACCTGTTTCCGCAACGCATCCCCTCCCGCCAGCTTATCGAAGAAGAGGTTTTTCAGGAAAAAATTGTCTTTATCGGGAAAGTTGCGGTAAAATTCGACCAGGTAGCTGAGGTTTATCTTTGCTTCGGCGCGGATCGAATCCGGATGCCTGGCCACCAGGCTGTAGCCGCGGCACAGCAGGCCTTCCAGCTTGGGATAGCGGGCGCCGGGCATGGGCACAGGGGTGAAGGTAAAACTGCCTTCCGGATAATCCGGATGGCCGTATACCTGGAACTGGTGGCTGGTGCCCCTGCCCTCACTGGCCACCGTGCCTTCGAAAAAGCAGGTGGACGGGTACAGGTAGATCGCCCGCATGTTGGGCAGGTTGGGGCTGGGCGCCACGGGAAGGGCGTAAGGTGTATCGTGGGAGTAACCGGCGCAGGGAACAACCGTCAGCTCACACTGCACGCCATTGGCCAGCCACCCCTCCCCGTTGATCATCCGGGCGTACTCCCCTACCGTCATGCCATGCACGATGGGCACCGGGTGCATGCCCACAAACGACTGGTATTCAAGATCCAGGATGGGGCCGTCTACGTAGTGCCCGTTCGGGTTGGGGCGGTCCATAACCATAAAGCGGACGCCCTGCTCGGCGCAAGCTTCCATGACGTAATGCATGCTGCTGATGTAGGTGTAAAATCGCGCCCCTACGTCCTGAATGTCAAACACCACTATATCTATGCCCTTGAAGTCTTCGGCAGTAGGCTTGCTGCGGCTCCCGTAGAGGGAAATGATAGGAAGGCCGGTCTGCATGTCCTTCCCGTCGCGCACCTTCTCGCCGGCGTCGGCGGCGCCGCGGAAGCCGTGCTCGGGAGCGAATATTTTGGCCACTTTTATGCCCTGGCGGAGAAGGGTGTCCACCAGGTGCGTATTGCCCACCATCGAAGTTTGGTTAACCAGCAGGGCGACGCCTTTGCTCTGCTTTAGCTGTTCCATATACTGATCCGGAAGCGCCGCTCCCGGCAAAAGGGCGGGCGGCGCCGGTTCCGCCGGTTCCGGTTCTTCGGCTCCTGCCGGTTCTTTTACTTCGGCAGGGGCGGTTTCCGAAGGCTGGGGCGTTTCCTCTTTTGGTTCCGACACCTGCACTTCCGGCTCTGCCGGAGCCGGTTCCACTATTTTTTTCGACAGGCTGCCACAATTCAGTTGAAACAGCACAACAATTGCAACGAAAATTTTTACCTTCACAACCATATTGTTTTTAAAGTTTATTCCGTGGCAAGTTTTCCGGCCAGGAGGTGCCTGGAGAAAACTTGCCACGGTTCAAACGGCCTGGATGGCTGGGCCGCCTAAGTTGGGACCATGATGCATAAACGCTACGCCATAGTCGACCTGGAAACTACCGGAGGCCGCGCCTCGCGCGACAAGGTCATAGAGATTGCCATCGTACTTCACGATGGGGTTCAGATCCTTGATACCTTCAGCACCCTCATCAACCCGGAGTGTTATGTGCCCTACGGCATCACCCAGCTGACCGGCATTACGCAGGACATGGTGCAGGGCGCCCCCCGCTTCTACGAGGTTGCCCGCAAGGTAGTGGAAATGACCGAAGGCGCCATCTTTGTGGCGCACAATGTGCGTTTCGACTACAGCTTCCTGCGCGAGGAGTTTGCCCGCCTGGGTTACACCTATTCCCGTAAGAACCTCTGTACGGTGCGCCTGAGCCGAAAGGCCTTCCCCGGCCTGCCCTCCTACAGCCTCGGCAACCTGATTCGTAGCCTCAACATCAAGGTCAATGCCCGCCACCGCGCCCTGGACGACGCCCTGGCCACCGCCGAGATCCTGCGCCGCATTCTGAACCGTGAAGATAATGAACAGCGCGTAAAAGAGATGGTCAACCTGGGTGTCAAAGAGGCTTTACTGCCGAAAAACCTTAGCCTGGAGCAGATCCACGCCCTGCCGGAAGAGTGCGGCGTCTACTATTTCCACAACCAGAAGGGCGATGTGGTCTATGTCGGCAAAAGCATCAACATCAAAAAGCGGGTGGCAGAGCACTTCGCCAACAAGACTGAAAAGGGCAGCAAACTGCAGCAACACGTGCATGACGTCTCCTTCGAGCTGACGGGCAGCGAACTGGTGGCCCTGCTGCTGGAATCCCACGAGATCAAGCGCCTGCGCCCCTCCATCAACCGAGCCCAGCGGGTGCGCCGCTTTCCATTTGTCATCCATACTTATGAGGATGAGGCCGGCTACTGCTGTTTCGAAATAGCGGTAGTCAACGCTAAAACACGCAAAAAATACCAGGTTATTTCCGAATACCCGAAACTCAGCCACGCCAAAAATCAGCTGAACAGGGCCAGGGAAGAATACGGACTCTGTTCCCGTCTTTGTAGCCTTCATCCCGGATTAGGGGCTTGTTTTCACTACCACATCAAACAGTGCCAGGGCGCCTGCATCGGCGCCGAGCCGCCCGAAAGCTACAATCAACGCGCCGAAGAAGCACGGGAGCGCCTGACTACTGTCTTTGATAAAGACTTTTTCCTCCTGGATCAGGGCCGCTGCCCGGAAGAAATGTCGGTGGTGCTCGTCGAAGAAGGCGCCTACCGCGGCTACGGCTACATCGAACGGGAGGAAATGAACGGGCAGCCGGATTATTTGCGGGACGCCATCAAGCCCTTCCAGGGCAACCCGGAGACGACGCGCATCATTCAGCGGTACCTGAGCCAACAGAATGGGGTGAAGGTGGTGCCGGTGACGGGAT
>JAGFJE010000396.1 GCA_024103175.1 Phaeodactylibacter sp.
TCGGCGGCCTGCTGACCAACAGCGTGGCCATCCTCTCCGACGCCCTGCACGACCTGGGCGACAGCTTCTCGCTGGGCCTTTCCTGGTACCTGGACCGCAAGGCCAAACAAGGGCGTACCGAGCAGTATTCCTTCGGCTACCACCGCTTTTCCCTGCTCGGAGCCCTCGTCAACAGCCTGGTGCTCATCGGCGGCTCGGTCTACATCATCTACGAGGCAGTGGGGCGCATCCTGGAACCCCAGCACTCCAATGCACAGGGTATGGTGCTGTTCGCCATCATCGGCGTGGCGGTCAACGGCTATGCCGCCTGGAAGCTGAGCGGCGGCAAGACGATGAACGAGCGGGTCGTCTCCTGGCATTTGCTGGAAGATGTGCTCGGCTGGGCAGCGGTGCTCGTGGTGGCCATTGTCCTGCTGTTCAAAGACATCCACTATCTCGACCCGGCCCTTTCCCTGGGTATCACCGTATATATATTGTACAACGTAGTCCGCCGCCTGAAGGATACCCTTCATCTCTTCCTGCAGGGCGTCCCGGAAGGGGTCACCATAAAAGACATCGAGCGGCAGTTGCTCAGCGTTCCCAATGTGGAATCCCTGCACCATACGCACCTCTGGTCGCTGGAAGGGGAGAACCACGTATTCACCACCCACGTCGTGCTGAAGGACATTCAAACTTTCAGCCAGATCCTGGAGGCCAAACGGCGGATGAAGGACATCCTCAAAGATTATCCCTTCTCCCATTATACCGTCGAAACAGAGCTGGATGAGGAGAGCTGCGAACTGGCGGAGTGACAGAAAGCCGGAAAGCGGAAGTCGGAAAATTACCTGGCGGAGTGCAGCGAAGAGAGGGCAAAAAGGCGCCTGCACCATGAGGTTGCTTGGGCGGCAGGGCCGGCCGCCGGTGGTTCTCTGCGAGAATGGCCGGTACTTTTGTTGGCCGTAAACCGATTTATGCGTATGTTACCAGCTATTCTAAAACCTTTCCTATGATCAATGATTACCGAAGCCGTGCCCGTGGCCTGGTGCAGCAGATGACGCTGGAAGAAAAGGCCGGCCTTTGTTCCGGCAGGGATATATGGACGACGAAACCCATTGAACGCCTGGGCATCCCCTCTATCTGGCTGGCCGACGGCCCTACCGGCCTGCGCAAGGCATCCTCGGGTGATGCAGGAGGATTGGGCGCCAGCCAGCCCGCCACCTGTTTCCCCACGGCTTCGGCCCTGGGCGCTTCCTGGGACGGCCGCCTGGCCTATGAGGTAGGGCAGGCCATAGGACGGGAATGCCAGGCGCAGGGCGTGCAGGTGCTGCTGGCCCCGGGCGTCAACATGAAGCGGTCGCCGCTGGGCGGGCGCAACTTCGAATACCTTGCCGAAGACCCCGTCCTGGCCGGCGAGATGGCGGCGGCTTTCATCCGCGGTTTGCAGAGCGAAGGGGTGGGGGCCTGCCTGAAACACTTCGCCGTCAATAACCAGGAACACGGCCGCATGTATATCAACGCTGTGGTAGATGAGCGCACCCTCCGGGAAACCTACCTGCCCGCCTTTGAGATTGCCATTGAAAAGGGCCGCCCCTGGACGGTGATGTGCGCCTACAATAAGATCAACGGCGCCTATGCTTCCGAACATCCGTACCTGCTTCACCGGATATTGAAGGAGGAGTGGGGATACGAGGGCATTATCATGACCGACTGGGGCGCCGTCAACGACAGGGTGGAAGGCATCCGTGCCGGCCTTCACCTGGAGATGCCCTCCACCGGCGGTTATTTCGACCGCCAGATCGTCGATGCCGTCCACAAGGGGGAACTCTCCGAAGGCCGCCTGGATGAGATGGTGGAAGAGCTGCTGGCCGCCATCCTGCTGGCCGATGCTTCCCGCAAGGAAGGCTTGTCCGTAGCCTACGCCCGCCATCACGAGCTGGCCCGCCGCGCCGCCGCCGAATGTATGGTGTTGCTTAAGAATGAGGAGGACACCCTGCCGCTTCCGGCGGAAGCCTCCATTGCGGTGATCGGCCGTTTCGCCAAAGAGCCGCGCTTTCAGGGGGCCGGCAGTTCGCAGGTGGTCCCTACACGGGTAGACAATGCCTGGGAGGCCCTGCAGGGGCATTTCGACAACCTCTCCTATGCCCCGGGCTATGAGGACCCGGACAAGATCAGCCGGGAACTTATCGATGAAGCCTGCCGGGCGGCCCGGGATGCGGAAGTGGCCGTCATCTTCGTCGGCCTGCCTTCCAGATACGAATCGGAAAGTTTCGACCGGCACCACATCAGCCTGCCGCCGGCACACAATGCCCTGATCGAAGCCGTGGCGCAGGCACAGCCCAATACTGTGGTTGTACTCACCAACGGCTCGGCAGTGGCCATGCCCTGGCATGGTGAAGTAAAGGCCATCCTGGAAGGCTGGCTGGCCGGCCAGGGAAGTGGCGGCGCCGTGGCCGATATCCTGTCGGGTAAAGTAAGTCCCTCCGGCAAGCTGTCGGAAACCTTCCCGCAGCGCCTGGAACACAACCCCGCCCACCTCAACTGGCCCGGCGCCTACGGCGAGGTGGCCTACGGCGAGGGTATCTTCATCGGTTACCGCTACTACGATGCCAAGGCCATCGAGCCCCTATTCCCCTTCGGGCACGGCCTGTCCTATACCAATTTTGAATATTCCGGCATGAAAATAAGCGAGTCCGCTCTCGGCGAGGAACTCCACATTACCGTCAGGGTGTGGGTTCACAACAGCGGGAAACGGGCCGGCCAGGAGGTTGTGCAGCTCTACGTCCGGCAGGAAGGCTGCCGGCTGCAGCGGCCGGAGAAAGAACTGCGGGCCTTTGCCAAGGTGGCATTGGAGCCTGGAGAGCAAAAGGAAGCCATCTTCCACCTGAACCAGCGGGATTTCGCCTATTACGACCCCACTGCCGGCGCCTGGGTAGCCGAAAGCGGCATCTATTATATAATGGTTGGCGCTTCCAGCCGCGATATTCGCCTGGAGCAATCCATCGAACTGCAAACCGGAGAGTCGCCTTTCGCCCCCTTCAGCCGCTACACGCCGATCGGCGACTGGCTGCGCCACCCCCGCTCCGCTGAAACCATGGAAGCCATGATGCCCCAGGTGTGGCAATACCACGGCGGCAAACCGGAAGACGAAGAGGCATTGGCCATGATGGAGGCCCACCTCCGGGGACTGCCGCTGATCAAGCTGGTGTCTTATTCGCAGGGGAAGTTCTCTCTGGAGCAACTGGATGAGATGGTCAGGAGGGCAAATGGGGGCTCTTGAAAGTGTTAAGGCGTAAGTGTGGAAATGTGTAAAGGAGGCTGAATGGGGCTGCCCTCTGATTGCCGCCGTACCTTCACACACTTACACCTTTACACCCATGCACCTCTACACCTCCTATTCCCACTCCGTCCTCGCCACTGCCAGCTCCTTCCCGTCTTCGGCCCGCACCAGCCGGTGCAGGAAATGGCCTTCCTTTTCCAGGCGTTGTACCTCGGCGCGCACGTGGTCCTGCCACTGGCATTCGGCGCGGTAGTTGATGTCGAGTTGCCGGAGGCAGCCGTCTTCCAGGACCGGGCCCGGCAGGGGTTCAAGCATCCACTGTATATATAAGGTGTTGTTGAGGTGCTCGTTGAAGTCCAGGTCGTGCCAGTTGACTTCGAAGTTTTTTGTGGAATGGGCCTCCCCGAAGCGGGGCAGGCGCCCGCCGGGGCGGGGCAGGCATTCTTCCGGGGGCGGTATTTGTTTCTGAAGTTCGAGGATGCGTTCCGGGATGGGGGCCATACTACGGCTCCGGGTATCCATCAGCAGCCAGGTGGAAGAGGAAGCGGCCAGCAGTTCCTCCTCTTCGCTGAACACTTTATAGTCGCGGTAGGTGAACAGGCGCTCGAAGCCGGCCGGGTAGGTCGTCACCAGGATGCGCTCCCCGAGCCCCGGCATGCGGTGCACCCGCAGCTGCTTGCGCATCAGCACCCAGGAGATGTGCTCCGGCTCCAGGTCCCAGACCGACAGTTTGATCCGGATGACGTTCTGCATGGCGGCTTCCTGCATCAGGCGGGCCAGGGCGGGGATGGTCATGCGCTTGCGGCTGTCAATCTCGTAGGCGCGCACTTCGAAGTGATCCTGAAAACCGATGGGGGGGACTTGCATGGATGGAGGATTT
>JAGFJE010000412.1 GCA_024103175.1 Phaeodactylibacter sp.
GCCGGTTGAATTGTTATATGGCTGGAGGGTTATATTGTTTAGCAGCAGTAAGCAGGCCCTCGTCCGGGCCGAACAACTGAGAGCCGAAAAGCAAATCCTCCTCCTACTTTCCCTTCGACAGCACCCATTTGAAATTCAGCCCGCCCTCCTCCTTTTCCGTAGCGCGCAGCAGGATAGCCGGCCCCAGCTTTTTGCGGTGGAGTTTTTCCAGGGCGTCTACTTCCTTGCCCTGCCAGAACAGGTTGGCCAGGGGCACTTCGAAGAGCAGGTTGGTGCCAGGCCCTTCTCCCAGGGTGTAGCGTCCTTCCACGCCGAAAGACAGGGCGGTGGAGGCTACGAAGAAGTGGTCAACCAGTAGTTCGCGGCCCTGCAGCTGGAAGGAGTTTTCCAGCGTTGCGAACTGTATGTTGGACAGGCCGCGGTTGCGCAACAGGAAGCTTTGCAGCGAATCCAGGGCCGGTAGCTGGATCAGGGCTCCGTTTGCCACCTTCACCGCGAACTGCCCCTGCATCGTCGCAGGCTCCAGGTCGTAGTTGGCGTTGGCGCGGGCGGCGAAGCTGACGTCGGCATCGAGTTGGCCTCTGATGTTGTGAGCCGTCAGTTCCTGCTGGCCGAAGTTGTCGAAAGCCTGAAATACCTTGCGGATGTCGGTATTCTGAAAACTTACCTGCACGTCTATATCCGGCTGGTTGTTCTCCAGGCCCCCGATGCGGCCGTTCAGGCGGAAAGACCCGTCGCAGAGGGCCATTTCGGTATCTTTGAACTTAAGCATGTCGGGCCTCATCATCAGCTCGCCTCTTACGTTTGTGGCGCGAAAGTTGCGGTATTTCACGCTGTCAATCTTCAGGTGGAGATGGGCGTTGATATTTTCCAGGCCAGCGTTGACCAGGCGGGTCACCACGGTCGGCTCCTGTGGGTTGCCCGGCTCCTGCAGGAACTTCTGCGGCGCCTTGAACCGGTCGAAGTCGAATTTTTCGGCGGAGGCCTCAATAGTGGCGGACAGTTCTTTGTCGGGCAGGAAAAGGAAGGGTAAAAAGCCCTCGAATTTACCGTTGCCCTGCAGCTTATTGCCATTCAGCCGCAAGGCGATGTCCTCGATCCGGAGGTCCTGCTCGTCGAAGGAAAAGCGGGTATCCATTTCGGTGAACCGGTATCCGCGCGGTTTGTAGTCAAAAGCGCCGCCGGTAATTTGGCCCTCTCCCTTCAGGCGGGCTTTCAGCAGGGTATTCTCCACGTCAAAATGGCCATGGGGGCTTCCTTCGTACTGGAAGCGAACCGCGATGTCCCCGTCTCTGAACAGGAACTGGCCGGGAGCAAACATGCGGTTGAGTTCTTTCAACGGCATTTCCACCTGCACTTCGGCCAGGAACAACGGGTCGCCCAGGCCGGTAGCGGTAAGGGCAGCCTGGAAATCTGCTGTCCGGAACAGGCGGCCCGACAGCTTTTCAACGACAAAGCACCCCTCGCCCCCCTGCTGGCCGTCACAGGCGGCGGAGAGGCGCCCCTGAAAGGCCACATCGTCGAGGCTCAGGCTTCGGTAGTGCAATTTTCCTGCCGTGACGGCCAGCTTGCCTTCGATGGCGCCCAGGGCAGATTCCAGGACACGGGTTATGCGGTTGGGGGCGGGCGGCCCCTGCTTTTTGGCCTTCTCCTGTGGGCGGATGGCGGGGAAGCGGTTGAGGTCCAGCTCCGGGGTGTTGAGTTTCAGGTTGGCCTGCAGCTTTCCGCCCGGGCTGAAAATGAAGGGCAGCAGGCCTTCGATCGTTCCGCCGGCGGTGGCCTGGTTGCCGTTGAGCGCGAAGCGGAGGCTATCGGCCGCCAGGTTTCTTCCATCGAAGTGGAAGGCGCCGGTGAAAGAGCGGAACTGGAGGCCCCGCGGCAGATAATCGGCAGCGGCGCCGGTGATGGAGGCCGTGCCGAGCAGCTTCCCATTCAGGGCGCCGGCATCGAGGCCGGAATAGTCGCTCAGCCGGCCCCGGTAGTGGAGCTTCATCTCCAGCTCGCCCTCCTTCAGGCGGAGCTTGCCGGGGGGCAGCATGGGGTTGAACCGGGCCAGCGGCGCCGCCAGTTGCAGGTTCATATCCAGTATCGGGTTATCCAACTCCTCCAGGCGGGCCGAGGCCTGTACCGGAATGCCGTCAAAGGTGGTGGCGGAAAGGCTGTCGATGAGCAGGCAGGGGCCGCCGCTGTCGGCACAGCGGTTTTGCAGGCGGCCGATTAGAAAGACATCCGAAGCCCGGAGTTTCCGGTAGGATAAGGCCTGGGCGTTTATCCGGGCTTCCGCTTCCAGGCGGCTCAGGAAATGATCTTCTTTAACGCCGCTCCGGCGCCCCGCTTCCGGGCTGTTTTCCGGTGCGTCAAGAAAAGTTTCGAGGCTCAGGTGGGGAGTGTGGATATCGAGGCTGGCAAAAGGCGGGGCGTTACCTCCAAGCAGGGAAGCCATCACTCCAAATACCGTACCTTTAAGCTGAATGGGGTGTTCGCCGGCATAAAACCCGAACTGCCGGAAATAAAGGTTGTTCTCGTCGAACCGGAACCCGGCGTCAATATCCCGGAATTTCAACCCCCGGGGCAGGTATTCGAGCCGCCCCCTCCAGATGTTACCCTGCCCTTCCAGACTGATTCCCGGCTGATCCGCAGCGGCCGCCAGGGGGTTGTCCATCCTGCCGGAAAGGGTAAAGTTAACTTCTCCCTGCCCGCCCTGAAACCGGAACCCGCCGGGCGGGAGGAAGGCATTGATGTCCACCAGCGGAGCGGCCAGCCGGCCTTTGACTTCCGCCATGGGCGCTTTCATGTCTTCGGCGTGATAATCGGCCTGCAGGGCGATGGCGTCAAAAAGCAGGGCCGAATCGAGCGTTATATCCAGGCAGTCGCTATGGGCGGTGATCGGCCCGGAAGGGTCGCAGTTGTTGACGTAGCGGCCGCGGAGAGCAGCGCGGGTAAAGCGCAGGCCGCCGGTGGCAAACACCGTGTTGTCGGCCCGGAAATGCACCTCCAGCGGCTGCCGGATCCCGGGCAGGAGGGGCCCTTCGATCTTTATGGTAGTGGCTGCCGGCTCTTCAATTTCGAAGGGTTGAAGGCTCTTTCGTATGTTATCTGCCAACAGGGGACGGGCATTTTCCAGGAGGATGCCCGGGCTACTGATGGCCAGCCGCAGCCGGCTGGTATCTTGCATTTCGATCCCCCCTTCCAGGTGGAGCGTATCTTTGCCAAAGATTGCCGAGGAAGGCAAAAGGTGAATATCCCCGTGGGGCCCGCCCCATTCGACGGTAAGGGACAGGCGGCTCTCCTGATCGCGGAAATAGGGGCCGTTCTTGAGCTTGAAATACAGCCCGTGGAAGAACCAGGCGCCCCGCAAATGCATCCGGCGGCGCTGCCCGGAGGTGGAGAACCTGATGTCCGTACGCCGGGCCTCAAACTGAAAGCGCTTTTCCTGGAGGGCATCCTGAAAGTCGAAATACAGGCCGTTGGCCGTTATCTGATCAATAGAAAAGGAGGCGCCGCTGTCCGGGGCAGCCTGAAGAAAGGCCAGGGAATCTTTCTCCAGGAAGCCGGCGTTGAAATAGCCGTCAACGGTGCGGTACAGCTGAATGCGGGCGCTGTCGACGGTGATGGACCGCAGTTCGAACTCGCCGCGCAGCAGCTTCCAGGGCCGGAAAACGGCGCTCACCTTTTTGATGTGCAGAAGTTCCCGCCCATGGTCATCGAAGCAGGGGTCGCGCATCACCACATTTTCCAGGGACAAGGAGAGAAAGGGAAAGTGGTCGAAATACTGAAAGCGGTAGTGCCCGAAGGTGGCCTCCGCTCCGAAATTGTCCCGGAATGCCTGCTCTACAATGGCCGGCGCCCGCTCCTGGTCCGATACGGCAATGTAGTAGGCCAGGCCGGTCAGCAGCAACAGGGCGGCAAACAGCCCCCCCGCCGCCAGGAGCAGGTAGTGGATGAGGGAGCGGAGTTTGCGGGGTAGGGGCATGGGGGTGGTTCGTTGATTCGTACCCGTCTCTGCGAGCCGGCTAAAATTCGTGACTCGTTAACCGGGGGCTGGACTTTGGACGTACCGACGTCGAAGGCGGAAATCGGAAGGCGGAAGGCGGAAAAAAAGGCGTTGAGCGCCCATTCTAACCCAAATTCCGACTTCCGACTTAAAATGGCTGCACGTCCAAAGTCTAGTAACCGGGGGCTGATGGCCGGCTTTTACCGGCAGAATCCTGTATAGAACGTACCGGGGTGGGTGTTTGATCGAATTGGAGAGTGGTTTAACGTTATTGCGGGGGTAAGATAAGGAAAAAAGCCGCCTTCCTTAAAGAAATATTAAAACGGCGGGCCGTTCAAACATCCGCTCTTTCGAAGTCGGGGGCAACCCGCTACTTCACCTCCAGTATCCCCCTCAGGCGGATATCTTTGGAAGACGCCCCGATCATAACCCGGAATGTACCGGGTTCTACGGCCCGCTGCATCTCCTTGTTGAGCAGGCTCAGCTCTTCGGGGCCGAGCTGGAAAGTGACGGGCCTCTGCTCGCCGGGTTGCAGGGATATGCGGTGGAACCCCTTCAGTTCCTTTACCGGGCGGGCGACGGAGGCCAGTTCATCGCGGAGGTAAAGCTGTACGACTTCATCTCCGGCCACCGGCCCGGTATTCTTTATCAGGCAGGTGACGGAAACCGTGTCCTCCCCGCCGATGGGGTTTTTGCTGAATGCCAACCCTGAATATTCGAAGGAAGTATAGCTCAACCCGTAGCCGAAGGGAAACA
>JAGFJE010000481.1 GCA_024103175.1 Phaeodactylibacter sp.
TGGCCGTACCGGGAGGCATCGAAGAGCGCCCGCCAGTGCCGGTTGACGGAGCGGAAGTCTTTGGAAGACAGCCGTTCCTTATCACCGGGCAGGTTCAGGCGGTTGAGGATACTGCGGATGTTGTCTCTGGGGTCGCGGACGATCAGCAGGAAGGCCGGGTCGTCATAGAACTGTTCCAGTTGGGGAAAAAGCAGGGAGAAATTGGGCTCTTTCAGTATGGGGCTGGAAAAGAACCGTTTGTTTTTGCGGATGACTTCCTCCAAGCTCAATTCCCCTTCGAGGATGCGCCGGCAATTGGGCTCCCACAAGGCTTCAATATCGAGCTGGGCCTCCTGCCCGCTGGCCAGGGCGATCAGCTTGGCGATGGCCGTCGTGCCCGATTTCTGGTTCCCCAGGATGATTATGGGGTTTTCTTCGATCGTAAAAAAAGGGTTCACCGCCTTGTGCCAGATCCTGGACCAGTGGTGCATGCCAAATTTTCCCATCTTTTCTTGTGTCCTTTTTCGAAACCGGGCGCCCTGTGCAGAAGAGGGCAAGCCCCGAAAATGAGTAAAGCCAGTGAGCGGGGCAAAGCTAAGATTTAAATATCAGAAAGCATAAATGTGTTTCTTAGTTTTGCTAATTTAGCGCCCCTTATAACCGAAGAGATGGGGATAATAATCAGGCAAGGAGTTATCTCCGGGATGATCCTGTATGCCGGGGCTGCTTTGGGGTTTGTAATCAGTGTCGTCCTTTTTCCCAAGACGTTGGGCACGGAGGTGTATGGCTTTGCCCAATGGCTGGTCTTTACCGCCTACACCCTGTCGATGATCAGCCTTTTCGGGCTGAATAGTGTTACGGTCAAATATTTCCCCTACTTCCGGGAGGAGGCCGACAGCCGCAAGCGCTTTTTCAGCCTCATGCTTTCCCTGTCTACCGCCCTGCTCGTCCTTCTTATCGCCGTTATTTTCCTGTTCCGGCCGCTGATCGTCAACCTGTTTCTCGACGAGCGCAGCGAATCCTTCGTGGGGTCCTATTATTACCTGATCCCGGCCATGGTGGTGATCGTCACCTATTTCGAGCTGCTCAAGAGCTTTGCCAGCGCCTTGTTCCGCCCGCGGTTTCCCATCTTCCTGGCGGAGATCGTCAGCCGGATTCTAACCCTTACGCTGATCGGCCTGTTCTTCTGGGGCTGGATCGATACCGATACCTTCATCAAGCTGTTCGCCATCAAAAACGGTGTTAACGTCCTCCTCCTGATCATTTTTCTGCGGTCGCTCGGCGCCCTGCGCGTCTCCCGGCAGGGCTGGAATATCCTCAAGCGCCCCATCTTCCGGGAGATGATGAATTTTTCGGTGTTCACCATCTTCTCCCAGATCGGCAACCGCATCATCACCACCATCGACATCCTCATGGTCAGCCCGCTGCTGGGCTTTCAGCTCGGCGGGGTGTATACCGTTTTCACCCTGATCGCTACGGTCATCACCATGCCGCATATGGGCATCGCCGCCATCACCTCCCCCATCATCGCCCAGGCGATGAAGGACAACGACCTCGATAAGGTCCGCCAGGTATACCGGCAGACTACCATCAACAATACCGTACTGGCCATCCTCCTCTTCATCGGCATCTGGGCCAATATCGACAACGCCATCACCCTGCTGGGGCCAGAGTACCAGGCGGGCCGCACCGCCGCCATCCTGCTGGGCCTCGGCCAGCTGGTGCACGTGATGAACGGCTACAACGGCTACATCATCATCCATTCGCCCCACTACCGCTTCGACCTCATCCTGAAACTGAGCACCTGCGTCATTACCGCCACTTCCAACTACTTTTTCATTCAGTGGTACGGCCTTTCGGGCGCCGCTATCGCCACAGCCGCCACCCTCATCCTGGTCAACCTGATCTCCCAGGCCTTCCTCTACCGCAAGTTCGGCTTCCATCCCTTCTCCGCCAATACGCTGAAAGCCCTGGTGATCGGCGCCGCCGGCCTGGCGGTGGGCCTGCTGCCGCCCGCCTTTTCCTACTTCGTCATTGACATCATCGTCCGCTCGGCTCTGATCACGGCGGTTTACGGGATACTGACCCTGGCCTGGAAGGTATCGGGGGACATCAACAACCTCGTGGCGGATCAGATACAGAAGATCACGGGGAAGGATCTGGCGTTCCTGAGGGTGGAGGAGTAACGCACTCACCCAAACCACTCATACATCTCCTCCAGCTTCAGTTCCTTCTTCGCTTCCTCGTCCAGGTCGCGGGCGATGCGCCCCTGCGCCATCTGTATGAGGCGGTTGCCGAAGCGCTGGGTTTCCCGCAGGTTGTGGGTGATGAAAACGGTGGTGAGGTTGTGCTGGCGGATGAGGCGTTCGGCCGTCTCCATGACCACTTCGGCCGACCTGGGGTCGAGGGCGGCGGTGGGCTCGTCGAGCAGCAGGATATCGGTGTGGTCCATGACGCTCATCAGCAGGGTGAGGGCCTGGCGCTGGCCGCCGGAGAGGGCGCCCATGGGCTGCTGCAGCTTGTCTTCCAGGCCGAGGCCGAGGCCGGCGATCTTTTCGCGAACGGAAGCCTTGAAGGCCGGGGTGACGCCGATCTTCAGCTTTTTGCGCTGCGTGCGCAGGGCCGCCAGGCGGAAGTTATCGAGGATGCTCAGCTCGGGAGCGGTGCCGCCGAGGGGGTCCTGAAAAACGCGGGCCACCCATCGGCTGCGCTTGTGCTCGGGCAGGCGGGTAGCGTCCTGCCCGTGGAGAAAGACCTGGCCCTGGCTGGGCAGTACGGCGCCGGAGATGATGTTCAGCAAAGTCGTCTTGCCGGAGCCGTTGGCGCCGACCAGCACGACAAATTCTCCTTCTTCTATGCGAAGGCTGACGCCATCCAGAGCGGCCACCTCGTTGACCTCGCCGCGGTTGAATATTTTCGTGATATTTCTGAGTTCGATCATGATCTTTTGCAAGTGCTAATTATGGGCGCAACCTTCCAGCGCCCGCCTGCGGCGCCGCAAGGCCGGCAGGTTTTCAAAACCTGGAAGCGTTTGGCGGGAGCATCTCTGATAAACGCTACCGGGTTATGCCAAACGGGATCACCCTGAAAACCCCGGTAGGTTATTCACAACTTCTTCCTCCGCAACAGCCGCGGCGCCCCCACGATGGCCAGTACGAAAACGGCGGTGATCAGCTTCAGCAGGTTGGGGTTGACGCCCAGGGAAAGGGCCACGGCCAGCACCATCTGAAAGAGGATGCAACCCGCCAGGACGAACAGCAGCTGCAGCCAGATGTGCCGGATGCCCAGCCAGTTGATCAGGGCATCGCCGATGAGCACCGAGCCCAGCCCCACCAGTACGATACCGATGCCCATGTTGATGTCGGTAAAATTCTGATACTGCGCCACCAGGAAGCCGCTCAGGGCGGTCAGGGCGTTGGCGATGGCCAGCCCGATGATCTTCATGCGGTTGTTGTTGATGCCCATGGCGCGGGTCATAGACTCGCTGTTGCCGGTGGCCCGCATGGCGATGCCGAAATCGGTGCGCAGCATGTAGGCCAACAGGCCGCTCAGTACGCCCAGAAAGGCCAGCCCGGCCCACAGCTCGTTGTACACCTGCCGTTCGAAGACGGCCAGGGCCGAAAAGATGGTCTCTATATCGATCAAAGGGATGTTAGAACGCCCCAGAATGCTGAGGTTGACCGAATACAGGCCGGTCATCACCAGGATGCCCGCCAGCAGGGCGTCGATCTTGAGGCGGGTGTGCACCAGGCCGGTCATCACGCCGGCCAACGCCCCGGCAACAACCGTGACACCGACAACGGGTAACAGCGGCCAGCCCTGGGTCAGCAGCACCGCCGTCACCGCCGCGCCCAGGGTATAACTGCCGTCCGTGGTGATGTCCGGAATGCGGAAGATCTTCATGGTGATGAAGATGCCAAGGCCCATGGCGGAAAGGCAAAGGCCCTGGATGAGTGCGGTGAGGTAGAAGATCATTAAGTAAGGTTGTCGTGCTGCAAGTGTACCAAAACTTAATCAATTGTTTTGTATTTTTGTTCATTCCACCGCCTCATACCCCTCCGGCACCGCCACTCCAAACCTTTCCGCCGCCGCCGGATTATACACCCGCTTCCGCACCTTCACCATTTCCCAACTCAGCCCTTCCGTCGAATTGGTTTTTAAATACCGGGCCGCCTGCTGCCCGGCCTGATACCCCCACTGGTACAGATCGGCCCCATAGGCGGCCACGGCGCCCCGCGCCACCAGGCCGGCCTCGCTGGTGAAGACAGGCACTTTGGCCTCATTGGCGGCCTTCAGGATGGTCTCGAACGAGCCGAAAACGATGTTGTCCGGGTTGGCGAAGAAGGCGTCGATGTTTTCGTTGAGCAGGGCGCCGGCCACGAGTTGCACATCAGCGGTAGTATTGACCGGACGGGCCACCAGCTCCACCCCAAGGGCATCGGCCAGGCCCTGCAGGCGGCCGTAGGCGTCGACCGACTGGGGTTCCGACTGGTTGTACAGCAGGCCCACCCGCAATTTTTCTCCTTCCGGTTGCACCAGCCTGGGGATGAGAGAAAAGGAAGTGTCGATGTAATCCAGGTCTTCGGCCACGCCAAACAGGTTGTCGGGGGCATTGCCCTGGGCGTCTTCCACCTCCATGCGCGCCGGCAAAGGGGAAACCATCATGAAGATGGGAATGTCTTTGGTGTTCTGTAAGGCGGCGATGGTCGACAGGGAAGGGTTGGTGGCGATGAGATCCACCTCCTGCGTGATCATGTAGCGCACGGCCTGGGTGAGGGTGGGAATGTCGCCCTGAGCATTGCGGTAGATCACATTCAGGGTTTTCTCCTCTTCGGAAAAGCCCCCTTCTTTCAGGGCGTCGAAGAAGCCGATCCGGGCCTGGGCGATGGTATTGTCCTCGAAAGCATCGACAAAGCCGACGGTGGGGACGCCTTCCTGGCGGGCGCCGTTGCAAGCCGTGAGGAGGGAAAACAGTATAATAGCCGGCAGGCGGCTGATCTTTCTCAGGTTTTCCATTTGTCTTGTTTAGGTATTTGATCCTGGTGAAAACGGAATTTTACGCTATTGAGTTTAATAGCAGGTAGTATCAGCCACCCGAAAAATACTATATTCCTGATTGTAACGTTTTGCGTAGCTGCCCTGAGGACGTGAACCCGGATCGGGGTTGTTAAAAAAGGTCAAAAGTAGACAGGATTAACAGGATTTACAAGATGTAGTGGCTTGCGCCACAGGGGGGTACATATCCTGAAAATCTTGTCAATCCTGTCTAACTGTACTTTTTTAACA
>JAGFJE010000490.1 GCA_024103175.1 Phaeodactylibacter sp.
AGTTTCCAAGGGTTTACATCCAAAATTTCCCCTCCTTCCTCCCCCAGGGGAGAATATTTTCTTCGAATTGGTGGGGCGAGGAAAAAGCAGTTATCTGTAATCAAATACTGTCCGGCTAATTACCCCCACCCCCCATTTCCCCCCGCATGGCTTCCGCGTGGATGGAGAATACCCCCGGCTGTCGGCGGCGCGCCCCTTTGCCAGCCTGCCGACAAACCGAAAACTGAAAAAAGAGTTTACATCTCTAATTTTGCGATGTGTTAAAGATCTGAAAACCACAATATTTTCGAACTGATGAAAAGAACCGTTACCCACCTTTTTCTACCGGTATTGATCATTTCTATTTTTGGGCTCAACCGGCTGGCGGCTCAGCGCCTGGATGCCGGTAAGATCACCTCCTCCCTGATGGAAGAGATGGAAGCGGCCCCGGGCGCTTACTACCGCGCCTACATTCTGCTGTCCAACCGGGTGGATCCCCGGGCAATGGAAGAGGAGTTTCGCTTGCGTAAAGCTCCGATAAAGGAACGGGTGTACAAACTGATCACTGCCCTTCAGGATAAGGCCGAAGCTACCCAGCCGGCTATGCTGGCCAAGATGGAGGCGTTGCCGGGCATCCGCAAGGAAAGTTTTCAGCCGTTGTGGATCACCAATATGATCTACTTTGAAGGAAACCGGGAGGCCATCGCCGCGCTCAGCCTCGACCCGGCGGTGGAGGAGGTGGGGCTGAACGCCAAAGTGGAGTTCGAACGGGCCGTGGAAGAAGCCTGCCCGGCCCCGGCACGGGTCAGCGGCGTGGAGCGGGGGCTGGCCGCCGTCGGCGCCCCGCAGATGTGGGCGATGGGGTACACCGGCTACGGCCGGCGGGCGCTGGTCATCGACACCGGGCAAGACCCTATGCACCCCGCCCTGCACAACCAGTTCCTCTACCACAACCGCCGGTTCAGCGAAGCCTGGCGCGGCAATACCGACCCGGAGGATTGCGACAACCACGGCACCCATGTGACCGGCACAGTCCTGGGCCTCGACCGGCTGACGGGCGACACCATCGGCGTGGCTTTCGACGCCAAATGGATGGGCGGCATCGCCCTGGGCGGCGAATGCAGCGCCGGCGCCGACCAGGCCGGCATAGGTGAAATGCTGCAATGGGCGCTCAATCCGGATGGCGACCCGCAAACCATAGACGACATGCCGGATGTGATCAACAACTCCTGGCGGGCTATGTCGGATGCCTGCGGGGACGGGAGTGTCGTCAGCATTTTCAATGCCTTGTACGGGGCCGGCATCGCGGTGGTCTTTTCCGCGGGCAATGATGGCCCGGGCCCGCTGACCATCACCCAGCCCAAATTCAACAACTGGGACACGGTGCGCCTCTTTGCGGTTGGCAACGTCAATGGCAACAGCGCTTCCTTCCCTATTGCCAATTCTTCCAGCCGCGGGCCCAGCAAATGCGGAGGGGAAGGCAGCCTGCTGATCAAACCGGAAGTGTCCGCCCCGGGAAGCAATGTCCGTTCGAGCGTTCCGGGAGGATACGGCAACCTGAGCGGCACCTCCATGGCGGCCCCTCACGTTTCCGGCGCCGTCCTGCTGCTCAAGGAAGCTTTCCCCTACCTGACGGGAGAGGAGATCCTGTTGGCCCTGTATTATTCCTGCACCGACCTGGGCGAGCCGGGAGAAGACAATGACTACGGCATGGGCATCATCAATGTGCCCGCCGCCTTTGAATACCTGGTGGGGCGGGGCCACGAGCCGGCGCCTCCGGTGGAAGCGCCGAACGATGTGGTCCTGCTGCGGGTGGATGCTCCGGCGCCGAGTTGCGAAGGCCGGGCTTCCGCCAAAGCGCTGGTGATGAACAACGGCACGGAGGCGGTTACTTCCCTCCAGTTCCACTACTTTCTTGAAGGCGAACCACTTGCCGGGCGGGAACAAAGCTGGGAAGGGGTGCTGGCGCCCGGCGCCATTGTGGAAGTCCGGCTGGATCCGCTGGAGGCCCTTCCCGGAGAGTACGAACTGCTGGTGGAAATCGTCGCGGCCAATGAGGAGCCGGACCAGCGCAGCCTCAACAACCAGCTCAAGCGCAGGTTACGGGTCGTGGAAGACGAGAAAATCCCGGCTTTGGCTATCGGCGATGCGCCGGTTTGCCGCAACGGCAACGCCCTGGTGCGGAGCTTGTACGAAGGGGAAGCTACGATCGAGTGGTACGACGCGGAAGAAGAAGGCAGCCTGCTGGGCCAGGGGCGTTCCCTCCTGCTTCCGGTAGGGGAGGAAAACCGCACCGTTTTTGCGCAAGTTACTCCCCGGGAAAAACCCGGTATGGGGTCCAACGAAGCCGGCGCCAACAACCAATACAGTTCCAGCCTGGCCGGCCTGAGGTTTAATGCCCTTACGCCCTTCATCCTCCGTTCGGCTAAGGTCTATGCCGAGGAAGCCGGCGGCCGCCTGATCCGCCTGATTAGCCCCAACGGCAACGTACGCACCAAGATCATTTCCCTCCCCGAGCCGGGCGAGCACCGCGTCGAGCTCGGCTTCACCATCGAGCCGGGCGACGGGTACGAGCTGCAATTACAGGCCGGGAAACCTCTGCTGTTCAGCCTGGGAGGAACGGCCTACCCCTACGAGGCGCCCGGCGTCATGTCGATAACCGGCTCAACGGCAGGCCCCCTGTTTTATTACTACTTCTACGATTGGGAGATCGAATACGACTATTACTGCGGCCGCACTCCGGTCGCTATTGAAGTGGCCGAAGGGGAGGCGCCCCTGGCCGGTTTCACCGCCTCCTCCAGCGAGATCAACCTGGCCGAGCAATCCGGCGAAGTCAGCTTTACCAATGAATCCGCCGGCGGTGTGTCCTGGCTGTGGGACTTTGGCGACGGCGCCTTCAGCACAGAGGAAAACCCCGTGCACACTTACGCCGACACCGGGCGCTTCCAGGTGGCCCTTACCGTATTTGGCAATGATGGGTGCAGCAGCAGCAGCGGCGGGTCCATTTTTGTGGTGGAAGA
>JAGFJE010000495.1 GCA_024103175.1 Phaeodactylibacter sp.
CCTCCCAAAAAACTTGTCAAGCCTGGCAACAAACAAGAAAAACCCTTACCTTCCCAACAAAAAATGCAATCCAAAGGCAAATGCATCTACTGCGGCAAGCTTTTCTCCGGCTCCGGCCTGAGCCGCCACCTGGCCACCCACCTGAAAGAAGAGCCTGTTGCCGACCGCAAAAGGTCTTACCACCTGGTGGTGGACGCCAAGCCCTACTTCCTGCACCTGCTCATGGACGGCGACGCCGAGATGGAAGAACTGGACAGCTTTCTGCGCGCCATCTGGCTGGAATGTTGCGGCCACCTGAGCAAATTCAGCACCGCGCGCTGGGGACAGGAAATAAAAATGGCCACCAAATGCCGCCGCGCGTTCGACAAGGGAACCGAGCTGTGGTATGCTTACGACTTCGGCTCCACGACCGAACTCACCATCCGTTGTGTCGATGCCTACCCCACCGCCACCAAAGAAGGGATCAGGTTGCTGTCTCGCAACGAGCCGCTGGATATCAAATGCGACCACTGCAAAGAGAAGCCGGCAGAGGAACTGTGCACCGTCCACTATGGCGAGGATGAAGTGTTCTTCTGTGAAGCTTGTGCAGAACAGCACATGGAAGAATGTGAAGATGCGGAGTATGCCATGATGCCGGTTGTCAATTCCCCGCGCATGGGCGTTTGTGGGTACACCGGCGGGCAGATCGACCTGGAACGTGATCAGATAGAAGCTTAAAATTAACCGTACCTTTGACGGCTCACCAAAGTGTCAGCCATGATCCTCTACAACGTCACCGTAAAAGTCGACCACTCCGTCCACGACGACTGGCTCCGGTGGATGAAGGAAGTGCACATCCCCGACGTGCTGGCCACCGGCCTGTTCACCGAATACAAGCTGTGTCGCCTGCTGGGCGTCGACGAATCCGACGGCATCACCTACGCCACCCAGTACTTCTGCCCGGATATGGAGTCCTTCAAAATATACCAGGAGAAATATGCGCCCCGCCTGCAGAAGGATCATAAGGACCGTTATGAGGATCAGTACGTGGCTTTCCGGACCTTGATGGAGGTGGTGGCATAGGGCCTCACGGCTACCGGTTGTTGGTTGTTTGTTATTGGTTGTTACCGGCACACGGCCACGAGGCCTGCCGGTGCAGGCAATAACCAATAACTGCCTTCTGCCCCACCAAATAAGAATCCTGTCTATAACGGCCTGCTCTACAAAACCGGCTCAAACCGCGCCGTAAAATGCCTCAGGAACGGCGGCTCATAGGTGATCCGATAGCCATGCGCCCGATCTCTTTCCTGCTCCAGCTCGCGAAAAGTCTCCACCACGTAATCGACATGGCTCTGGGTATACACCCGGCGCGGGATGGCCAGGCGCACCAGTTCCATCGCGGCGGGGATGAGTTTTCCATCCTCATCGTACCTGCCGAACATGACCGAGCCGATCTCGCAGCAACGGATGCCGGCCTTTAGGTACAGCTCACAGACAAGCGCCTGCCCCGGGAATTCCTCCACCGGGATGTGGGGGTAGAAGGCTTTGGCGTCAACGTAGATGGCGTGCCCGCCCGGAGGCCAGATCAGAGGCACGCCGATCTCCCGCAGCTTTTCGCCCATATAGGCGGTGCTCTTGATGCGGTAGTTCAGGTAGTCGGCCTCAAAAACTTCCTCCAGGCCGGTGGCAATAGCTTCCATATCGCGGCCCGACAGCCCGCCGTAGGTGGAATATCCCTCAGTAATGATGAGTACCGTACGGCACTTCAGGGCCAGGTCCAGGTCTTTGAGGGCAAGGAAGCCGCCCATGTTGACCAGCCCGTCTTTCTTAGCGCTCATGATACAGCCATCGGCCAGGGAGAACATCTCTTTGGCGATATCGCGGTAGTTTTTTTCCTTATAGCCTTCTTCCCGCTGATGGATGAAGTAAGCATTTTCGGCAATGCGGCAGGCATCGAGAATAAACAGGATACGGTGCTGTCGGCATATCTCCGAAATCGCGGCGGCATTGGCCATGCTGACCGGCTGCCCGCCCCCACTGTTATTGGTCACGGTAAGAATAACGGCGCCGACGTTTTCCGCGCCGTGTTTTTCGATCAGCTGCTCCAGGGCTTCCGTGTCCAGGTTGCCCTTGAACGGGTGGTATACTTCGGGGTGTTTTCCCGCTTCGATGGGAATGTCGACGGCAGTGGCCCCGGAAAATTCTATATTAGCCCGGGTCGTATCGAAATGGGTATTGCTGATGAACACCTTGCCCGGCCCTCCGATACGGGAATACAGCAGGTGCTCTGCCGCCCGCCCCTGGTGGGTCGGCAAAATATAGGGGTAGCCCGTGAGATCCTTGATGACGGACTCCATGCGCAGCCAGCTTTTGGCGCCGGCATAACTCTCGTCGCCCCGCATGATGGCGCTCCACTGGTTGGCGCTCATGGCGGAAGTGCCGCTGTCGGTCAGCAGGTCGATGATCACCTCATCGGAATGCAGGAGGAAGGGGTTGTATTGGGCTTGTTTTAAATACTGCCGCCGCTCGGCTTCCGTGGTCAGGCGGATCTGTTCCACCACTTTGATGCGAAAAGGCTCAATGGTTGTCTTGTGATGCATGTTTTGGATTTGGTTAGGAAAAAATCACTTCGGATGGGAAATTAGGGGAGTGGCTCCGGACTTTCGATGAATTTTGTCACCTACCCAAAGATGCAGGGAAAAGAACTTACCTTTGTTCCTCGGAAGAGCGGAGAACACGAGGGGAGATGGTGGAGGGGTGGAGTAATGGAGTAGTGAGTGCTCTTGGCTATTCAACCAAATTCGAAAATAAAAATGAGCAGTAGCCTGCCCAAACAAAGGTTGACCTTTTTTTTCAGCGACATCGAGCGGTCGACGGAGTTGCTCGCCGGGCTGGGGGAAGGCTATGCTCAGGTATTGCGGGAATACCACAACGTGATCCGCCTCGTCCTGAATGAATACGGAGGGAAGGAGGTCGATACGGCCGGCGACGGCTTTTTCGTTGTTTTCAACGAAGCCCATAAAGCCGCCGCCGCCGCCCTCATGGCCCAGCGCGCCTTCGCCGTTCAGGCCTGGGCCCGGCAGATCGGGTTTCGGGTGCGCATGGGCATACATACCGGCGACGCCATCGCCATTCCTTCCGGTTACATCGGACTGGAGGTACACCGGGCCTCCCGGATCTGCAGCGCCGCCAACGGCGGCCAGATATTGCTCTCCCAGCCTGCCGTGCGCAGTATGAGGGGCGCCCCGCCGCACGGGGCCGAGCTCGTCGACCTGGGCGAGTTCCTCCTCCGCGGATTTAAAGAGCCCGAGCGGCTGTACCAGCTCACCGTTCCGGGCCTGCCGTCCCAATTCCCGCCGCCGCGCACCGAAAAACCGGTGCCAACGATCGCCGTTCTTCCTTTTGTCAACCTCAATGCCAATACCGACAAACACTATCTGGGAAACGGCATTGCCGAAGAGATCATCATCGCCCTCAGCAAAGTGCCCGGGCTGCAGGTCGTCGCCCGCTCCTCCTCCTTTGCCCTGAAGGAGCAGCAACTGGATGTTCGGGAAGCCGGCCAGCGGCTGAACGCCAAAGCGGTGCTGGAAGGCTCCGTCCAGGTGGTCGGCGGCAAGCTCCGCATCACTGCCTCCCTGGTCGATACCACGACCGGGTACAACATCTGGTCCGGTTCTTTCCACCGCAGGATGGAAGATATCTTTACCGTGCAGGACGAAATTGCCGAGAACATCGCCGCCAACCTCAAGGTCAAGCTCATCTCCAAGCGGGTGCGGGGCGTACAAAGCCGGCAGACACAGAATATCCGGGCCTACGATTTCTACCTGCAGGGCCGGCAGCACTACTACCAGTTCAGCCCGCAGTCGGTGATCCGCGCCATGGAGCTCTTCCGCAAGGCCATCGCCATCGACCAGGCCTACGCCCTGGCCTACTGCGGCCTGGCCAACTGCTACGCCTACCAGTACATGTATATGGAACGCCGGGAGCAATATCTGCTCGCCGCCGGGCGCGCCAGCCGCAAGGCCGTCGAACTCGACCCCTGGCTGGCCGAGGCCTATGTAGCCTACGGGCAGGCCCTCTCCCTGGAACAACACTACGACGAGGCCGAGCAGGCCTTCGAAAAAGCCCTGGAACTGGACCCCCGCCTGTTTGAGGCCCGATACCTATACGCCCGCCTGTTCTTCATTCAGGGCAAGCTGGAAGAAGCCGCCTTCTGGTTCGAGGAGGCCAACCGCGCCCGCCCGGAGGACTTCCAGTCCCTCCTCCTCGCCGGCCAGGTGTACGCCGACCTGGGCCGGGAAGACAAAGCCCGCGCCGCCCGCCGCCGCGGCGTCGAAGTGGCCGAAAGCAGCCTCCTCCTCGACCCCGACAATACCCGCGCCTTTTACCTCGGCGCTAATGGCCTGGCCGCCCTGGGCGAAGCGGGAAAAAGCCTGGAATGGGCCCGCCGCGCTATGGAAATCGCTCCGGATGACCCCATGGTGCTCTACAACGTCGGCTGCATCTTCGCCCTCCTCGGGCGCAATGTAGAAGCCATCGAATGTCTGGAAAAGGCCTTTGAAAAAGGCATCTCCCAGCGGGAATGGTATGAGAATGACAGCAACCTGGATGGGCTGCGGGGGCTGCCGCGGTTTCAGGCGTTGTTGGAGCGGATTGCGGAGGGGGTGGGGAGTTAAATTTTATCGCCAACCAATTTTTGTCCGGATATAAAGATGTTGCCAGTAATTATAGCTACAACGCCACCCAAAAAACTACCCAACGGATTGGATTTTTTTGACGTCCACAAGTATGAGGTCTTTCATAATAGGCGGCAATTCATTAGAAGGTGAGATACCTGAAAACGTATTCCCCTCCTGGCCGGACCTGGTTGAATTATCACTGAATGACATGCAACTTTCTGGAAAAGTAGACTTATCGGATTCACAACATTTTGATGGCCTTTTGTGGTTGCAAAATACGTTGATCTCGGAGGTTGATTTACGAAATGGCCACAATTCAGAGATAGCGCTGTTTATTCCCGATAATCCAAATTTTCTTGGAAATCCTAATCTTTATTGTATCTACGTCGATGATGCAGAATACAGCGCCAATAACTGGCCGTTAATTGAAAGCCAGGCATCATATCTTGAAGATGACTCCTCAGATTGTAATAGGACGGTTAATACAGATGATACTTTTCAACCAAGAATTAAGTTATATCCAAATCCAACGTCAGGAACAGTTCAAATTCAGGTTTCAGATCCGATGAAAATAGAGGAAATAACGGTATTCAATTCAGTCGGAAAAATTATTTCTACGGACAGAATTGATTTATCCAGCTTTCCAGGTGGAATGTATTTTGTAAAAATCAAGGGTTCTCAAAACACGATTTTTACCTATAAAATTATCAGAGAATAGTCGATACGGTAAAGTGCCTCCAACGAACTGACCAAAATCAGCCCTTCCCTATGACCATCCTCATGCCATAAAGGGAGGATTCCGGCTATCTTATGGGCCGATGGCTGGAAGGCCTCCACAGCGCGCCAGCCCTAACCATTTAAAACCTCATCAGTATGATAGCAGACAAGAAAGCAGACCTTGCCGGCCCCGGCATCGGTAGCTATGAGCAGGTAGAAAAAGTACTGCCCAAAGATTACAGATCCCTCCTTAACCGCAAAGACACGCAGAAGGCCATCATGGCGGTGAAGCGCTTCATCGAGGATGGGCTCAACCGGGAGCTCAACCTCATGATGGTAACCGTGCCCCTTATTGTCGATAAGAACAGCGGCGTCAACGACTACCTGGACCGCGACGGCTCCCGCACGCCGGTGGAATTCTACATCTCCAACGACCGCGGCAAGAACCCCATCGAAGCCCAGGTCGTTCAGGCGGCCACCAAGTGGAAGCGCGTGGCCCTGAAGCAGTTCGACATGCAGCCCGGCGAAGGCATCAACACCGACATGCGGGCCGTGCGCAAAGACTACTTCCTCGACCACGACCACAGCGCCTACGTCGACCAGTGGGACTGGGAGCGGGTAATTACTTCCGAAGAGCGCAACCTGGAATTCCTCACCATGATCGTCAGAAAGATCTGGAAGGTGCTCAAAGGGGCGGAAACCTTCATTCAGGAGCAATTCCCCCAGCTGAAAGACAGCCGCTACCCCAACCTGCCCGAGGAACTCACCTTTATCCACGCCGAAGACCTGCTGGCCCGCTACCCCGACCTGCCCCGCAAGGAGCGCGAAACGCGCATCCTGCAGGAATACCCCGCCGTATTCATCTACGGCATCGGCTGGACGCTGGCCGACGGCTACCCCCACGAGATGCGCGCCCCCGACTACGACGACTGGGTAACGCCCACCACTTCCAAGGACGGGCGGCCCATGCACGGCCTCAACGGCGACATCCTGGTGTGGAACCCCGTCACCAAACGCCGCCACGAGCTTTCCTCCATGGGCATCCGCGTGAACGCCGACACGCTGCGCGAGCAGCTCAAGATCACCGGCCAGCTCGGCTTCCTGGAGCTGCCCTACCATCAGGCCATCATCAATGGCGAGCTGCCGCTGAGCATCGGCGGCGGCATCGGCCAGTCGAGGGTGATCATGCTGCTGCTTCAGAAAGCCCACATCGGCGAGGTGAGCGTCACGGTATGGCCGGAAAAGCTTAAAGATATCTGCCGGAAGAAGAATATTTTTGTTCTGGAATAACCCGGAGCGGCCACTTGAAAGTGGCCGCTAATTTCACTTCCCCACCATCAACGACATTTCCTCCTCCGCCACCGACTGTTGCACCCGCGAATACAACTTCACAAAGCGGGCAGCCACGGCGATCAGGTCTTTTATCTCGAGCAGCAGGCTGAAGTAAAGCATGCTGTTGCGGCGGCCGTATTTTCGTTCTTTTACCCCTTCCACCTGGTGGTTGATCAGCCTTTCCAGCTGGAGGAACAAGTTGCGTTTTTCTTCCAGGATGGCATCGATGCCGTGGTAAGTTCCATTGCCCAATACGTCGGCAATATTCTGCAGGTAATCGCTGACTTCCACCTGCATGCTGTAGAGCAATTCTCCCTGCTCGTCATCCAGGGGTTTGTGGACATTTTCCACGTGCTCCCGGCAGGAGTCAAAGATCAGTTGGACGGACTGCAGTATGTCCTGCTCCAGGTCATAGACCAGCAGGTAGGCCCGGCTGGCCTCCGCATTGTCTTCCTCGATGCGGCGAATGGCGCTGAAGAGCCTCTTCTTCAGTTTTTTGTTATCCTTTTCCAGCTGATGAATGGCCTGCTCCGCCCTTTCCAGCAGCAATTGGTCTTCCTGCAATAAGCCGAACAAGGAATCATGCAATACAGTCTGTATGCCGGAAAGTGTTTCTTTGATCCCTGAGGAAGTATCTTTCAGTACCTGAACGGCGGGTATGGCATGAGACTGCCGCTCATAAGATTCTTCTTCTGCTTTTTCTTTTGACCGCCGTTGATGCAGCAGAAAAGTCCGGGAAATCAGAAATACGGCCAGGGCTCCAAGGCCCCCTATCGCCCAGGCGCCGAAGGAATAGATGGCCCAGGCGAAAAGAGCGGAGACGCTGAAGGCGATGAATGCCGTCAGGAACCAGCCGGCAATCACATTGAGCACACCGGCAACGCGGTATACCGCACTATCGCGGCCCCAGGCCCGGTCGGACAGGGATGTACCCATAGCTACCATAAAAGAGACATAGGTGGTAGATAACGGCAGCTTCAGGGAGGTAGCGAATGCAATGAGCATACTCGCTACCGTCAGGTTGACCGATGCCCGGACGAGGTCGAAGGCGGCGGGGTCATATTCTACTCCTTTTTTCACCTCTTCCTGTACCGGCTGGAAGCTCTCCTCCGCCTTTTCCAGCCAGGAGTTGGGCAACAACCTTTGGACCCCAACGCTGACCTGCCGGGTATAGCGGACGATACCGCGGGAAAGCGCATTGGGCGGGAAGCGCTCCGAACCTTCATCCTGCCGCCCCAGGTTGACCTCCGTTTCCGTAACCGACTGCGCCTTTTTCGAGAACCAAAGGGTGAGGATCATTACAACACCGGCCAGCAGTAACAGCAAGGTCTTGGTGCGCACCGGTTGGCCCAGCACCGCCATATTGAAATCTTCCGCCCCGGCGCCGGAGGCCGACCAGGCGTTGAAGGATTCAAAACCGGCTATGGGAACGCCGATGAAGTTAACCAGGTCGTTGCCGGCAAAGGCCATCGCCAGGGAAAAGGTGCCGAACAGAACCACCATGCGCAGGATATTGATCTTGAAGATCATCAGAATGCCCTGCATTACCACCGACCAGAAAACAAAAGAAATAATGATCAGCAGAATGGTATTGGCCTTTACCCAATCTACAAACGTTTCTGATACAAAGGAAGCGCCCTTTATGCCTTTGATGAGCAGAAAATAGGTCAGGAAGGTAAACGCCAGCCCCGCCCAGAGGCTGCCGATCCAATCCATCCGGCGCTCGTACTGAAAGGTAAACAGCAGGCGGCTCAGGTATTGCAGCAAGGCGCCCACCACAAAAGCAATGCCCACCGAGATGAAAATACCGGAAATAATGGCCAGGGCGCTCGAGGAGTTGATGTATGCTCCTAACTCGGAAAAACTGCCTCCCGCCGCTGCGATCTTCAGCAGGGAAACGGCAACGGCCGCCCCCAGCAGTTCGAACACGATGGAAACCGTCGTCGACGTAGGCATCCCGAAGGTGTTGAACAGGTCGAGCAGGATAATATCCGTCAGCATGACCGCCAGGAAAATGGCCATCACTTCGGCAAAGACAAAAAACTCGGGATTGAAAATACCTTTGCGCGCTACTTCCATCATCCCGCTGGAGAAGGTCGCTCCCACAAAAATGCCCAGGCTGGCCACGATCATGATCACGTTGCGGGGCGCTACCTTGGACCCTATAGCCGAATTGAGAAAGTTGACTGCATCGTTGCTTACTCCTACGATAAGGTCAGAAATAGCCAGTACAAAAAGAAGAATAACAATGATCAAATAAAGATCTGGCATAGTGGATTAACCCTTAGATGGACATCCAATGTAAGGGCTATTCGTTAACTCAATGTAAACTAAAAGTTAAGTAATGGCCAAATAACACCCTATTTCCTGCCAAACGCTACTACGAATTCTCCGGGAATGAAATAGGCGCGCCCCCGTCGGTATGGCTCAATGGAATCTCGGTATTCAGCGTGGGCCTCCTCTTTGGTTTTTACATCAAAACGGGAGTAGGCCATGGCCACCGGCTTATCGTCAATTCATCGAGAAAGGAAAGGCAACAGCCAGCTTCGCCTGCAAAGCTCTGGCCAATCCGTAAAGGGCCTGTTGAAGAAGTAATATTCCATGCTCCAGTTCTTCATCATTTCCCGCCATGCCCTCCAGCAATGCCCTCAGGCTGGCCAGCCTTTTTTCAGCCAGGGTTGCCGCTTCGTAGGATGCCGTATTCTTATTGCCGCTGTGTACCAATACCTCCTCCAAATCCGCCAGAAGGGAGTCCAGCCTGTCCAGCGCCCGGAGCAGGCGGTGGAGGTTGTGCGGGTCCAGTTCGCCCGGCAGGGTGGCCAATTGCCGGGCCCGCCACTGGAGGTATTCGTAACTTAGAATTCTCATGCCTGACGCAATTTGTTTGGTTTGAGGGCTAAATTTAAATAAATTGTTTTGATTTTATCAAAAGCCAAACAAATTTTTGCCAATAGCGCCGTGCGGTATCGGGGTGGCAGGCTCTTAGTGCTGCTCGTTCCCGTACTCATCAACCCGCTTCCAGATAAAATCCTGCACGCCGTCGATCATGTCGATCGCCCCCATGCTCAGGCGGTGGTTCATCTGCATGTATTGGTTGATCATCATTGTTTCCGTCTCATCCAGTTTGAGGGCGCCTTTAAACTGAAAGTATTCCGCCTCCCCATTGCTTACGATCGTAAAATCCTGCTGGTTGAATTCAGTAATGGCGCCGGTATAGAAAACCGCCTCTTCAGCGCTGATATCCTTGAGCGTGAGCTCATTGCCGTCGACGATGTAATGCCCCCAGCGGAAAAAATCAGGATTGCCGGGTACGCGGATGATGATGATGCCCAGGCTGGGGATGGCCTTGAGGATGGATCCGGATGATTGCCAGGCGCCGCCCAGCTTGCGGTAATTCTCCCAGGACAGGATGGCCGCCCGCTGGTTCTGATCCAGCATGCCTTTCCCCTGGTAATGATAATTGAATTGCTCGCCCGTATTGGGATCCGTCAACTGCAGTGTTCTGCTATTCAGTACGTTGACGGGAAAACTGCTCCTGGTGTCGTTCTTGATGTCATACAGGCTCAGGGTTGATCCATCGAATTCGTAAATACCCATAAAGATATCCGGGCCGATGCCATATTCCGCTCCGTTCAGGTAGCTGAGAATAGAATAATAATAGCCGTCTTCGGTGAAGATGGTGGTTTCGTTGTCGAAGCCCTCATTTTTGTCCAGTGGGCATACCCAGGCGCCGGAAATGGAGGGCTGGGCAGCCAGCGCTGAAGAGAGGATTATAGCCAGCAGGGTATTCAAAAAAACTGTTTTCATGATAATGCATTTAGATGAAAAAATCGAACGGTTACAAAGGTAGGCCAAAGGAAAGCCTGGCGTTTTAAGTGGTGTCGCAAAGGTTTGTTAATTTGTCGCACCGTCGCAGGCTCTTGCATAATGACGGGAAATATCTTTTTTTTGGGCATCCAAACAGCAATTGCTAAGCTCGAGCTAAAATCCCGCAAACGATGCGATCTGTTTATACCTTTCTATTTTCTCTTGTCCTCTCTGCACAGGCTTTATCTGGCCAACCGGCGAAGCAGAAGCCCGAAAGGCCGCACATCAACATTCAGGTAGTAGGCCTGCAGCCCGGGCAGGCCTACCTGATCGGCGTTTTCGCCGGCCAGCAGTTCCGCGCCGACTCCGCTCAGGTGGACGCGGAGGGCCGGATGCTCTTCCAGCGGGAAGAACCCTACGCCGCCGGCTTGTACTACGTATGGCTGCCGGACCGGGCGGCCCTGCAGATCCTGGTTGATGAGGATCAAACGTTCACACTGAAAACCCGAAAAGGGGAGTTGGTGGAAGCCATGGAAGTGGAAGGCAGCCTGGATAATGAACTGTTGTACCGAAACCTGAAGTTCGAAACCCGGTACAACGCCGAGGTATCGGAGATAACTGCCGGAATGCAGGGCCTGGGGCCGGATAGCCCGCAGTACCAGGAGAAAAAAACGAAGCTGAATCAGCTCATCGCCGAACGGAAAACTCACCTCGACGAGATCTTCACCCAATATCCGGATGCCTTCTTCACCAAATACAAAAAAGCCGGCCAGAACCCTGATGTGCGAGAGGTATTCAAAGCCGACGGCACGCTCGACTCCGCCCTGCAGGTTTACCTGTACCGCACGGAGTTCTGGGAAGGCGTCGATTTCAGCGACGAACGCCTGCTCCACACGCCCGTCATTTCCAACAAACTGCAACGGTACATCAAAGAGCTGACGGTGCAGCATCCGGATTCCATCAACGCCGCCGCCAGATTTCTGGTGGATCAGGTTCTGGATTACCCGGAATACTTCAAGTACTTCGCCAACTGGATCACCCTCCAGTACCAGCCCACCCAAAGCACGCTGATGGATTCGGAGGCCGTCTTCGTCTTTATGGTGCAAAATTATTTCACCCGGGAACGCGCCTTTTGGTCCGACTCCCTCCAAACCTGGGCCATTCAGAAGCGGGCCGGCGAGATGGCCGCCAGCCTCGTGGGCAAGCAGGCGCCCGATGTGAAAGCCCCGGGGCCCGACGGGCAGTACTACTCCATTTATGAGATCGAAGCTCCCTACATCGTGATTTTCATGTACAACCCTACCTGCGACCACTGCATCGAAGAGACGCCCAAACTGTTGCGCTTCTACCGGGAGTGGAAGGAAAAAGGCGTCGAGGTATTCGCCATCGCCCTCGATACCGACGATGCCGAATGGAAGGACTTCATCGCCACGAACAACCTGGACTGGATCAACGTCTTTGACCCCACCAACCGCTCCATCTATGGCAAATACTGGGTGGACATCACCCCGGAGATATACGTACTGAACCCGGAGCGAAAGATCATCGGCAAGAACCTGAAAGTGTATCAGATCGGTGAGATCATCCGGAGGGATGAGGGGAGGAGGTAGTGGTGGATTGGGTTAATGCGGTTTGTTGAGTTGATTGAGAGCGCGGGGAAGCACCCGGGAGGAACAGTCCGTTTCAGGGATAAGCGCCGAAAAGCGAATACCGAATACCACTAAAAATACCCGGCTATGAAAATTTCAACATTCTTTTTATTGCTGGCACTCAGTATTTCCAGCTGCCAGCCTGCTTCACAGGTAAGCGAAGAAGAAATCAGGGAAAAGGCCCGGCGGGAGGTTCTTGAGGCAGAAGAGGCCTTTGCCGGCATGGCCCGGCAGGAAGGAGTGCCTGCCGCTTTCCTCGCCTTTGCCGCCGATAGCGCCGTGCTCAACCGCAATAACCGGATCATCAAAGGCAAGGCTGCCATTGAAGCTTATTTTGCCCAGAGCACCCTGCAGAACGTCTCCCTTGAATGGGCGCCGGAGTTCGTGGAAGTTTCTTCCTCCGGCGATATGGGGTATACTTACGGCCCCTACCGGTTTTCGGCGGTCGATACGGCCGGGCAGAAGATAGAGGCGGAAGGGATCTTCCACACCGTCTGGCAAAGGCAGTCGGATGGGAGTTGGAAGTATGTCTATGATTGACCTTTTTCCGGTATCCGGCTCATGGCCCGTTCGGAGATTGCCGTTATGGACAAAGAGGGGTTGACCCCCGGGTTGGCGGAGATCATAGAGCCGTCGCACACCAGCATATTCACATACCCGAAGGCCCTGTTGTCTTTGTCGATCACCCCTTCGGAAGCATCCTGACCCATGGCGGCGCCCCCCAGTATGTGGGCGGTGGAAGGGATACCCATGAGCGGCTCCAGGCCAAATACCGTAGCTTTCCCGTTGAGGATGCGTGCGTAGCGCTGCGCCAGTTCTTCAGCGCGTGGGATAAAAGCGCTGGGGGGCGCTCCCCGGTCGACGGAAGAACGCATATAGCCCAGGCGGCCGCGGCGAAACCGCAGGGTGCTGTCCAGATGCTGCATAAAAAGCAGGGTGGAGGTGCGCTTGGCCCAGTCGTCTACAAACAACACCTTGAGGTTTTGCAGTGGATTGGAGAGCCAGTCCCTGGCGATCTTTCCCATCCGGGCGGCGAAACTGCCCCCGTGGGCCATGGGCAGCAGCAACCATCTCCAGAAACCCGAGCCGCTGGAATACCGCACCGGCTCCAGGTGGCTGTCTTCATCGGTATGCAATATGGAGCCGATCGCCACGCCTTCCGACAGGTCCTTGTCCCGGGCAAAAGTAGTGACCGGAATGAGGCTTTCGTTATTGGTGCGAATATCGTATCCTACCCGTTCGGATAACCGGGGTAGGGAAGACCGGCGCAGTTTCAGCATCAGGGGGATGGTGCCCAGTACTCCTCCGGCAAAGACGATCCCACGGGAAGTAAGAGCTTTCCTCCGTTTGAACCAGGCCGACGAGGATTGAAAACGGACGGTATAGCCATCGGCCCCGTCGGGCGCTCCCAGCGGTACGACGTCAACCACTTCCGATTCGGCGAGGATCTCCACCCCCAGCTGCTGCGCCAGGAAGAGGTAGTTCTTATCGAGGGTGTTCTTGGCGTTGTGCCGGCAGCCGTTCATACAACCGCCGCAGAAGATACAGCCGGCCCGGGCCGGCCCCTTGCCGTCAAAATAAGGGTCGGGTACGGTTTTCCCGGGCTCTCCGAAGAACACCCCGACTTCGGTTGCGCCGAACTCGCCCTCCCTGCCTATATCGCGGGCCAGTTCTTCCAGCGCCCGGTCGCCCTCCTCCAGGCGGGGGTTGGGGGCGGCGCCCAGCATTTTCCGGGCCGTTTCGTAGAAGGGCCGCAGCTCGCTTTCCCAGTCGGCCAGCCCCTTCCAGCTGCCGCTGTTGAAGAATTCCTTTTTGGGAACGGGCAGCGTATTGGCGTACACCAGAGATCCACCGCCTACGCCCACCCCCGAAAGGATGGTGATGTGCCGGAAGAAGGACATCTTCAGTATCCCGAAGAAGCGCAGGGCGGGCGCCCAGAAGATCTTGGGCAGGTTCCAGTTGGTTTTGGCGAAATCCTCACTCCTGTACCATTTCCCCTTCTCGATGACCAGCACCTTGTACCCCTTCTCTGCCAGCCGCAGGGCGCTGACGGAGCCGCCGAAGCCGCTGCCGATGATGGTGTAGTCGTAGTCATGAAGATACTTCTTCACCCTCGGACTCATATATTAACTCTTTTGAAGTATCAAGAGATTCCTTAAAAAAAGGGTTATTCCCTGTTTTACACAAATATAACAACCTTTGGCGACATGCAGGCATCAAAAAACCGGGCAGAAGGCAACCCGGCGCCAGGCGCATCCTGGCCGACAACAATAAAACCATCCAGCCTTCCAACCATGACAATTCCCCCTAATGCTTATAAAACTCCCGCCCATCCAGCACCATGAACACCATCCCAGTCGACAACTCCACCGAAGGCGGGGTATCGATACAGAATGACTTGCGCCCCCCATCCCAGTTGAAGACGATCCTTTTGTTTTTGACCTTGACCCGGCATTCCACGCCGGTGCGGTTGCGGCGCTGGTAGAAGCCGTAGCCGTTGGCGCCGATCTCGACGTAGTGTTTCCGGGAACTCCAGGAACCGATGTAGATGAGGTCCTGTTCGTCAAGGGGCTTCTGGCAGGCGGTGAGAAACAGGAGGGAAAATACGGCAAGGGTAAACTTAATTTTCATAGCTTCTATTTTTGGGTTTAAAATAAAAGCCGAAACGGCCTACTGTCCAGAAATTCCCGTTAAAACCACCGGGAAAGCCCCGTTAAAGTTTCCGGTGCCGTTAATATTTTGTTAATTGCGGCGGTTTTCGCCATTTCGGGCTCTGTTAAGGCCCCTCTTTCACCTTTTTGCCATGCAAACCGCCGATATATTCAATATCCTCTTCGAGGATGAATACCTGGTAGCCATCGATAAGCCTTCCGGCATAATGGTCCACCGGACGCGGATCAGCGAAGATACCCGCTTCGTGCTGCAGCTCCTTCGGGATCAGCTGGGCCGGCGCCTGTATCCGGTACACCGCCTGGACCGGGGCACTTCCGGAGTGCTGGTGTTTGGAAAAACCAGAGAGGCGGCGGCATTGCTTTCGGAACAATTCAGGGATAAAGGAGTGGGAAAAAAATATCTGGCCATAATCCGGGGTTATGTGGAAGGAGAGGGCACGGTCGACTACCCTATCGCCAGGGATGCCTCCAGGCCTCTGCGGGAGGCGGTGACGCATTACACCCGGCTGGGCCAGTCAGAAATACCATATGCCGTAGGGCGCTACGCCACCGCCCGCTACTCCCTGGTGGAAGCCCGGCCGGTAACGGGGCGCCATCATCAGGTCCGGCGGCACTTTGCGCATATCCGCCATCCGGTCATCGGCGATAAAAAACACGGGGATGTCAAACACAATAAATTTATGCGGGAGCAATGGGGGATCTCCCGGTTATTGCTGCACGCCAGCTCACTGGCGTTCGTTCATCCGGTGAGTGGCGAAAAAGTGAGTATTACGGCTCCATTAGATGATATTTTCAGAACAGCTCTCGGCCGGCTCAGGCTTCCTGCGCCTCTCTGAAAAGGGAACTTAGTTGCCGGCGGGCAATGGCAATGCGTTCCTTCACCGTTTCTACCGGCAAGCCGGTATGTTCCGCAATCTCCTGCTCGCTCAGCCCCATATAGTGGTTCCAGAAAGGCACCCGGTACATTTCATCCAGCTCTTCCAGCCTGTCCAGAATATTTTCGAGCGCTGTTGACATCGGCTGCACCGGCTCCGGATTCAGGGGCTGCCGGGCCAGGCGATATTTTTTCTTTCGCAGGCCATTCAGGAAAATCGTGCGCATGGTATGGATGGCCCGGTCCTTGAAGCTTCCGGATTCCTCTATCCCTTCTTTCTGCCTCGATACCTGAAAGGCAGTTTCCTGGTAAAGCACCCTGGCGTCTTCCATGTTGCCGGCAAAATTCCGGGCGGATTGCTGAAGCAGGCCGGCGTAGTTGTTGAAGGCGGAGTAGAACGCTTTGTTATCCATGGTATTGTTATGCGGTTAATTCTGATGTTACAACATTAATTTGTTTTTTTTGTTGCCGGTTTTGAGCTTTTTATCGCGTATCAGTCCGATTGCGCTTTTGGCGGGTATTTGGGCAGCAAATTTTTGTTCTACCTGGTTTTGCGCCTGCAGCCTTGGATTATTTCAATATCATTTTCCCAATTCTACCATTGCCGGCCAGCCACAGGGTTTTCCAGCTTGCCCCGAAACGGAGGGTATAGAAATTCTCGCCACTTGGGCTGCTCCAACTTTCCCCTCCATCTGAAGACCAGGAAATACCGGGGATGCCACAGGCTACAATGCCCTGGCCTTCACTACCCGGCATGTACTGCACACAGGAACGGTAGCCGGGCCCTTCCCCTTCGGAAATCAGGCGCCAGCTTTTTCCTCCGTCGTTGGTAACGGCCTTATTGCGGGTATTCATCTCCTTCCGGTTCCAGTCCCCGCCGAATATGATGCCGGTTTGCTCATTGTAAAAGTCAACGGAAAAGATACCCGTCATTTGTTCTCCTTCGATAATGGGGGTGTCGAATACCTCCCAGCTTTCTCCCCGCCCCGGGCTGTGGAAAACACGCGCCCGTTTCCCCCCGGAGACGATCCAGGCGTGATCGCCGTACAGGGCGATATTGGAATTGCTGGCGGCAAAAGCGGCCTCTCCTTCCTCAACGGGTGGAAGCTGGCTGCAGGGGGCCTTTTCCCAGCTGCGCCCCCCATCATGGGTCAGAATGACGGACAGGCAGCCGCCGGTGGGGTCGCCCATGGCGATGCCCTCTTTGTCGTCCCAAAAAGACAGGGCGTCATAAAAAGCGGCGGGGTGATCTTCCCGGTAAACCAGCTGCCAGTTCCTGCCCTTATCTTCCGAGCGGTACAGCAGGGCCGGCGAGGCGATGCTGAGCAGGAAAACCGCTTCACCGGTTACAGCGATCGACCGGAAATGGGGGCGGATGCTGTCGGCCAGCAGGCTGTCGACTACCCAGCTTTGCCCACCGTCTTCCGTGTAGCCGTATACGCCGCCCGAGCCGGCAAACCAGAGGGTGTTGTCATCGAGCACTTCCAGGGCGCGGATGCTGGAGGGGATGGGAAAGGTGTCGAAGGAGTGGATGCGGAGGGTGTCCGGGAGGGGGTGGTGGGCCGTTTTGGGCTTGGGGGTGCAGGAGAGGAGGAGGAAGAGAAAAGGGGCGATAATTATATACCTCATGGGCAGCGTGTTTTGTCGTTGGAGTATGTAAGTTAAGTTTTTCGTTTCTGAGTAACGAAATGACATCCCGAAAATATCGGGACAAGCTCTTTTTGCCCTTCAATCCTCGGGAATAGGCTTAATTGCCGGTGGCAGGGCAAAAAGATGTCACCTCGACGCTAAACAGATATCTAAGCTGCCACTTGATGAATGCCCTGTGTGGTGTGCTAAAAACAATGGAAATTACAACATGAAAATTCCGTGTTAACTGAACACCCTAGGTTACATCTCCTAATTCAGAAATAACACACAGAACAACCCTCTGGCGGGTGGTGAATATAAATATTTTATTTGGAAAACCGGACAACACAAAAAACTGGATTTCACCCAGTTAAGAGCAAAACAGACAGGAGAAGAAAACGGGGTTTTTTCGATAAAATAAAATATCTATATATCTATATTTTTAGCAAAAATTGCGTATATTAGCGGCTCATTACGCCGGATATCCGGATAATCATAACTCCCTGATTTAAGAATCCACAAACAATCCAAAGAACATGGCAGAACTGAATGAAGTCGTAATACTCAGCGGTGTCCGCACAGCCATTGGCACTTTTGGCGGATCCCTGCAGACGGTTCCCCCTATTGAGCTGGCCACCATTGCCTCCAAGGAGGCTATCAAGCGGTCGGGCATCAGCGCCGAAGAGATCGGGCATACTTTTTTTGGCAACGTCATTCACACCGAACAGCGGGACATGTACCTGTCGCGCGTTGTTTCCGTGCAGGCCGGGGTTCCCAAGGAAACCCCCGCCATGACACTCAACCGCCTTTGCGGCAGCGGCCTGGAGGCCATCGTCCAGGCTACCCGCGTCGTTCAGATGGGCGAGTGCGAAGCAGCCCTCGGCGGCGGAGCGGAGAACATGAGCCGCGGCGGCTACATGCTGCCCAACCTGCGCTGGGGCCAGCGCATGGGCGAAGCCAGCGGCGTAGACATGATGGTCGGCGCCCTGACCGACCCCTTCGGCCACGGCCACATGGGCATCACCGCCGAAAATGTGGCGGACAAGTATGACATCAGCCGGAATCAGCAGGATGAGTTCGCGGTGGAAAGCCAGAAGCGGGCCGTCAACGCCGTCGAAAAGGGCTACTTCAAAGACCAGATCGTACCGGTGGAGATCAAAACCCGCAAGCAAACCATCGTCTTCGAAACCGACGAGTACCCCCGCGCCGGCACAACCATAGAAGGCCTGGAAAAACTGCGCCCCGCCTTCAAACGGGACGGCGGCTCCGTGACCGCCGGCAACGCCTCCGGCATCAACGACGGCGCCGCCGCCGTCGTCGTCATGAACGCCGCAACGGCCAAAGCCCGCGGCCTCAAGCCCATGGCCCGCATCGTAGCCTATGGCCACGGCGGCGTCGAGCCCGCCGAAATGGGCATGGGCCCGGTGCCGGCCGTTAAAAACGCCCTGAAAAAGGCCGGCCTCAGCGTCAAGGACATGGACGTCATCGAATCCAACGAAGCCTTCGCCGCCCAGGCCTGCGCCGTCGCCAAGGAGCTGAATTTCCCGGCCGACAAGACCAACCCGAACGGCGGAGCCATCGCCCTGGGGCACCCCATCGGGGCCACCGGCGCCATCATTAC
>JAGFJE010000531.1 GCA_024103175.1 Phaeodactylibacter sp.
TCCTGGCCATACTGACCTGGCCGGCGGCTCTTGCCGACCCCATCGGGCATCCTCTGGCAGCCCTGACGGAATTTTCCAAACTCGGGGTCAAGATCCGCGTCTTGTTCGCCGGGGAGAACCTGCTTTCGGACGATACCGCCTGGTATTACTCGGTGCTCTGGATCGTAAAAACCATTCCGCTGTTCACTCTCGTTGGCTTTGTGGGCAGCCTATTTGTTTTGCCTGCCATCCTGAAGCGGTACAATACCACCGCAGTACTACTGGTATATTTTGCCACGCTGTTCCCGGTGGCTTACATCATCTACAAGGATTCCATCCTCCACGACGGCTGGAGGCACCTGATGTTTATCTACCCGAGCATGGTGGTGGTTGCCGCTATTTTCTGGGTGGTGCTGGAAAGCTTCTTTAAAGCGCAAAAAACGGCCCGGTATGTGATTTGGGCGGCGGCCGGCCTTTTGGCTGTCGACGCCGTGCTTTTTATCGTGCGCAACCCTCAGTATCCCTACGTATATTTCAATCCGGTTGCCGGTGGCATTAAGGGCGCTTATGGCTACTACGAAACGGATTACTGGGGCGTTTCTGTCCGGCAGGCCATCGACTGGATGGAGAAGGAGGGCATTCTCAGCCCGCAGATGCAGGATACCGTCGTCCTCGGCACTACCTTTTTCTATAATACCAGCCGAATGACGCGGGAGCGGTTCGATGGAAAAGTGAAGGTAAAGTACGTCCGCTTCAACAACCGGTACAATGAAGCCTGGGACTATGGCGTTTTCCCCTCCCGCTACATTCGGGGCGCCCACCTGCGCTCCGGCAACTGGCCCAACAGCCGGACGATACACACCGTGGATGCCAATGGCGTGCCTTTGCTGGCCATCGAGAAGGACCTGGACAAGTATGCCTACCAGGGACAAATGGCCATGGCTGCCGGCAACCTGCCGGAAGCGGTAGCCCAGCTGCAAAAGGAAGTGCAGGCCCATCCCGATAACGAAGTGGCCTGGACGTCGCTCGCCAATGCCTATATCAGTATGGGGCAATATCAACAGGCCCTGGATGCGGCCCAAAAAGCACTGGCCGCCGCTCCGGATGTGGAAAGCGCCCTGCTTTACGAAGGGCTGGCCTACCTCAACCTGGGCCAGCAGCAGCGGGCGCTCGGTTCTTTTGAGCGGCTGACGCGGGTCAACGAAGAATACTACGCCGCTTATTATTACATGGGGCTCGCTTATGAGTCGACTCAGAACTACCGGGCAGCGTTCGAGAATGCCCAGAAGGCCATCGAGGCCAACCCCGGTTTCAAGCAGGCTTACCAGCTTGCCGCCAGGGCCCTGCAGGCGCTGGGGGATACACAAAATGCCGCCCGTTACCTGGAAGCCGCGCAAAAGCTGTAAGTTTGCGGGCCGGGCAACAAGCACAAACAGATGAATTACAAATTACTATTTCCAACATATCGCAACCGGTATCTCTTTATACAGCGTAACCTCGAACGGCTGTCCCGGAAGCATCGGTTTGAACGGGGGTTAAACCTCGGGGCAGGGGAGGGGGACTACGACGGCATGATCGCCCGCTATTGCGATCACCTGATATCCTGTGATATCAATGAGCAGGATATCAATTACGCCCGGGCGCTCAATGCAGCCGTACCCAGCCTTGAATACCGGGTGGAAGACGCCCTGAACCTGAGTTTCGAAGACAATACCTTCGACCTGCTCGTATCCGTCGAAGTGATCGAGCACGTGGGCCGGCCCGAGCGGATGATTGAAGAGATACGGCGGGTGCTCCGGCCCGGCGGGCTGGCGTTGATCACCTTTCCTTCACTGGATTTTCCCTTTACCTACGACCCCGTCAACCGCCTGCTCAGCTACTTTACCGATAAAAAGATCGCGCAGGGCGCCTACGCTTTCGGGCATGAATACCTTGTGTCCAAAGATGACTTTCGCGCCTGGGCGGAAAAAAACAACTTTGAGGTTTTACAGGAGCGGAACCTGAGCGGTTACCTCGTCGGGCTGCTGGAAATGTACTGGACAGGCATCGCTCAGCGCATCTTCAAGGCCAATGCCACCAACCTTTCTGCCGGAAAGGAAAAAAAAGTGGCCCTTCGCCCCTCCACCAAAGGCCCTTTTCTGACTATACTTACGGATGGGATCATTAAGGCTGATGACGCTCTGTTTCGAAATGCCAGCCGCTCTGTCGGCAAAGGGTTCATCATTCAGAAAAAAGGATAAACCGGCTTTTCATGAAAGAAAAACTACAACAGCTACAAAACAAGATCGCGGAAGCCATGATGGGCGGCGGCGCCGATAAGATCGAAAAGCAGCACGAAAAGGGAAAACTCACCGCCAGGGAACGCATTCATTTTCTGCTCGATAATGGCTCTTTTGAAGAGATCGGCATGCTGGTCACCCACCGTAGCAGCGACTTCGGTATGGAGAAACAACGCATACCGGGCGATGGCGTAGTGACCGGCTACGGCGCCATCGACGGCCGCCTGGTTTATGTCTTTGCTCAGGATTTTACCGTCTTCGGCGGGTCCCTTTCCGAAACCCATGCCGAAAAGATCTGCAAGGTGATGGACCTGGCCATGGAGAATGGCGCTCCCCTTATCGGCCTGAACGATTCCGGCGGCGCCCGCATTCAGGAAGGGGTCAGTTCTCTGGGCGGATACGCCGATATTTTTTACCGCAATGTAATGGCTTCCGGGGTCATCCCTCAGATCTCCGCCATCATGGGGCCCTGCGCCGGCGGCGCCGTCTATTCCCCGGCTATGACCGATTTCACCATTATGGTCGAGAATACTTCCTACATGTTCGTCACCGGGCCCAATGTGGTCAAAACGGTGACCAATGAGGAGGTGACTGCCGAGGAATTGGGAGGGGCAAGCGCCCATTCCACCAAATCCGGCGTTACCCACCTGACTGCGGGTAACGATATCGACTGCCTGGCCAAAATACGCCGCCTGCTGAGCTACATGCCCCAGAATTGCGAGGACCGGCCCGCCAAATTGCCCTTTGAGCTGAAAGACGAGATCCGAATGCAACTTCGGGACATCGTGCCGGAGAACCCCAACCATCCCTACGACATGCGGGATGTTGTGGATGGCATTGTCGACAAAGATTCCTTCCTGGAAATTCACGAAAATTATGCCGACAACCTGATCGTGGGGTTCGCCCGCCTGGGAGGCCGCAGTATCGGTATTGTGGGCAATCAACCCATCAGCCTGGCTGGTGTGCTCGATGTGGACAGTTCCAAGAAAGGGGCCCGTTTTGTACGCTTCTGCGATTGTTTCAATATCCCCCTGCTGGTGCTGGTGGACGTCCCTGGCTTCCTGCCGGGAGCCGACCAGGAGTGGAACGGGATCATTGTCAATGGCGCCAAATTGTTGTACGCCTTCAGTGAGGCGACCGTCCCCCGCGTAACCCTGATCACCCGCAAAGCCTACGGCGGCGCCTACGATGTGATGAACTCCAAACACATCGGCGCCGATGTGAACTATGCCTGGCCTTCAGCCGAGATCGCGGTGATGGGCGCCAAGGGCGCCTCCGAGATCATCTTCCGCCGGGAAATAAAGGCCGCCGACAACCCCCAGGCCGTGCTGGCGGAAAAGGAACAGGAATACCAGGAGATGTTCGCCCATCCTTACCGCGCTGCCGGCCGCGGCTTCATCGATGAGGTGATCGACCCCAAAGATACCCGCCGCAAACTGATCAAGGCTTTTGCCATGCTGGAAAATAAGGCGGCGAAATTGCCGAAGAAAAAACATGGGAACATCCCGTTGTAACTTTTATTGTGTAAAAGTGTATAGGTGTAAAGGTGAGGGCGCTCCAGAAAGTCCCATGAAGGAATGATGGAGCGATGGAATGAAGGAATGATTATAATTTCATATACATTAGTTCCTGTAAAAAAGATTTTAATATATGGAATTCGTATTCATTCCTTCATTCCTCCAGTCATTCTTTCCTTTGGAGTACTCTCCGGAGCGCCCTCACCTATGCACGAATGCACGTAAACACGTAAACAATGCCAGACCGCGCACTTCAATATAACCTGATCGAAGACCCCCGGGCTCTTGACACATTCTACCAGGAACACCGGAACCTTTCCTGGATGGCCTTCGATACCGAATTTGTCGGAGAAAAGCGTTACCACACCCTGCTTTGCCTTATTCAGGTAAAGTCGGAAAAAGGGCTTTTCCTCATCGACCCCATACGCCTGAAGAACCTGGACCCGTTTCTGGACCTCGTGACGGACCGGAAGATCACCAAGATCACTCACGCGGGAGACAACGATTACCGGTTGCTGAACAACCTTTACGGTATCGTACCCGGCAATGTGTTTGACACCCAGGTTGCCGCCGGCTTCGTGGGGTACAAATACCCGGTGTCTTTCCGCAAACTGGTGGAAGGCGAGCTGAACGTCCACCTGAAAAAAGGCTACGCCGTGACCGACTGGGAAGGGCGCCCTTTTCAGGACAAACAGCTGAAATACGCCCTTAACGACGTTTTGTTCCTGCCCGAATTGAAAGGCCGCCTCGAAAAGAAGCTGGAAAAGCAAAACCGGGTGCACTGGGCCGCCGAAGAGCTGTCCCTGCTGGAAAAGCCCGAGTATTACTACAAAGACCCCCACGACGAGGCCGTCAAGAGCAACCTGATGCGCTCGCTCAAGACAAAAGAGCGGGTATTCCTGATCCGCCTTTTCGCCTGGCGGCGGCAGCTGGCCGAACAGCGCGACCACTCCAAGGAAATGGTCTTGCCCGCCAAATACATCAGCCATATCGTGCGGAGCATTTCTTCAGGCCGGGAAGCCCTGAAACACAACCGCCGCATCCCCCGCCGGACAGCGGAAAAGTACGGCGCCATTTTCGAAGAACTCTACAACCGCCCCGTTACCGATGAAGAGCGGGAGATCCTCAAGCGCATCCCCTCCGACATAGACGACGACCCCAAGGAGCAGATCATCATGGAGATGCTCTACCAGGTGATCAAATACAAATGTCTGGAGGAAGATATTTCCATCAACATGGTGGTGCCCCGCGGCGAACTCAAAAAGATCCGCGCCGACGATGACGACGCCCTCGACCTCCTGTCCGGCGGCTGGCGCCAGGAAATGCTCGGCGCCTATTTCCTCGACTGGCTCTCCAACGCCAACCGCATGAAGGTGGATTTGCTGGAGAATAGGATCGTGATTCATCCGGAGGGGACAGGATGACAGGGGACAGGATGACAGGATTCGAGGATTAACAGGATCTGGGCTTTATTTGCCAAAAGCCCTATTTCGGCAATCCCGCAAAAACGCAAAATTTCAAATTGAAAAAGACCCTGACTTGTCGGCTAGGTTGTTCAAAATTCAGGGTTTTGGAAAAAAACTGTCTATACTTTTGAGCGATTCAACCTGCCGGGTTTTCAGCCAGTCAACAGCCCTGCCCAACCCGGCAGCGTTTATCGGAGATGCTGAACAAGCCCTCTTTCTCGCTCTTGGCAAAACGCTTACAGGTTTTTAAAACGCTGGAAGGTTACGGCTTCCTCCGGGCTGTCCGCTATTAGCCCCCCTTTTACATTTTAAATTCGATATTTAGTATTTTGCGGTTTAAAAAGCCCCATGCCCGCGCAAGTTTCCGTTCTCTATCGCGCCCCCGAAACCGCCCCTTTCTCCATGATCAAAGTGGAAGGCGGCCCCTTTTCTATGGGGGGTGAGCAATATGATGATGAAAAACCTGTACATACCGTTCAGGTCCAGACTTTCTGGATCGGCCAATACCCAGTTACCTAGGCTTTCTGGAAAGCTGTGATGCCAGGAGAGAACCCCTCTAATTTCAAAGGCCCCACCCGCCCGGTAGAACGTGTCAGCTGGTACGACGCTGCCGTTTTCTGCAACGCCCTGAACGAGCTGTGCGGCTACGCGCCCTGTTATTTCAGCGACGAGGCCTTCCAAAAACCCTATGGTAAGACAGAGGCCGGCTACACCTTGCCCAATGAGGCCCCAGTACATCAAAAATTCCAAATCAAAAATCCTAAATCGAAATTCTCAGGGGGTTATCGCCTGCCTACCGAAGCCGAATGGGAGTACGCCGCGCGCGGCGGCCCGAACCCGGAAGGCCGCCCCCGCTACGAATACGCCGGGGGAAATAAGCTGGACGAAGTAGGCTGGTATAGTGAAAACAGCCACCGCGAGACCAAACCGGTGGGCCTGAAGCTGCCCAACGAGCTGGGCATTTACGATATGAGCGGCAACGT
>JAGFJE010000544.1 GCA_024103175.1 Phaeodactylibacter sp.
GACGGCGGCTTTTGAGGTGAAGGGCACCAGCCTTGATTTCAGGCTGGGATTGGTGGCGGTACTGGAAACGGAAGATTAGCACCCAAGCCGGACAATTGATAGAAAAGGCCGGTGGCTTTATTTCCAATAACTGGATTTCAAAAGGTTAACCTAAAACCTAAACAAATGAGCACAACAGCTCCAAATCTCTCGGAATTTCCCACCTGGAAAAAACTCCTCCTCTCCGCCGAAGGCTCCATCGGCAAGAACTGGAGCGTCTATGAAGACCCCGAACCCCGGCTTTTTGACCGGTTGATAGAAGATTACAGCAACGACATGGACACCCTCGCCAACCAGGCGCTGGAATTGCTGGAAGAAGCCGCAAAAGCGGGAAAAACCGACGACAATACCTGGGCGGTGCTGAAAGAGGGCGCCACCCTGCTCCACCACCTGCAAACAAAGGGCTACACGCCGGAGGACGACTGGGAGCACGGCATCGATGTGCTCTGGAAAGCTCTGGGAGCGTTCGCCCAGGGGTCCTGGTCCGCTTTCGTGGAGAATGTCGGCAAGGATGTCCGCCCCCGCGCCTGGAAACAGGAAAAATTTGTGGTTGATGCCCTCCTGACCACCCTTTTTCAACTGCCGGGAGACGACGAAAGCCGCATAGAGCGCTTTTTCAACTCCAAAATGAGCGAGTACTGGAAAGCTTTTGTCGTGTTCTGGGAAGAGATCTGGGGGAAGTTCAAAGACGGCCGAAAACCCTATTTCCAGGCCTGGGACTACCGCGCCAACCAAAAACTAACCACCTACCGGCTGCTTTGCTACCGGCTGGAGAACTTTGATACGGAATTTCCCGCCCACCCCAATAAACCCCGTGAAGCTTTTGACTATCTGAAAGACAAACGCGATGAAATACCGGTGGAAAAAAAGATCCGCCGGGAAATTTATTTCGCCCTGTTCAAATACCTGCGGGAGTCCGGCGAGCAAAACACGCTGGAAGAAGACCTGAAGGCCATCCGAGAGATCCTGGGCGATGACGATGTATTCGATTTCCTTACCCATCACGACAGCCTCTCTGCCGAGGACCGGGGCAGGGCATGGCTGAGTTTCAAGGGCCTGGACGAACGCTGGCAAGCCAACAAAAAACTGGAGCACAAGATCATGCCGGCCCTGATGGCGGCATTGAAGCACGATGAACAGAACGTCCGAGAAGACGCCGTCCAGTTCCTCCAGCCGCATGAAACCGAGCTGTTCAAATACCTGCGGTATATGGAGAGAAGGGAAGGGCCGGAGGACAACGAAGACGGCCGCGAAACCTTTAAAAGGATCGCCAGAGTATACCGGGCGGATGTGGCCAAAAAACTACTCGAAAACATCTCTTTCACCCAGCAGGAAAAAGGGAAGCTGCTGCTGGCCACGCCCCGCATCCTGGAGGCACGCTGGGAAGCTCCCGATTTCCCCAACCACGACGACCTCCTGCCGGTCATCCTGGCTACGGTCAACCACGAGGACCCGGAAGTATCGGCCCAGGCCAGCGCATTCCTCAAGCGGAAGTCCGACGTCATTCAGGAACGCCTCAACGACCTGATCAAAGACCTCAACCAGGAAGACAAGGCCAGCGAACTGATCGCCAGCGCCATCGAGTACGGCAGCGAAGCCGCCCTCAAGGCCATCCTCGAAAAATGCGTCATCTGGGTGGCCAGTGATAAGAACGGCACCCTGGTCGACCGCGCCTCCCACAAGGCCCGCTACGTGCCCGGCGCCGTGCTGGCCCTGGCCAACCTGCTGAACAACCGCACGGACCTGAGCAAAGAGAAGGAAGTCAGAGACTATGTTTTTCAAAAGGTGCTCGACGACCAGCAGAACCCTACCGTCAAGCGGGTATTCGAAGATAAAAAACTGGACAAAGACGAGCTGGACAACCACACCACCAACGAGATCTACCGCTGGTGCTACTCCCTCCGGGAAAGGTCAAAAGCTTACGCCGACATCGTAGCCAGCCAGGACGACGCCGTCCGCCGGCCCGACGGCAGCCTCATCCCGGAGGCCACCTTCAGCATGGGGCAGTCCATGCTGAAACTGCTCATGGAAGAACAGATGAAAGAACGGGAGATCGCCGTGCAGAAATGGATCACCCAACTGCTCGGCGAAATGAGCGACCGATGGTTCTTCGACAATAAGACAGACATTTACGCCCAGATCAGGAGCCAGCTGGAGCGCCTGGCCATCGAGCCCCTCAGCAAACGCCTGCCCAAGGAGGAAAACCTCGACATCCGGGAGAACCTGGTCAAAATACTGGGCAACATCGGCGGCCGGGTGGCCGTCGACGCCCTGGTGCGCACCGTGACCGGCGAGGAGCGCGAGCGGGCCGCCCGCCAGGAACTGCTCTCCGAATACTACCTCAAGCCTTCCAAGGCGCGCAGCGAGGAGGCCTCCATCCTGCTCAACGACGCCGTGGACAACGCCAAGAAGACCATGCGCCTGTTGCAGCAGCTCAACGTGGCCACCTTCGCCATGGGCGTCGTCCTCATCATGGGAGGCGTGATCATCTCTGTGGCCAGCCAGGAACTGGGCGGGCGCGTCACCGGCGTGCTGGCCGGCCTGGGTGGGCTGGCCGCCATTCTCACCCAGTTCCTCAAAGACCCGCTGGAGCGCATTCAGCGCGCCATGGCCGACCTGGTGCAGGTGCAGACGGCCTTCACCAGTTTCGTTTGGGAACTCAACCTCAACGGCACCTATATCCAGAGCCAGTACGTGGCCGAGGGCGTGCTCACCGATTTCGACCTCCGCCAGACCATCGGCCGCATCGACCGCGCCATGGAACGCACCATGCACCTCATCCAGGTGTACGCCGACGGGCAGAACCTGAAACAGCCCCCGCAGTTGCACTACCTCGTCCAGAACGAGGGCAAAGGAGGCCTCACCGTCACCCTCTTCGGGCAGTCCCTGCGCGGAACCGGCGAGCCCAGCGATAAGGACAAATTCCAGCTGGCCATCAACCACCAGCCCACAGACGCCCACATTGAGCTGTGGACGGACCAGATGGTCATGTTCTCCCTGGATACCGCCCTGATGGCTAAATCCAACGGCAGCCCCCGCCTGTGGGCAAGCCTGCTGCTGAACGGGCAGGAGACCAATGCCTTGCCTATCACGGTGGAAGCCAGGGAAAATCCCCAAAAAGCCCCGGTTGAGGCGCCGAAGGAATTGCCGGAAAATATGCCGAAGGCAAAAAGCTGACGCAGAGCTGTTGAATCCCGGGGGGAAAAGACAAAAACAACCATTTCATTTCCAAACCATGGATCGCCCTTATTTAGGGCTATTCGATAAACTTTCAATCATGAACGAAGCATTTATTGGTTCCATCGTTATGTTTGCCGGCAACTTTGCCCCACGCAATTGGGCTTTCTGTGACGGCAGCCTGCTGAAAATCAACGAACACCAGGCCCTGTTTTCCATAATGGGAGCGACGTATGGCGGAGACGGAAGAACCACCTTTGCCCTGCCCGACCTGCGGGGGCGCGTGCCCATGCACCCCGGCAGCGGCCCGGGGCTCACGCCGCGAAACCTGGGCGATAAGGCTGGAACAGAAGCCAACCCCCAGCAGATTGTCGGCATCCACACCAGCAAGGAAATGAGCGCCGATACGGTTTCCAGTATGGTGGTCAAAGGGACGGCCGGGGAAACCCCCAATGTGCAGCCCTCCACCTGCATCAATTTTATTATCTGCCTGAACGGAACCTTCCCTTCCAGGGCTTAGAAGCAGTCGTGCATTCGTATATAAAGCACTAGCTTTCAAGCGGATGCACGGATGCATACATCCTAATAGAAGGACAATAAGGCCGGGAAACTGCGTCCCGATGAACCTTTGGGGTATTTCCCCAGGCCACTTGGCACAGGGGCACAAATGGATATCGCCCCCAGCCGGCCCTGCCGGCATAGTAAGCCTATGGCCTTGTTGCCATTAAAAATAAAAAAACCCCCAAGTATTTACATTATCGAAGGATTAGCGTATCTTTGCATTCGAATTAATTAAGTGTTTAGGTTAACTGCATTTGCCTTACCACATTTACTTTTATCCTTCCTTAGTTATTTCTCGTTTTCTTAATCTTTTAACTTTTCCGCGAAATGCGGAGTTCAATTTCGTTTTTGTATGAATATTTTTGTTGCTAAATTAAACTTCGACACTCAGGAGATGGACCTTCAGGATGCTTTTGAGGAGTACGGTGAAGTGGATTCCGTGAAGATCATCATGGACAAATTCACAGGAAAGTCCAAAGGTTTTGGTTTTGTCGAAATGCCCAATGACGACGAAGCACGGGCCGCCATCGATGGCCTGAATGACCAGGAATTCGACGGCCGCACCATCGTAGTCAAAAAAGCTGAACCTCGTGAGAACAGAGGTGGCGGCGGCGGCGGCGGCTACAACCGTGGCGGCGGCGGCGGCGGTTACAACCGCGGCGGTGGCGGCGGTGGTTACAACAAGAGGTATTAATGGAAAGAGCATCGATGATGCTCCTCACATTATAGAGATCTGAAGAAAAAGCTCCGGGCAACCGGGGCTTTTTCTGTTTTGGGAAGGTTCCCGCTTAAACCACCCTGTTTGCAGGCCATCCGCAACCATTGCCGCTTCTCCCTGCAACGGAGTGCCTACAAACATACCGACAGCTCTCCTGTTCAAAAAATGAGGAGAAAGCTGCTGGAGGGTGTTTTCGGCTGCACCCGAAAGGATTATGAAAAAAACTGGTTATGAAGGCGCCGCCTTGGCCATCGCCTGGTTGGAGCCAGGCTATAGCCACAGTTTGGCCTGCCCGTCTTGTTCGGGCCGGGCAAAGCTTACCGCCCGAAGGGGTGGAGAGAATAGTGAGGCCAAGATTATCCAGGAAGGAATATGGCCAAAGAAAGAAAAAGTAAGTGCCCAGGACAGGACTCGAACCTGCACGTCCTTGCGAACACCAGCCCCTCAAGCTGGCGCGTCTACCAATTCCGCCACCTGGGCGTAGGTGGATCTTTACCCGGCTGGTCCCGACATTTGTCGGGAGAAGACGGGCGTTGATTCGTGAATCGTTGTTGGAACAACCCCGGAATTTGGCCCGGAAAGCCCTCCGCTTTCGGAAGTTCTTCTTTCCATACAAATCCCGTTTTCAAAAAGTTTTGCAAAGATATAAGATTTCCCCAAAAACCGGCAAGCACAAGGGGAAATTATTTCTGCAGTGCCGAGTCCCGCAGCTGTTGCAGGAAGGGAGAAGCGAACATGAAGTCGTGAAGCGTCTCGTTGTCGCTGTGCAGCACTTCGTCGCGGTTGCCGCGCCAGGCGATCTCTCCGTTATAGAGCAGGATGACGTTGTCGCCGATCTCCATGACCGAGTTCATATCGTGGGTGTTGATCACGGTGGTCATGTTGTTCTCCACGGTAATGTCCTTGATGAGTTCATCGATGACGATGGAGGTCTTGGGGTCCAGTCCGGAGTTGGGTTCGTCGCAGAAGAGGTATTTGGGCTCCAGGACGATGGCGCGGGCGATGCCCACCCGTTTTTGCATCCCGCCGCTGATCTCCGAGGGGTAGCTTTGGTTGACCTCTCCGAGGTTGACCCTTTCCAGGCAGAAGTTGACGCGGTTCTGCTTTTCCTTCCAGGTCATGGTGGTGAACATATCCAGCGGGAAGCGGATATTTTCCTCCACGGTCATGGAATCGAACAGGGCGGAGGCCTGAAAGAGCATACCCACCTTCATCCGAATGGCGCGCACTTCCTTTTTGCTGAGGCTGAAGAAATCCACGTCATCATAGAACACCTTACCCGAAGTAGGCTTGAGCAGGCCTACCAGCAGCTTCAGCAGCACCGTCTTGCCGGCGCCGCTGCGCCCGATGATGAGGTTGGCCTGCCCCGGGAAGAACTCCGTGGTGATGCCTTTCAACACCTCGTTGTCCTCAAATGACTTAAATATGTTTTCTGTTTTGATCATGGTCTTGGATTAACCGGTAAGCAGTACCGCGATGACGTAATCGGCCAGAAGGATCAGGATGTCGCTGAACACCACGGCATTGGTGCTGGCCTGCCCCAGTTCGATGCTCCCTCCTCTGACGTAGTACCCCTGGTAACAGGATACCGAGGTCAGCAGGAAAGCAAAGACTACCGCCTTGACGAACATCATGAAGACATTGTAGGGGATAAAGAAGGAACGCAGGCCCTGTATGTATTCCGCATCAGACATCAGGCCGGTGGGTACGGCGGCGATATATCCACCTATGATGCTCACGAAGGCAGCGATGGCCACCAGCAGAGGGATCACGATCAGTGCCGCGATGACCTTCGGCATGATCAGGTAAGCGGCCGTGTTGACGCCCATGATCTCCATGGCGTCGATGTGTTCCTTCTGGCGCATCCCCCCGATCTCGGCCGCCATGTTGGAACCGACTTTGCCGGCCAGCACCAGGCAGGTGATGGTCGGCGCCAGTTCGATGATCGTACTGTCGCGGACGATATAGCCGATGTAGTAAGTCGGTACAAGCGTTCCGTCCAACTGGTAGGAGAACTGCACCGCCGTCACGGCCCCGATGAACACGGAGATCAGGCACACGATGACCAGGGAGCCGACGCCGATGTCGTTCATCTGCCGCATCGTCTCCTTGTAGTACATGTAGTGGTTTTCCGGCCGGGAGAAGCTGGTCCCCAGCATCATCGTGTACCGCCCCATGTGATATAAAAAGTTCTTTAAAAACATAGGCTTGGTTTCGACGGGCAAAATTAGGGGAAATTTGCCAGATAACAACATAACCCGGCAGCAATACAACAATAACCATTCTACTTCCCCCAAAACAATGGGCCCTTCATTCCGGTTGAATAGATTCAGGAAAATCGGCAAAACCAAAAAATAAATATGAAAAACATCATCATTACCGGCGCCAGCCGGGGGATTGGCTACGATGCGGCCCTGCAACTGGCCCGGCAGGGGCATCGCGTGCTGGCCCTTTCCCGAAACGAAGAGAATCTGAAAGCCCTGAAAAAAGAAGCTGGTGAAACGCTGGACTATCTGGCTTTCGACCTGCTTAACCCTGATGAGGAGGCGCTCCTGGAAAAGGCCCGGCCCATGGGCCGGGTGGATGTCCTGGTCAACAACGCCGGATACCTGCTCAAGAAGCCCTTTGAAGAGATTAATAAAAAGGATTGGGGCAGGGCCTTTGGGGTCAACTTCTTCGGCCCTTCCCGTCTGATACAGCTTTTGCAGCCTTTTCTGGAGAAGAGTGGGGGAGCGCACATCCTCAACATCAGCAGCATGGGAGGCTTTCAGGGCAGCGCCAAATTTCCGGGGCTGCTGGGCTATAGCGCCAGCAAGGCCGCTATCGCCAACCTGACGGAGTGCCTGGCGGAAGAGTGGAAAGAGAAAAATGTGGCCTGCAACTGCCTCTGCCTGGGCGCCGTGCAGACGGAGATGCTGGCCGAGGCCTTCCCCGGCCTGCAGGCGCCGGTCAGCAGCGAAAAAATGGGTGGCTTCATTGCCTACTTCGCTGCCGAAGGCCATCATTTTTTCAATGGCAAGGTACTGCCGGTATCGGTATCAACGCCGTAACAGAACTGTCTTCCCGGCGATAACTCCATATTATCCGTTGAGTTGTTTTAACTTTACGGCCTGTAGAGGATTAAATTTTCAGGAAAATGCCAAAAGCAGACGACGATTTCATTCCTTACAAGGGGGTGCGTTTTTCTAAAGCAGAGATGCTTCAACGAAGCCGGGAGTTCTATCGTTATCTAGATAAGCGGCGTACGGTTCGCGATTTCTCGGACAAACCGGTGCCGCTGGAAGTGGTCGAGAATATCATTATGACGGCCTCTTCCGCTCCCTCGGGAGCCCACAAGCAGCCGTGGACTTTCTGCGTGGTCTCTGATCCGGAACTGAAACGGAAGATCCGGGAAGCAGCCGAAAAGGAGGAGTATGAGAATTACCACGGGCGCATGTCTGAAGAATGGCTGGCCGACCTGGCCCCGCTGGGTACCGACTGGCACAAACCCTTCCTGGAAAAAGCGCCTTATCTGATCGTCGTATTCAAGAAAGCCTACGATGTCGCCGATGGTGAAAAGAAGAAAAACTACTATGTGAATGAGTCCGTAGGCCTGGCTACCGGCTTTCTGCTGGCGGCCATCCACAACGCCGGGCTGGCCTCCCTGACCCACACGCCCAGCCCCATGAACTTCCTGCAGGAGATCCTGGAGCGGCCCGAAAATGAACGCCCCTTCCTCCTCATCCCGATAGGCTACCCGGCCGACGAGGCCCAGGTGCCGAACATCACCCGGAAGGAACTGAAGGACGTGATGGTTCTTTATGAAGGAATTTTACCCGGCTGAACTGGAGCGAAGCCGGGGAGGGAATGAAAGAATGAATGCATGGCCCGCCAAATCATTCCTTCATTCCTTCATTCCTTCATTCCCTCTTAACCCGAACAGCTTAAGAAATGTGTACCGTAACTTATCTGCCCCTTGAGGGCGGCAACTACATTCTGACTTCCAACCGCGACGAAGCGCCGGAGCGTTCTCCCCGCAATATTACCTGCCAGCGCATGGCCGGGCAGGAGCTGGCCTTTCCCCGCGATGAAGCGGCAGGCGGGACCTGGATCGCCATTTCCAGCGCCGGCCGCCTGGCCTGTATCCTCAACGGCGCCTTCGAAAAGCATGTCCGGCGGCCGCCGTACCGCCGCAGCCGAGGGTTGATGGCGCTTGACTTCTTCGAACATCCGTCCGCTGAAGATTTCCTGGAACAGTATGTCTTCGAAGGAATGGAATCCTTCACTATGCTCGTCCTGGAAAACGGCAAACTACTTGAATTCCGCTGGGATGAACACCAACGGCACATCAAGTGGATGGACAGCCGGGAGCCTCATATCTGGTCTTCCGCTCCCCTGTATCCGAAAGAGGTACGCCAAAAACGGGATCTGTGGTTTGCCGACTGGCGCCTGGGCCGCAAGGGCTTCACCCGGGAGGCCATACTCGATTTCCACCTAAACGCCGGGGAAGGCGACCCATGGAATGACGTGGTGATGAACCGGGGCGGCATCGTACGCACCGTGAGCATCACCAGCATCGTCAAGGAAGACTCCTTTATGGATATGCAATATTACGACCTGCTCAACGAGCAGGTGAAACAAGTCAAAATCAGCCTGAAAGGTGAAGTGGTGGGATCGCGTTAAAAAAAGGCCGTTCTTTATTAAGCTCTTCAACTGGGAATACTGGCCTTCCAAAGCTTTTTATTATCCCGTCATTCCCCAGATCCTGTGGCAGATGTTGCAGTCGCGCCACCTCTGCTTCTTTACAGCGGCCAACCCCGGCATTTATACCGGCGGTATGGGGCTGGAGTCTAAATACGATACCGTACTGAAAATTCCGGAGCGTTACCGCCCCCGGACATTGCTCTTCCGGGCGGGAGAACCCCTGGATTCCCTGCCGAAAAGACTGCAGGCGGCAGGCCTACATTATCCGGTTATCGCCAAACCGGACCTGGGCTTTCGGGGGCTGCTGGTGAAAAAGATCGACGATGAGAAGGCCCTACTGGAATATCTGCAACGCTTTCCGCTGGATTTTTTACTACAGGAATACATCACCCTGCCCGAAGAGGTGGGCGTCTTATACTACCGCTTGCCCGGAGAAGAGGAAGGCAAGGTGTCTTCCCTGACCACCAAGGAATTCCTGTATGTTACCGGTGATGGAACGTCTACTGTTGAGGCGCTGATCCGCAAAAAGCCGAGAGCCCTTTTGCAACTGGGCCGCATTCGCGCCAACAGCCCCGCCGTACTCGATCGCATCCCCGCTCCGGGGGAACGGATCAGCCTGGGCATTGTCGGCAATCACGCCAAGGGCGCCCGCTTCATCAATAGCAATGGCCTGATCGATAAAGCCATCTGCCGCACCTTCGACCGCATCAGCAAGGAAATCGGCGGGTTCTACTACGGCCGCTTCGACATCAAATGCGAAAGCCTGGAATCCCTCCACACGGGGGAAAGGATGAAGATCATCGAGATCAACGGAACCTGCTCGGAACCCACCCACATCTATGACCCGGAACGCGGCGCTTACTGGAGCGCCCTGCGCGATATCGCCCGCCACTGGAGTATCATTGGCCGCATTGCCCGCGAAAACCACCGAATGGGCGTTCCTTACCTGCCGCATAAAACCACCGCCCGCGAATTCCTGAACCTCTTCGCTTATCAACGGAAAGTCCGGGGCCTGGGAGGAAGTTAGGCCCCCTCACCCTCTCTCCCCCTCACCTCCTCTCCAGGGATCACTCCCCATTCCCCCTCGGACTGATACAGAAAAACCGCCCCTTCCGGCACGCTGTCCAGCAACAAGCGGTAGTATTGCCCATGGTTGATCACCTGGTAGCTCTCCGCAGTATACCCACCGCCCATGCCAAGCCCCTTATGCCACCACCAGTTGCCCCACTGGTTGAACACGACGGTAAGCTGCCGGGTGGAGTCGATGCGAACGCTGACATCATCGCCAGGCTTGGCCAGGTTGTACTGCGCCACCTCGTAGATGTTGCCTTCATAAGGCTTTCCCTTGATGTACTGCAAAGCATCCCGGAAGGCGAGCCCCTTTCCGGAAAAATCGTGGAACATCAAAGCGCCCTGATGGTTGGCCGGCAGGTTGAGCAGGTATACTGCCGGAGCATCGTACCAGCGAAAACCGTCGAGCAGGCGGTAGTAGACGGTAGTCGACTGTTCCCACCACCGGTTGGTGCGCCAGAGGAAGAGGGAGGATAGGCCCAGATAGCCTACCGCCAAGAGGAGATAGGCCCGGGGAGGGAGGAGGGAAAGAACGGCGGACAGCCCGAGGAAGAGGAAGGCCGAAGCCAGGTAACCGTAGCGGTCGTTCTCGATGTGCAGCAGATAGTGAAAGTAGAGGTTAACGGCCGGCGCCAGGGCCAGGATGAAAAGCAGCAGGAACAACAGGCCGGCCTGGCCTTCGCCCTTCCAGCGCCGAAAGCGGAACAGGGCAAAGGCCAGGCCAATTCCAACCAGAATGGATAAAGAATAGAGCAGGGCGGGGTTTTGCAGCTGCGCCACCAGGCCTTCCTTCCACGGATGGGGCCAGTACCGGCTGAAGGCCAGATGTTTGATGCCGTAAAGGAAATAGTGGGACAGGATCTCGCGAAGCTGGAATTTCAGGTGGACCTCCGCGCCATAGTGGCCCACCCAGGAACCCAGGATCAGCCGGTTGAGCAGGAAATAAACGGCCAGCATGCCAAACTGAGGGAGGGCCAGCCAACGCAATTGCCGGCCCGTCGCCCCGCCGGTGCGCTGCCCTTCGGGAAACAACAGAAGCAGGGCCAGGCAGGCCAGGGGCAGCATCAGCGCCAGTTCGAAAGTAAAAAGGGCCAGGAGGAACAGCAGGTATATTCCCCAAAGCTGGCGGGAAAGCCCTTCTTTTATCCACGCCTGCGTCAGCCAGAGCGCGCTCAGGATCAGAACGGTAGTGAAGAGGAAGTTAAAACACACCCGCCAGGTAACCGCTTCCGACTGGTAGGGCGAAAGCAGGAAAAAGACGGCGCCTACAAAGGCAACAAGCTGGGGCGCCCGCACGCCATAGGACTCCAGTATGGCGCTTCCGAAGCGGTACAGCAGGACGCCGTTCAAGGCATGCAGGCCTGTAAACACCAGATACCAGGGCAGCGGGTTCAGCCCGAAAGCATGGTAAAAAAGGTAAAGAAAGGCATTGAGCGCCGGCTGCAGGGAGGGAAAGCCGAAACTGTTGAGAATGCCCCAGGCGCTGCTCCCCTCCAGCCGCCACATCAGGCCGGTGAAGTCGGTAACGAAGCCCGCGTCCCAGGTGGGGAAGTAGAACAGTTGTACGATCGCGAAGGCAAGGAGATAGCAGAGGAGGTTTTTCATGGTAAATGGCTAAACAGCTTCTGAATGATTTTTCCTGGAAATGACCTCCTCTGATGCATGGGCCCATGGCAACAATAAAACGATTCAGCTATTTAACCATGAAACCATAGCTCCTTCCATCACGGCCGCGCCTCCGGCGCCGGCCATCCGTTCCGGGCATTTTCGATAACGGGATCGCTGGTATAATACACTTTTCCCGTTTCCTCGCCGAATTTTTGTACTACGATACCCTGCCACTCCCGTCCGCAGGCATTGTGCAGGCGGGCGCCGTCGAGGACGAGGGCGCCTCCGGGCTCCACCGTAATGACACTGCCCGGCGGCATGGATACCCGGCAGCGAACGACGAGTTGGCCGCCGGGAGCAATGGTCAGGTGCCCCTCCAGGTCGCGGGCGCCGTTCCATTCCACACTGTCCCGTATGACGATTTCCAGGCTGTCTTTCAGCTCGCACCAGGTGGGAAGCAGGAAATTGCGGCCCCGGCTGTTTTCCTGGGCCATGCGCCACTGTACCCTCCCGATCTGGCAGGGCGTCCAGGCATTTTGCACCGCGGCATAATCCATGAAGTTGTTGGAGGTCATCGTGTCACACTCCGGCGCCTGCCCTTTGGCGAAGCAATCCTGCTTGTGTACCGGCGTATCGTCGCAACCATCCGTAGTCCAGGCATGGGACAGGCCGAAGATGTGCCCGACCTCATGGTTGACCCCGCCCCGGTAATCCCAGTAATCGTCCCGGTCTTTGGCGTTGTGGTAGATGCCCGCCAGCTTTATGGCATTTCCCAGGGCGACGCCTACGCCGTAGGCGCCGTAAGTCGGGGAGGCCACGCTGTCCGGATGGTGCGGCATGATGAAAATGTTCAGCACGGAATCCATCCGGACTCCGTATTTATCAAAAACCTCCCGGCGGTAGAGGTTGCGGTTTTTTCCTTTATGGATATAGTAGGACAGTTCCTTGTCAAAATGAAAATAGATGCCCTCGTCTCCCGGAATATTGGGATCGGGGGTGAGGAGGTACCGGTAATTGGTGGGAACGACCGGAATATTGTTGCCATTGGGCAGCCACATCTGCCGGTTTTTCGCCAGGTCGTAGTTGGCCGCCCGGATGAGGCCCCGGGTAAACTCGACGGCGCGTTGGCCGGTCAGGTCATAGGCGGTGTCCGGCGTGTTCATCCAGTGCACGTTCACCCGGAGGTAGCGCATGGGGGTATGGCTGAGGTAAGCCGTATCCGGCACATAAGATTCCCATTGCCGGCAGGGGTCATTCCTGCCCCGCCGCACCCTCCAGATGTCATCTTCCTTGGGAAGTACGGAAATGTCGTCCTGCGTGAGGTAGCGGCTTTGCAAAACGGGTAGGCAGGCGCTGGCAACCAGAGCGATAAACAGGGCGGTAAAGATATTTTTCATAGCTGTTTGTGTAGGTCAAGGATCAGAACGCAGCGTAAAAGTAAGCATTTATGAGAAAATAGTTGCCTACTGTTTTCACGGCTCCGGCCCACTGCTCCCTACCAACTCCCCCCGGCGCCTCCTCCGCCGAAGTCTCCTCCGCCGAAACCGCCGAAACCGCCGCCGCCGAAACCGCCGAACCCTCCGCCGGAGCCGCCGCCGCCACCGGAGCCGCCCCCGCCGCCGATCCACGGCCCGGGGAAGAAGATCCAGCCGCCGCCCCGCCGGCCGCGGCGCGGGTATTTGTCGTAGCGCCCGCCGCGGTAGTAACCGCCGTCATCATCGTCATCATCGCCCTGCCCCATGCGAGAGAGGAGGATGACCAGGAAGATAAGCACGGCGATAACCAGGATGGACGGAACCCCTCCTTTGGCGTCGCGGGGCTGCCGTTGCTGCTGCCCGTCACCGCTGTATTCGCCTTGCCCGAATTCCATAATGGCGCTGGTGGCCTGGTCGAGGCCTTGATAGTAGCGCCCTTCCCGAAAGGCGGGCGCTATGATGTTGTCGATGATGCGCTTGGCCATGGCGTCGGGCAGGAAACCTTCGGTGCCGAAGCCGGTCTGGATACGGATCGCCCGGTCCTGAACAGCGATGTAGATCAGGATGCCGTTATCGTATTCCCCGCCGCCGACGCCCCACTTGCGGGCCAGGCGGTAAGAGTAGTCAAAGGGGTCCTCTCCTTCCAGGGAGGGCTCGGTGACGACTACGATCTGGGTGGAAGAATTCAGGGCGTAGTCCCGCAGTTTATTCCCCAGTTGTTCTACTTCCTGGCGGCTCATAATCCGGGCGTAGTCATTGACCAGAAAGTCCGTAGGCTCGGGGATCTGCTTTTGAGCAATAGCCAGCAAAGAGAAGGACAGGAAAAAAGTTGTCAGGATGGATCTGAACATGGCGGTTGATGTAAAATTAACTGTACGATATATCGTCGGGCAACTCATTGGTGTCGTCCTGCTGATAGGGGAAATAGGCTTTGAGCTTTTCGCCGGCCCGCTCGATGGCCTTGCAGATGCCTTCGGCGAAAGCGCCGTGGCGGAAGTGTTCCTGCATGAGGTCCCGTTCTTCCTGCCAGAAGTTTTCCGGCACTGCCTTATTGATGCCTTCATCGCCGAGAATGGCGAACTCCCGGCGCTCCGGCGCCAGCAGGATGAGCACGCCGTTGCGGGCTTCGGTCTTGTGCATTCCCAGCCGCTGGAACACCTTGCGCGTTTCCTCCATGATGTCTCCTTTGGAGTCTGCTTCCAGGTGCACGCGGATCTCTCCGGAGGTGTTCTGTTCCGCCGAGCGGATAGCCTCGATGATCTGTTCTTCCTCTTCGGGTGTGAAAAACTTGAGCATGTTGTTTGAGTTGTCCGTTGTCTGTTGTCTGTTGGTCGTTGTTTGTTAACGAGCAACAAACAACGACCAACCGGCAACAATACTAAAATTCCACCTTGGGCGCCTCCTGAGCGCTGGCTTCCGCTTCGAACTGGGCTTTTTGGTCGAAGCCGAACATGCCGGCGAACAGGCTGCCCGGGAAGCGGCGCACCTTTTTATTGTACTCGGTAACCACATCGTTGTATCGGTCGCGCGCCACCTTGATGCGGTTTTCGGTGCCTTCCAGCTGCACCTGCAATTCTTTGAAGTTTTCGCTGGCCCGTAGCTGCGGATAATTCTCGGAGATGAGCAGCAGGCGCCCCAGCGACTGGCTCAGGCCGGACTGGGCCTCCTGGAATTCCTTCAGCTTTTCCGGCGTCAGGTTGGTGGGGTCGATATTGATGCCCGTGGCCCGGGAGCGCGCCTCCGTCACTTCGGTGAGGGTACTCTTTTCAAAGTCGGCCACTCCCTTAACGGTATTCACCAGGTTGGGAATGAGGTCGGCGCGGCGTTGGTAGGCGCTTTGTACCTTTCCCCATTCATTTTCGACGTTCTCCTCCATATCGACGAAGGTATTGTAGCTATTACAGCCACTGACAAAGAGGATCAGCCCGAGGCCGATCAGTACTACTGCTAAGACAAGTGATCTCATCAGAATGGATGTTTTGTTTTGAATTGTTGAATGACTCTGCGCCCAATAAGCGCACTATTCTGTGAAATATCAAAAAAGATCGCCAAATATTAAATGTTGTAAGGCGAAAGAGGGTTGACTTTTTTCTGCGAACCCGCGGATTTTGACGGCCAGCCAGTTCTAAGGGGCCTGTTGTTGGTTGTTGGTTACCGGTTGTTCTCCGTACAACAAACAACAAACAACAAACAACGAACAACCCTCAACGGTCCAGAAAAAGCCTCACCAGTTCCTCCGCTCCCAGGAATGGCGACAGCTTTCCATCCAGGACGGCCTGTTCCACGGCTTTCAGCCTCTCCCGCACGGCGGTATCCCGGGCAAATGCGGCGAGCAGTTGCTGGTTGATGGATTCCTGCAGCCAGTAATAGGCCTGCTCGCGGCGGTGGCGCTCGAAGTAGCCGTTCTCTTCGGTTTTTTCCCGGTAGGTTTTTATCTGTTGCCAGATCTCCGGGATGCCGGTTCCGGTTTCGGCGGAGCAGATCTCCACTTTCGGGGTCCATCCGCTTTCTTTCGGAGGGAACAGGTGCAGGGCGTTGCGGTATTCCTGGCGGGCGCGTTTGGCCAGGGGGAGCCGTTCGCCGTCGGCCTTATTGACGGCAATGAAGTCGGCCATTTCCACTATTCCCCTTTTGATGCCCTGCAGCTCGTCGCCGGCGCCGGGCAGAAGAAGGAGTAAGAAGAAGTCGGCCATGGAATGGACGGCGGTTTCGGATTGCCCTACCCCCACCGTTTCGATAATGATGGTGTCATAACCGGCTGCTTCGCAGAGGATAATGGATTCCCTGGTTTTGCGGGCCACGCCGCCCAGCGAATCGCCGGCAGGGGAGGGGCGGATGAAGGCGGCCTCGCTGCCGGCCAGCTTTTCCATGCGGGTCTTATCGCCCAGGATACTGCCCTTGCTCACCTTGCTGCTGGGGTCGATGGCGAGCACGGCCAGGCAGTGGCCCTCTTCCAGCAGGTGAAGGCCCAGCGCTTCGATGAATGTGCTTTTTCCTACCCCCGGACTCCCGGTAATGCCGATCCGGATGGAGCGCTTCCGATTGCTGTCGGGATGCGGCAGGCACAACCCGATGATCTCCTGCGCCAGCTGCTGATGCTCCGGGCGGGTGCTCTCGATCAGGGTGATGGCCTGGCTGAGCAGTACCCGGCTGCCGCCAAGAATGCCCTCTACATACTCGGGCGCAGGCCTCAGCTTTCGCCGCCGCGCGTGCAGGCGGGGGTTCAGGCTCCCCGGTGGAGAAACCCCGCTCCTGACTTGTGGTTTGGTGCGTTTGGGCATGTTCGGTTGTTCGCTGTTCGCTGTTCCCTGTTTGTTGTTCGTTGTTCGCTGTTCGGTTGTTCGCTGTTCGGGTGGTGGCCGAACCCGAATGCCGAACTCAGAATAAGCGAATTTATCCCTCTGTTTCAGAAACCAAAATATAAACATTTCTCCCTCATTTCCGGAAAAACTCCCGAAATCGGGCTTATAACATTTGCTTAAGAGCTGTTAAAGTTTTGGAGGGGGTTGTATAAGGATTTTAACAAATACATGTACTGGGTTGTTAATCAGTGAGTTGCATTCGATTGCAGCCTTTAACGATTGGTACGTTCCTCTCGGCGAATGGGTTAAACTCTGCTAAATTGCCCCCTTGGCGGATTTACCCTCTTGACGGCCATTATCTTTTTTTTCTTCTTTGTACCAGTCATTTGAAAACAATCTACATAACCCTTTTACACCTCAGAGCCCTGTAACCCATATTATGAAAACCGTTGGAAACAATCTACATTTTTTTACCCCTGAATCCCGGTTCTATATTACGCCGCTGGTACCTTTAAAATTGAATGGAAACAAACTTTTAATGCTATGAAAACTGTGCCGTCGGCAGAGGGGAGAATGGAAATGATCTGTTTTCCCCTTTTTTCGTGGCTTTATGGGCGAGGGCGGAAAGCCCTCGGCAATGAAACCATAATCCCTCCGGCCTCTCCATACACGCGCTCAACACCCTAAAGAGTAAGTAACACTTTCCCTCCGCCGGCCGGCCCGTGCAACGCAATTATATGGTTGAACCCAGTAATTGCCGGACTCTCATCCCCGCACCGGGCTGGCGGCGGTGGTTTGGGGG
>JAGFJE010000575.1 GCA_024103175.1 Phaeodactylibacter sp.
CGGGGCGCCGGCTTTGACAACATCAGCAGATCCCCCATTCAGCTGATCGACAAGTTCGGGCCTTCCGGGCCGAAGGTAATGTGGACGAAAGAACTGGGGGAAGGCCATGCCGGAGCCGCCATCTACCAGGGTGAGGTTTATGTGCTGGATTATGATGAAGAGGCCCGCGCCGACGTCCTGCGCTGCTTCGACCTCAAAACCGGCAAAGAGCTCTGGCGCAGGTGGCACCACATCAACCTGAAACGCAACCATGGCCTGTCCAGGACCATTCCGGCAGTCACCGAAAAATACATCCTGGCTATCGGCCCCGCCGGCCATACCATGTGCATGAGCCGGGCCAGCGGCGATCTGCTCTGGGGGCTGGACATCAGCCGGGAGTACGGGTCGGAGATCCCCTTCTGGTATACCGGCCAATGCCCCCTGATCGACGGGGAGGAGGCCATCATCGCCACCGGAGGGAAGGCCCTGCTGATCGGCGTAGACTGTGCCAGCGGGGAAGTCCTCTGGGAAACCCCCAACGACAAAGGATGGAAAATGTCGCACGCTTCGGTGATGCCGTTTGAGTTTGAGGGTGTGAAAATGTACGTGTATAGCGCCGTGGGAGGCGTCGCCGGTATAGCGGCCGAGGGGCCCGAAAAGGGTAAGGTGCTGTGGGAGTCCAGTGAATGGAACCACCCCGTAGTCGCCCCTTCTCCCGTCTGCCTGCCCGATGGTAAGATTTTCCTTTCTGCGGGCTATGGAGCGGGCAGCATGCTCTTGCAGCTGGAGAAAACCGGCGCCGGTTTCCAGGTGGAGATCCTCGCCGAATATGCCCCGAAAGACGGCCTTTCCAGCGAACAGCAAACGCCCATCTACTACGGCGGATACCTGTACGGCATTCTGCCCAAAGACGCCGGGGCGCTGCGCAATGAACTGGTGTGCGTCCATCCGGATAATGTCCAGCAGGTTGTCTGGTCCAGTGGAAAGGCCAACCGTTTCGGCCTCGGCCCCTATATGATCGCCGATGATAAGCTCTATATTCTCGATGACCATGCAACACTTACGATTGCCCGGCCGGGCAAAACGAAATATGAACAACTCGATCAGGTACAACTGTTCGAGGGCTTCGACGCCTGGGCGCCGTTCGCCCTGGCCGACGGATTTATGATCCTGAGGGATTCGAAGCGGATGATGTGTATAGATTTGAAGGAATGAAGGAATGAAGGAATGAAGGAATGATTATGAAAGAAAAAGGGCTCTATATTTTTCTGTCTTTACTGGCGGTGGCCATGGTGGCCATCATGGTGGCCGACTTCGATTTCGGTGGCGCCGAAAAGGGGAAGGGCAACCCTTATGCCCTGGACATAGAGGAATTTAGATCGGTAGACCCCTCGCTGGTCCATTACCGGGAAACCCGGAATATCCGTTTGCCCTTCGAGCACCCGAAAGCGATCGCTTATGCCAACGGGCGGCTGTATATCGGCGCCGACTCGTTTTTGCAGGTAATAACGCCGGAGGGCAGAGAACTGCTCCACGTCGGGCTGTCGGCCTCTCCAGAGTGCCTCTACGCTGCTGAAGACGGCCGTATTTTCGTAGGCTTTCGGTCTCATATCGAAGTGCTGAACGGAGCGGGAGAGCCGATAGCCCGCTGGGAGGGCCTGGGCGAAAATTCCGTACTCACCTCGCTGACCCTGAAAGATGGGATCCTCTTCGTCGCGGATGCCGGCCAACGCCGCATCTCCCGGTTCTCGGCCGCCGACGGCCGGCTGCTCGGCCACTTCGAAGGGCAGACGGGGAAAGGGGCGTTCCAGGGGTTCGTGGTCCCCAGCCCCACCTTTGATGTTGCGGTGAATGCCGATGGCGAACTGTGGGTTGTCAACCCCGGCAACCACCGCTTCGAGCAATACACCGCAGAAGGGGAATTGCGCACTTTCTGGGAAAACCACTCTCAGGGTATCGACGGCTTTACGGGCTGCTGCAACCCTGCCCAACTGGCCTTCCTGCCGGATGGGTCGTTCGTGACCAGCGAAAAAAGGATCGTCCGCATCAAAGTGCACCGCCCTTCCGGTGAACTGGATGGGGTGGTGGCGCCCCCGGAAAAGTTTGAAGAGAACGGAAAGGCGCCCGATATCGCCGTTTCGCCGGAAGGTATCATCTACGCCCTGGACCTGGACCGGCGAATGGTCCGCGTCTTTGAGAAAAAAGAAAACCTATGAACCGGAGGAATTTTTTTGAACATACGGGAAGGTGGTTTTCCGGAACCCTGCTGGCCTTGCTGGGCGGATACCTGGCCCTGGAAAGAGGCGTGAGCCCTCCGGCTTCCTGCGAGGAAAATTCCTTCTGCGGGCAGTGCCGGAAGATCAGCGGTTGTCAAAAAACACAGGCGATGCAATACCGGCGCTCTCCGGAGCGCACCAAAAACCGGCCCGATGGAAAAAGATAAAACATACAACCGGAGGGATTTCCTCGAAAGCGGCATGCGGCTGGGCCTCGCCCTGGCGGTGGGCGCCGCCGGCGGCCTGGCCATCAGCAAGGCCACGGCAGGAGAGTGGGTGTGGCAGATCGACCCCTTCGCCTGTACGCAGTGCGGCCGTTGTGCGGACGAGTGTGTTTTGTCCCCTTCGGCAGTCAAATGCGTGCATGCGTTCGACCTGTGCGGGTATTGCGACCTGTGCGGGGGCTACCTCATACCGGGGTCCAATGAGATCAGCACCGCCGCGGAAAACCAGTTGTGCCCCACATCGGCCATACAGCGGAAATACATCGAGGATCCCTATTTCGAATATATTATTGATGAGGATCTGTGCATCGGTTGCGCAAAGTGCGTAAAGGGTTGCGCTTCTTTCGGGAACGGTTCTTTGCACCTGCAGATCAAACATGATTTGTGTGATAATTGCAACGAATGCGCCATAGCCCGGCTCTGCCCTTCCGATGCCATAAAACGGGTGCCGGCCAGTGAGCCGTACCTGGTCAAGGGTGGCTTTTTAGAACCTGCTCTCGGGTAAAGAAGACGTTTGCGGTTCGCCGGCAAAAGGGGAACTGAGGAAAAAAATAAGAACAAATGCAAAAGCGGGTAAGCGCATATTTGGCCCTTTTATTGTCCTTCACAGGAGGGGCGGGCTATGCCCAGCAGCGGTTCCCCCACCCTGAGTTCGAGTCGGGCTATGTGCAACCAGAACCCGAATTGCCCGATCCCAGAGCGGCGCCGCTGGAGTACCTCGACGTCCTCGTTCTCATCCTTGTATTGCTACTGGCCTCGTGGTTTATCTATAGAAAGAGGTCCCGCAAAGGAATACTGTGGCTGGGCGTCTTTTCCCTGGCGTATTTCGGTTTCTACCGCCTGGGTTGCATCTGTGCCATCGGGGCGATACAGAATGTCTCTCTGGCCCTGTTCAACCCGGGGTATGCCATTCCTTTTACCGCCCTGGCCTTTTTCCTCATCCCGCTGGTCTTTACATTATTCCACGGCCGCACCTTCTGTGCCGCCGCCTGCCCGCTTGGGGTAGTTCAGGACCTGCTGGTGGCCCGGCCCGTTTCCCTCTCGCCGGGAGTGAGCAAAGCCCTGGGGCTCATCCCTTACCTGTACCTGGGGCTGGCGGTGTTGTACGCGGCGACGGGCACGGAATTTATCATTTGCCGCTATGACCCCTATGTGGGGTTGTTCCGGCTCGACGCCAGCTTCCTCATGATCGTCCTGGGTGTCGGTTTCCTGTTGCTGGGCCTGTTTGTCGCCCGGCCTTACTGCCGGTTCCTCTGCCCCTACGGGGTGCTGCTGGGCTGGATGTCCGGATTTTCCAAAAGACACCTCAGCATCACCCCGGCAGAATGCATCGACTGCAAGCTGTGCGCCGGATCCTGCCCCTTCGATGTCATTGAAAAGCCGACGAACGGCCAGGCGGCAGAGGAGAAGGAGAGTAACGTACGGCGATTCCTCGTTTACGCCCTCCTCCTTCCGGTTTTCCTTATCGGCGGCGGCTTCCTGGGCGGAAAGGCCCACCTTTTGCTCTCCGGCGCTCATCCCGATGTGCGCCTGGCGGAGGTGCTGGCCTCTCGTCCAGAGGTGAAGAACGACCCCGACAATATCGACGTGCAGACATTTCTGGCTTCCGGCGAAACGATGGAGGCACTGGCGGGAAAAGCGAGAGAAGCCAGGCAAAAGTTTTACTACGGATCTATAGCCCTGGGCGCATTCCTGGGCCTGGCAGTGGGACTGATGCTCCTCCGGCAGGTGATCTTCCGGGAGAGAACGGATTATGAACCGAACAAGAGCCGGTGCTTCAGCTGCGGCCGTTGCATGGATTATTGTCCGGTAGGAAAAGAACTTAAGCAGGCATGAATAAAGACCAGAAAATACAGCTTTTTTCCAAACTGGCTGCCGGCTCCGCCGCAGTAGGGATCTTCATCGCCCTGCTGCTGCTGCTCAACTACCTGCAGGCCCGCCGGGCGGACCCCCTGGAAAGCGCCGCCATGGAAGCTTTGCTGGAACGCCTCGAAGAGGAGCCCAACAACGAAGAACTGAAAACAGAGATCCGCAACCTGGACCTGCTCGCCCGCAAAGCCTTCTTCAATAACCAGTGGCAAATTAATACCGGCGCACTGCTATTGCTGATCAGCGCCATCGTTTTCGGCTTTTCCCTGAATATGGTGAACAGCCTGAAGTCAAAGATCGAGGCGCCGGAGGAGGAGGACGGGAATGAATTTCTGGCCGGAAAGCTATCGCAGCGCGGAATACTGATCGCCGGCGCCGCGCTCGCCCTCCTGGCGCTGGGCGCTTCTTTTTTCACCCGGGATCATCTTCAAAGTTTTGAGGGCGAAGGGAGTGAATCCCCGGCAATGCCGGCGGAAGGCATCGAGGTCATCGATGTGGCCGCCGCCCATGCCGGCAGCCCGCCGGCGGCAACGGACACACTTTCCGGAGCGGTTGAAGAAACCGCCCCTGCCGATACGGCCACCGCAGCCTCCCGCCTCCCGGAAGAGGAAGCTACCAGGCCTGCCATCAGCTATCCCGGAGCGGCCGGCGTCTTTCAACAGCACGGTTCCTTCCGGGGGCCGTTTGGCAATGGCGTTTCCATCCACAAGAATATACCGACGGAATGGGACGGGGCGGCCGGGCAAAATATTCTGTGGAAGGCCCGGCTCCCCGGCACAGGCAACAATTCGCCCGTCATCTGGGGCGACAGGCTTTTCCTGGCCGCCGCCAGTAAGGGCAAACAACTTGTCCTTTGCTACAACCGGCATTCCGGGGCCCTGCTTTGGCAAAAGGCCGTAGAGGGCGTCCCCGGTTCGCCGCCCGCCCCCCCCAAAACGACCGACGATACAGGCTTATCTGCGCCCACCCTCACCACCGACGGCATAAGGGTATACGCTATTTTCGCCACCGGCGATGTCGCCGCCCTGAACCTGTCCGGCGAGGTGATATGGGCCCGCAACCTGGGCCTGCCCGACAACCACTACGGCCACTCCTCCTCCCTCCAGGCCTGGCAGGGGAAACTGTTCGTACAGTACGACACCAACAAGGGCGGTAAGGTGATGGCGCTGGACTGCGCCTCCGGAGCCACAATTTGGGAAAAGGCCCGCAAGGTGAAAATATCCTGGGCATCCCCCATCCTGGCGCCCGTCGGGGAAAAATACCAGCTGATCTTATCCGCCGACCCTCTGGTGGCCGCTTATGATACCGAAACCGGCAAGGAACTGTGGAGTGTGGATTGCATGATGGGTGAAGTGGGCCCTTCCCCGGCCTTCAGCAACGGACTGGTATTTGCCGCCAACGAATACGCCCGCCTGGTGGCCATCCGCCCGGAAGGAAAAGGCACGATCGTTTGGGAACAGAATGAGTACCTGCCCGAAGTGGCCAGCCCGGTGGCGGCCGACGGCCTGCTGTACATCGCCACCAGCTACGGCGTACTGGCCTGCTACGATACCGGAAACGGAGAAAAATATTGGGAACACGAATGCGATGCGGGTTTCTACGCTTCTCCCCTGATCGCCGACGGGAAAGTGTATGCCCTGGACCGGGAAGGAGCCATGCATATCCTTCGCCACGATAAGGAGAAGCAACTGGTAAATGAACCGGCACTGGGAGAAAAAACGGTGGCCACCCCGGCTTTTGCTAATGGCAGGGTGTACCTGCGGGGGGAGACACACCTGTATTGTATAGGGCGGTAGGACGGTGTACGGGGGGCGGTGTACGGTGTACGGGGCGGTGTACGGTGTACGGGGCGGTGTACGGTGTACGGGGGGCGGTGTACGGTGTACGGGGGGCGATGTATGGTGTACGGGGGCGGTGTACGGTGTACGGGGGCGATAGGGCAATAGACGGGGGACAGTATAGAGGTTAACAATATATCAATATAGCAATATGGCAATATGGCAATATAGCAATATAACAATTCATCCTTCAGGAAATTATCATGAAGATAGATTATCGCGACATTGACCAGATCATAGCGCAGGAAGGCAGCGAAAAACGTTTTGTCATACCTATTCTACAGGCTATACAAAACA
>JAGFJE010000588.1 GCA_024103175.1 Phaeodactylibacter sp.
TGCCCATCGGGCCTCCAGAGGGCGCAGTGGGCGTGAGGCCCTTCCTGCCGTTGGGGGTTGGGGCCGCTTCCGGAGTGCTGCCGGATAACCGGGCCTTCGAGCAGGGCGCCGTTCTCATTCAGCCGGAAAAGAGCAACGTTCCCGCCGGTGTAATTGGCAGCGCTCAGGTATCGGCCGTTTCCGCTGAGGCTGAGATAACAGGGGTGGGCTCCTTCTGTATTCTGGCTGTTTATCAAGGTGAGTTGCTCCCGCCCCTCCTTCCAGCGGAATGCACTGAGGCCGCCACCTGGCTGCCCGTTGAAGGCATCCGTTTCATTGACGGCGTACACCACATCGCGGCCGGCGGCCACGAAGGATGGCTGCGCCGCCTTCACCGCCAGCCCCTCGTTAACCAGCGCGCCGGTGGCAGGGTCGAAACTCAACCGGTAAATGCCTTCGCTTTTTCCCTGGGTATAGGTCCCCGCCAGAATTTTCATAGTAGCGCCCTGGTTTTTCTCCTGCGTATTTTCCCGCCCGCCGCAAGCGTTGAGGAAGGGGAGTAACGTAAATATAAAAAGGAGTCCTTTGCCGTACTGAGCCATTCAAGGATGTTTTTGTCAAAGGTAAGTGATCGTTTTTGCATTTAATAAAGGGTTGTGGTTAAATTAGTGCCGGCGCTCTGACTGGAAATATTATCTGTTAACGAAACAATACGAATTATGCGTTCATCTCATTATTTCAGATCCGGCTTGGCGGCTATTCTTGCCGTTTTCTTGCTGGGCTTCCCGGCCGGTGCTCAGATATTGATAGTGGAAACGGCGCCGGCCCAGGAGGAACTGCCGTCGTTGAAAGACAAAAATGTCTTGCTCGTCTACGGAGGCTGGGAGGGCCATAAGCCGGCCGACTTTGCCAAAAGGGTAGGGGCCTGGCTGAAGGAGGAGGGGGCTGTGCTGACGGTTTCCGATTCTCTGGGCATTTATACAGACGAGGAATTTATGGCTTCGGTAGACCTGGTCGTACAGTACTGGACGATGGGGAAGATCACCAGAGAACAGGAAGCGGGCCTGCTCAAGGCCGTAAAGAATGGTACGGGCATCGCCGGCTGCCACGGCGGCCTTGGCGATTCTTTCCGGGATAACACCGAATACCAGTACATGGTCGGCGGGCAATGGGTAGCCCATCCCGGAGGGGAGATCGATCACCGGGTTAATATCATCGATAGGGAAGATCCCGTTACCCGGGGCGTCGAGGATTTCGACATCCATACGGAGCAGTACTATATGCATGTAGACCCCAATGTAAAAGTACTGGCCACTACCACTTTCAACGGCGCTGTCGACAGCTGGATCGATAGGGCCGTAATTCCGGTGGTTTGGAAAAAATATTACGGCCAGGGCCGGGTATTTTACTTGTCTGTGGGCCATTCTCCCGGCACTTTCGAGGTGCCCGAAGTGTGGACGATACTCAGCCGGGGTATCCGATGGGCAAGCGGGAGCAAGCACCTGCCGAAGGAAGAGTGGATGAGCCCGGTGTATGGGGGGAGGTGAATAAGCGTACCTTCAGGCGCCCTGGATTTCCTCCCGGTTGATCATGTCGGAGAAGTGATAATATGCGGCACACGCCCCTTCCGAACTGACCATAGGAGCGCCGAGTGGGTTGTCCGGCTTACACTTTGTCCCGAAATTGGGGCAGTCAAAGGGCTTTTTGATGCCCTTCATGATCTCTCCGGCGATGCATTCGGCGTTCTCCGGCGCTTCAGCGATATCGACGTTGAATTTCCGCTTGGCGTCAAAGGCGGCGTATTTTTCTTTGGCCTCGTAGCCGCTCATCGGTATGCTGCCGATCCCCCGCCAGAGGCGGCCCGTTACTTCAAATACTTCGAATATGGCTTCCTGGGCCTTGGGGTTGCCCTCTTCGCGTACCATGCGGGCGTACTGGTTTTCCACCCTGGCCTCGCCTTTTTCCAGTTGGCGGGCCGCCATGAGTATGCCCTGCAAAAGGTCTACGGGTTCGAACCCGGTGACCACAATGGGTATTTTGAAGCGCTCCACCAAGGGATAGTATTCCAGGGTGCCCATAATGGTACAGACGTGGCCGGCGGCCAGAAAGGCCTGTATCCGGCTTTCTTCATCCTCCATGACCGCCTCGATGGCCGGAGGCACCAGCACGTGGGAAGCCAGAATGGAGTAATTCTTCAGCCCCATCTTGTGAGCGTGAACGACCGATAAGGCGTTGGCCGGGGCGGTAGTTTCAAAACCCACAGCAAAGAACACCACCTCTTTGTCCGGGTTTTCCCGGGCGATCTTTACGGCTTCCAGCGGAGAGTACAGGATGCGAATATCCGCTCCTTCCGCCTTGGCGGCCAGGAGGCTTTTCTCCGAACCCGGCACCCGCAGCATATCGCCGAACGAGCAGAGGACAACGCCCTTCTCTTCGGCGAGGTATATGGCCTTGTCGATCAGGTTCAACGGCGTTACACAGACCGGGCAGCCGGGGCCGTGCACCATGGTGATCTCTTTGGGCAGCATACTGAGGATGCCGTTTTTGACCAGGCTGTGGGTCTGCCCGCCGCAGACTTCCATGATCGTCCACGGACGGGTAACGGTTTTATGGATCTGCTCGAGATATTGTTCCGCTAATTCGGGATCCCTGTATTCGGATAAGTATTTCATTTTCTGTGGCTTTGACCAGGCTTAAAAAATAATAAGAACTTTTCGGAAACGCCAGGGGCGGAGGCGTACAAACTTACGCCGGCCTTCTCTCTGTTTTTTCCGATAAAGTGAATCTGGAGGAAAAATAGGGAAGCTGGGGCAAACAATCATTGACAATTGTCACCCGGGCTCAGGGCTCCATTTCAAATTATGGCGGCGCCTAAATTTTTTACTGTCTGAATTTATATGCAACTTGGCCTCACAAAAACCTAACCTTACACATGGAAAAGAACTCGCTGAGAGAAGACGCGCTGTTTTATCATTCCAAAGAACGGCCCGGAAAAATTGAGGTGATTCCCACCAAAGAAACGGCCAACCAGAGGGACCTGTCCCTGGCCTATTCTCCCGGTGTGGCGGAGCCCTGCCTGGCCATCGAAAAGAATGTGAGTGATGTATATAAATATACCGCCAAGGGCAACCTCGTGGCGGTCATCAGCAACGGCACCGCAGTGCTCGGGCTGGGAGACATCGGCCCGGAAGCCAGCAAGCCGGTCATGGAAGGCAAGGGCCTGCTGTTTAAAATATATGCCGATATCGATTGCTTCGACCTGGAGCTGAACACTAAAAATGTGGACGAGTTCGTCCGTACGGTAAAAGTCCTGGAGCCTACCTTTGGCGGAGTAAACCTGGAAGACATCTCCGCTCCCGATTGCTTCGAGATCGAGGAAAGGCTGAAGAAGGAACTGGACATTCCGGTGATGCACGACGATCAGCATGGCACAGCCATCATCAGCGGGGCGGCCTTGCTCAACGCCATCGAACTGGTCGGCAAAGACATCTCTAAAGCCAAGATCGTGGTCAACGGGGCAGGGGCTTCCGCCATTTCCTGTACCAGGATCTATGTCTCCCTGGGAGCGAAAAAGGAGAATATCTTTATGTACGACAGCAAAGGGCTGATCCACCCGGATCGGAACAACCTGGACGGCAAGAAACCGGAATTTACCAATGGAACGGTACCGGCGGATACTTCGCTGGCGGATATCCTGGTGGGGGCCGATGTATTCATCGGGTTGTCCAAAGGAAACGTCCTGTCGAAGGAAATGGTGAGCAGGATGGCCAAAGATTGCATCATTTTCGCCATGGCCAACCCCACGCCTGAGATCAGCTATGAAGACGCCAAGGAGGCCCGCCCGGACAGCATAATGGCCACTGGCCGTTCTGATTATCCCAATCAGGTGAACAACGTCCTGGGCTTCCCCTTTATCTTCCGGGGCGCCCTCGATGTGCGGGCCACCGAGATCAATGAGGAAATGAAACTGGCATCCGTGTATGCCCTTGCCGACCTGGCCAAGCGGCCGGTGCCCGATATCGTGAATATGGCCTATGGCAATATCAACCTGAAATTCGGCAAAGACTACATCATCCCCAAGCCCGTTGACCCGCGCCTGATCACCACCGTTGCTCCGGCCGTGGCCAAGGCGGCCATGGAAACGGGAGTGGCGCGGCACCCGATCACCGACTGGGCCACTTACGAGCTGGACCTGGCCCGCCGCCTGGGCAACGACAATACCATTTCCAGGATACTGGAAACCAAGGCCAAGCAGGAGGTCAAGCGGGTGGTCTTTGTCGACGCTGAGAATGCCAATGTGCTCAAGGCCGCCCAGGTGGTGATGGAAGAACGGATCGCTGAGCCCATTCTGCTGGGTAGCCACCGCAAAGTCCAGTCCATCATCAAGGAGTACAACCTGTCGCTGGACGGCGTCAGGGTCATTGATCCCAAACATCCGCTCAATGAGCAGGAGGAGCAGAAACTTCTGGAATACAGCTCCATTCTATATGAAAAGCGTAAGAGAAAGGGCATGACCCGGCTCGAATGTGAAGACATCATGCGCAGCCGGAGCTACTACGGCGTCATGATGGTGGAATCCGGCGACGCCGACGCCCTGATCGGCGGGGTGACGAAGAAGTACCCCTATACGGTTCGCCCCGCCCTGCAGATCATCGGCCCGCGGGAAGACATCAGGAAAGTGGCCAGCACCCATATCCTGATCACGCGCTTCGGGCCCCTGTTCCTGGCCGATACCTCCATCAACCACCACCTTAACGCCGAGGATATTGCCGATATCACCGAACTGGTCGCCGAAAAAGTGGAGTCCTTTGATATCCAGCCCCGGATCGCCCTGGTCAC
>JAGFJE010000634.1 GCA_024103175.1 Phaeodactylibacter sp.
TCCTTCTCCAGCTTTTTGGGGTCGAAAACATGCAATCCGTTGACGCCGCCGAAGGCCACCATCCCTTCCCGGGTCAGCGCTGAACTGGTGTTGTCAAACCGGTCGATCGCTGCATTCGCGTTGTAGCGGTCAAAACCTTTCCCATCGTATTTGTAGATCGTACGCTCGCCGGTAAACCAGATGTTGCCTTCCCGGTCTGGCGTGATGCTCAACGGATCGTTGGTGGGGAACCCGTTCTCTTCCGTCCAGAAGCGCTGTTTTTTTTGCCGGGTGTCAATGACGATCATGCCCCGGTTGGTCGCCACCCACATTTCCCCTTCGGCAACCGGTTTGAACTGGCATATCCAGGTGGCCTCGGGCCGTCCCGGTAGGTTGGGCTCGGCAAAGAACCTCCCTTTCCTGCGGTCAAAATAACCCACGATGTGCTTACTTCTTGCCGTCAGGTCACACCAGATATTGCCATCGTCAGCCTGGCCGATCATGCCGATAGCGTCCAGGTCCAGCCACGGGAGGTCGTCTCTGGGATGATACCACTTTCGCTCGAGGGTGAACCGGTCTACACTACAAAGCCCGGCCCGGGAAGAGAACCACAGCAGCCGGCTGTCCTGGTTGTCCGCTATTATCGCCGAAGGAATGGCGATCCGCCGGAGGGAGTCCCCCAGGTCGATGGAACGGTACGCTGTATGCCCTTTTTCAAACAGGAACAACCCGTTGGTATAAGTGATGACCCAGACGTTGCCGTCCACATCGGTGCAAATGCCCTTGACCTCTTCGCCAAAGTAATAGACGGGAGGCTCCAGAAGAATCTCGAACTCGTCATCCAGGGCAGGGCAATAGCCCAGCCCGCTGCGATACATTCTGAACCAGAACCCACCGGAATGGTCCTGTACAATGCGGTAAAAGTGATTGTCGTGATAGGGCGAACCATTTCCAATCTGATAGAAGGGCAATCTTTGATCCTGGTTGAGGTCCAGCATTCCAATACCATGATTTCCGCCAAACCACAGATTTCCCTGTCGGCCTTTGGTTATCGCCCTTATGCCATCAAACAAATAGTGGGTATTGCCTTCAAGCTTCCTGAACGTTCCTTCGCCGGATCGTGTAAAGATCTCATCTTTGACTGCTATCCAAACCTGATTCTGTTTATCCACCCAAAGGGCGTTCACTATTTGGCGGGCATATCCGGGGATCACCATCTTGTAAAACCGGCTGCTTCCGGCATCAAAAGCCCATAGCCCCTCGGCAGTGGCCAGCCAGAGGGTATCGCCCTTCCCCCACGCGGCATTCTCGATCCTGAAGTCCAGGACGCCATCGGCAAATTCGTCCGGAACATGTCGGATAAGGGTGAGGCCGTTTTTTACCTGCCAAAGCCCGCTGGTAGAAGCCGCGAACAGGCGTCCGCTGTCGCATTCCAGAATGCTCCGTACCCCTCCCTCCCGAAACCAGTTGGAGTGGCCGATGTCCAGCCCCTCGACGGGCTGAATGGCGCTGCTATCCCCGACAGGCACAACGAACAACTTATCCTCACTCCCAATCCATACCCGGCCATTGCTGTCTTCAAACAGGCTCATTATTCTCGCCGCCTTTCCAAAACGGTTTGTGAGCTGATCTCTGCAGATGCTTTGGATCCGGCCTGCCTCCCGTTCATACCGGAACAACCCGTTCGACGAGCCGATCCAAATACGCCCCTGTTTATCTTCCAGAAGCGCATAGACGGTACCAAAATCAACGGCAGTGGAATCATCGGATCCCGGTTTATACTGCCTGGGATGGTATCCGTCGTATCGGTACAGGCCGTTTCCTCCAAACCAGATGAAACCGTAGCGGTCTTCCAGGATATCCTGCACTCCTTTTTTTGAGATTTC
>JAGFJE010000677.1 GCA_024103175.1 Phaeodactylibacter sp.
AAGCAGTACCCCCTCACACTAAATCTTTTCCTTCGCAACCTTCTCATGCCACTCATTCAACTTCACCAACGCCGCCGAGCCATACCACGGATGCAATTCCATCACCAGCCGGCCGGCCTTGATGGCGGGGTCGGTGGCCGTGAGCGCCTCCGCCTCTTCCACGGTCCGGACGTCGAAGACGTAGATACCCCGCACCTCGCCATCATCCATGAAGGGGCCGGCGAGCACCAGCTTGCCCGCTTCCGCCAGGCGGGTGATGTTGTCGAGGTGGGCGCGCTGTAGTTGGGCAGCTTCCAGGGAATCCTGGCTGCGGTTGGGGCCGGCCTTGAGGAAGGCCATTACGTATTGCTTCATGCCATAGGGGTCGGCGCCAAGTTCTTCCGCAAGCCGGGCATCATAACCGGTAGAGTCCATAGCTTCAGTTGATGTGTCAGACGTTTCAGAGGCAGTAGATGGGGCCGGCTGGTTGCAGGAAGCCAGCCACAGGATGCCGAGAAAAAAAAATAGTCGGGCCATGATGGTCATTTTTTTTGAAAATTAAGAAAAGTTGAGAAATTTCAGTACTGCATCCCAATCAACAGCGGTTTCCTCCCCATTAACGACCAAGATCTCCGGCAATGGCTGCCTGGGTTGGCCGTACTGCTGAAAGCTGTCCCAGATGCGTATTATATACCAGTCCGGCTCTTTGCCCCAGCGGAGGTCCTGTGATTTGCGTTCCAGGAAAGTTTCCCGGCTGATCTCCACGAAAAAACATTTGTCGTAAAGGGCATTGGCGCCTTCGTCGTAAAGGGCCATCAGGCCCTCGGCGATGACAATATCGTGGGTATTGGCGTTTGACCGGATAGCCTGCCGAAACCTTTCAAAATCGATGGAGCCGGGATGTTCCCAGTCTGTCTTCCCCCGGATCTTCGGTATCTGTTCCTCCGGAAAGACAAAGTCATCCTGGTGCAGGATGACGGCCGAAAGGCCCTGCCTCCTGAAGTGCCGGGCCAGCCGTTTGGCCAGCGTCGTTTTCCCGGATCGGCTTACCCCTCCGATTCCAATAATCATTCTTCAACGTGAGGTTTGAAAATGAGGATTATCAATTGTTCCGAACTTGTTTGTGAAGGTGGACGGTGGACGACGCCAGCCCGATCGTACATCGTACACTTGCGGGGTCCTGCCCAGTACCGTACACCGTACACCGTACACAACTCCGTCCAAAGGACCAGTTAGCAAATTGGGATCCAACTACTTTATACTCAAACCTAACGGTTCTTTAATTACTTTTGCTGATAAAGGCAAAATACCCAATGGAACTAACCGCACTGCAAGTTATAGAATTTATCGCCGTGGTGAGCGGCATGACGCACGTTTACCTGCTCACCCGGGAGAAGATCATCGCCTGGCCCTTCGGCCTGCTCAGCGTGGGGCTGTACATCTTCATCTTCGCCGAATCCCGGCTGTATTCCGATGTGATCCTGCACTGCGTTTACGTCGTACTCAACATATACGGATGGTGGAACTGGGCGCATAAAGGGCCCGAAGAGGACAAACTGCCCGTCACCCGCCTGACGAGGACGGAAGTTGCCGCCTGGAGCGCCCTCATCCTGGCGGGATTCATCGCCTGGGGCAGCGTCATGAAGGCCAACACCAACGCCGACTTTCCCTATCCGGATGCCTTCACCACCGTGGCCAGCCTGGTGGCACAGTTCCTCCTGGCCCGCAAGAAACTGGAAAACTGGATCATCTGGATCATCGTGGATATTGTGGCCATCAATATCTATATGCTGAAAGGGTTGTACCTGACTTCGGGCTTATATGGGGTGTACCTG
>JAGFJE010000698.1 GCA_024103175.1 Phaeodactylibacter sp.
CTTTCTGGATTACCAATGCCATTTTCATGGAGGCCACCGGCCCGGCCATTGCCCGGCTCAGCCGGGAAAAGGCTGTGGAAATGATCTTTCCCAACCACGAAATAGAGATCATGGACGATGGGGCGGAGCGAATCCCGGCGCCCAGGCTACTGAACAATGCCGAGCGCGGGCTTCGGGCCATCGGCGCCCATCAGATGTGGGCCATGGGCTATACCGGCTACGGCCGCAAGGCCATGATCATCGATACCGGCGAGGAAGTTGAACACCCGGCCCTGCACAACCAGTTTGCCTACCACACCCGGGAATTGTCGGAAGCCTGGGCGAGCCCCGGAGAACCGCAGTACTGCAGCGACCACGGCAGCCACGTCACCGGCACCATTGTCGGGCTGGACCGCCTGCAGAATGACACCATCGGCGTGGCCTTCAACGGCCAGTGGATGGGCGGCCCGGTAGTATTGAGCGGCTGCCAGTATTCCAGCAGCGTCCTGGACATATTCGAAACCTTCCAATGGGCGCTGAACCCCGACGGAAACCCTGCCACCACCGACGATATGCCGGATGTGATCAACAACTCCTGGGGAAGCCCCCTTCCTTCGTCTTTTGACTGTGGGGAACATTATGCCCTGCCCATTATCAATGCCGTGATGACGGCAGGTATTGCCTCCGTGCACTCCGCCGGGAATGAAGGCCCGGGATCTTCCACCATCGGCAGCCCTGCTATAAACAACAACAGCCTTGTCCGGGTCTTTTCGGTGGGTAACCTCAATGGAAATGATAACTCCCTTTCGATCAATCCCGGTTCCAGCCGCGGCCCCAGCGTCTGCGGAGGAACGGAGTCCCTGCTGATCAAACCGGAGGTGTCGGCGCCGGGCACCGACGTCCGGTCCAGCGTGCCCGGTGGAAGGTATATCTCGCTATCCGGCACTTCCATGGCCGCGCCCCATGTTTCCGGCGCCGTCCTGCTGCTCAAGGAGGCTTTCCCTTACCTCACCGGGGAAGAGATCCTTCTGGCCCTCTACTTTTCCGCCATCGACCTGGGGACTCCGGGGGAGGACAATGCCTACGGTATGGGTATTATCAATGTACCCGCCGCTTTCCAGTACCTCATCGATCAGGGCCATGCGCCGGTTCCGCCGGTGGAAACGGACAAGGATGTGATCCTCCTGCGGGCCGAAACCCGTGATTTCAACTGTGGGGAACAGCTGGCCGCCCGCCTTCTGGTGGAGAATGGGGGGACGGAAACCATCACTTCCCTCGATATCCGCCACGGCTTGCGGGGCGATGGCCTGCCGGTGGTCTTCAGCTACCGCTGGGAGGGCGGCATCGAGCCCGGCCAGCGGGAGTACATCCAACTGCCGGCCATCCCTTCCGAGCCCGGAGAATTCGAATATACCGCTCAGATCTACAAGGTCAACGGTGAAGATGACCCCCGCCCCCTCAATAACCAGCTGAAACAACAGGCCAGGGTCGTGTCGGACGAGCTGTTCGATGCCCGGATAGTCGGCAACGGCGTGGTTTGCCAGAACGGCCAGGCCGTCGTTCAATCGCTTCACGATGGCCCGGCGGCCGTACGCTGGTACGACGCCCTGGTGGAAGGCAGCCTGCTGGGCATCGGGAAAAGGGCCGTCCTGCCGGTGGGAGAGGATGCCACCACCGTTTATATGGAGGTGTCTCCGATCCAGAAGACAGGCCGGGAAGATAACCAGGGGGGCGCCGTCCAATTCAGCACCGCCGGCCAGGGCCTGCTCTTTGATGTCTATACGCCCTGTACCATCAAGTCGGTGAAAGTATACGCCGAGGAGGCCGGCAACCGCCTGCTGATCCTGGAAGGGCCTGATGGGAGCTCCAGGACGCTGGTAGTACCCGTAGGGGCAGGTGAACAACGCATACCCCTGAACGTGTCGGTCGAGCCGGGAGAGGGCTGGGAGCTGCGCCTCCGAGCCGGAAAGGCGCTGGGCTTCAACGTGGCCGGCTCGAATTACCCCTATACCCTTCCCAATGTTTTATCCATTCGGCGGTCTACGCAAAGCCCTGTCTTTTACCATTATTTCTACGACTGGGAAGTGGAATTCTCTTACTTCTGCGGCCGTACGCCGGTCGAAATACCGGTGAGGGAAACGGAAAATACGCCTCAGCCGGCGTTCAGCCCGGCCAACGCCGAGGTCGACCTGTCCTCCGGCCTGAATGAGGTGTCGTTCACCGACCTTTCCGAAGGGGCCACCTTCTGGTGGTGGAGCTTTGGGGACGGCTCGGGCAGCACCCTGCAAAACCCCACCCACGCCTATTCGGACACCGGCCGTTATCAGGTCATCCTGGCCGTCCTGGGGGAAGACGGCTGCATCAGCAGCGCCGAAGGGGCCGTCACCGTCACGGAAAGCAACGTCTCTTCGGCCAGCCAACTGGCGCAGGAATACGGCATGGAAGT
>JAGFJE010000726.1 GCA_024103175.1 Phaeodactylibacter sp.
GGTAGAGATACAGTGGCGGGCGTTGGTTGAAAAGCATTTGAGCCGGGTGAAACCGCTCCGTTGAAAGGAAAGGCCAATAAAAAACCGGGCATAGCTGCTGTTTTTCCTTCACTCTTGCGATATTTACGGGGTGAGTAGAACCTTTGTGCCTAAAACCCATAAGAATGAATTGGAGAATACCCATCCTGGTGGCCTTCTTGTGCTTTGCCGTGTCGCCGATTGCCCTTATTGCCCAGGAAGTCTTTTTTGAAGAAGACTTCGGAGAGGGCGCCCAGAATTGGAGCGTCATACAAATTGTAGGGAATGGCGCCAGTTCTGGATTCTGGCGAACGACCACTACCGGCCCTGCCGGGGTTTTCGCCCTCAACCCTTTAAATTCGACGACTGCCGCCAACGGCTGGGTGCAGTTCGATTCTGACCTCAATTGCAACCCACAAGGCCAGGACTCCTGGCTGGTCTCTCCCTACATCCCAACCGAAGGCAGAACCTCCATTATCCTCTCTTTTGAGACTTATTACCGGACGTATAACGACCGCCCCCAGATCCGGGTAGGGGAGGCCTTCACCGATTACTTTACCTGGGATACCTATGAAATCTTTCCCGGCCTTGCCGTCAATGATTTTGGTGGAGAAACAGAGGGAGATCCGAGCCTGAACCCTCAGTACATACAGATCGATATTTCCCCTTCCGTAATTGGCCTGGATTCATTTCGGTTCGCTTTCCAGTTTTTGTCAGATGCAACTACTTTCAACGGTGGGACTCAGGGGTATGGCTGTGCCTACAGCTGGCAGGTGGACGATGTCAAACTGGCCTCCGTCCGGGAGATCAGCTGTGGCGAAAGGGTATTCGAAGAGAATTTCCATTCTGACGCCTCTTCCTATGATTATTCGGAGTGTTTCTCCGGCCCGCCCATCGCGCTACCGCCCTACAGAGATGAATTGTACCGGTTCGAACTGGCGGATCGCCAGGCCGTGCGGGTAACTCTTCGGGATTTTTCCGGAAGCGGGATGCTCTCCATTATGGAAAGTGACATCAACAATATCCCCGGCCCCTGCGCAGCGAATAATTTTCTTACCCAGTCCTTAGATGAGCAGGAAGTCATTGCCGTGCTCAACCCCGGGGTATACTGGATCGTCGTCAGTGGTTTCGAGCAGGGGTATTACGAATTGGCGGTGGATTGTTTCCCGGCGGATAATCCGGGTATGATCTCCTGCGGGCAGTCGCTGATCGGCAGTACCTCAGATAGCCCCAACACCTTTTCGGGCTCGGCTTACATCAATTGCCGGGGCGGCCTTTTTGCCTATGGCGCCGGCGAGAACCGATATCAGTTCACCCTTTCCGAAGCGCAGGCCATTGTGGCCAGCCTTTCCAGCCTGGGCGCCCTGGACCTGGACCTCTTCCTGTTTAGCAACGTCAATGGCCAGCCCGGGCAGTGCCTGGACGCCAGCTACAATTTATATGCGGACACCAGAGAGGAGATCATTACTCCGCTTCCTGCCGGCACGTACTGGCTGATCGTCGACGGCGATACCGACCCGGATGCCGGCCAGTTGGGAGAAGGCCCGTTCGAGCTGAGCCTGAACTGCTTCACGGACGAAGGGCTGAGCACCATTTCTTGTGGACAAACGACCACCGGCAATACTGCCGGGCAACCGAATAATTTATCGGCCTATTTTGAGTGTTTCCCCAATGGGACGGCCAATGTTTTTGGAGGAGGAGAACGATTGTACCGCCTGGATCTGGAGGAAGAGAAAGAGGTGGTGATCCGCCTGGAAAGCCTGGGCCCCGACAACCTTGCTTTATTCTTATTGGACAATGGCCCCGGCAACCAGCCCGGCCCCTGCCGCCTGATCGGCGAACAACTGGGCTTTACCGATACGGTGGAGATCCTGGCAAGCCTCCCCGCAGGCAATTACTGGATCGCTGTCGATGGCGCAATGTTTCCGGCCTTTCCGGAAGATTATATTGCCGAGGGCCCCTTCCGCCTGTCGGTAGATTGTTACGAAGATGAGGGTTTAATGGTTATTAGCTGCGGGCAATCCACCTTCGGCAGCACCCTGGGCAGGAGCAGCAGCTATTCCGATTATTCCTCCTGTTTCACCAACGGTTCGGATAATTATAATGCCGGCGACCGCCTCTACCGCTTTGAGATCAGCCAGGAACAGGCGGTGGCCATTCAACTCAAAAACCTGAGCGCCAATAATATTGACCTGTTCCTGATGGAAAACGCGCCCGGCAACCAGCCGGGAGCTTGCATTGAAAAGAGCGTATTGCCCGGGGAGGAAAGGGAAGAGATCCTCGCTAAACTCAATGCCGGCACGTATTGGATACAGATAGACGGCAGGGAGGAATTCGATTTTTTCGGCAACCTGATCGACGCGGGAGAGAGCCCCTTTGAATTAACGGTTAAATGTTTCGGCCTGCCCTCTATCTGCGACCTGGAGGGGATATACATCTCGAATGGGAATACGGTGTTTCCCGAGTTGTATTCCGCCCGGGAAATTCCGGCGGACAACTTTCTGTATATAGATCAAATTCCTTCCTCCTTCATAGAGCCAGACGCCGTTCTGGGAGATATCTTCGTCTATTACCATGAAGGAGAAACGGATTTCTTTTCTTTGGACCTGAACGCAGCCGCCCCTTCTGTGCGGGCCTTTGCCTTCGATTGTAATACTATTTATTCGGATCGTTCTGACGCTTGCCTGGGAGGAACCGATGCCGGTGGCGTTCTGAATGTGCCCGGCGCCGGCGAAGGGTTTTATTACATCGTGGTTTTTAACCAGGAAATGGCTTATTATGACCTCACGGTTTTACCCGGAGGGACTTGCAGCATGGGGGAAGGGCAATATTTTTGTTTTGACACCGCCTTGCCCAGTAATTTCGCCGGGCAGGGGAATGACTTCAATACTGCCGATGATTATTCCGATTGCTATTCCGGCCCCATCGCCTATGACGGGGAAGATATTGTGGTCGGCTTCCGGATCGGCGGGCCGGATCTGCCTAAACAACGTGTAGACAGAGGTTTGTTGACAATAGGCATTTCCCTTGTTGCCGACGGCCCAATGGGGGTTTTCCTTTTTGATTATCAATGTGGGGAAAATTGTCTGGGCTATGCGGAATATTCCAGTCCGGGGCAGTTGGTAGAATTCTCTTTTGATGATCTAAATTTAGATGCGGGAACATTTTATCTCGTTTTGGATGAGGCTTTTCCGGGAGCCGTCAGTGACTTTTCAATAATATGTGCCCCTGGAGTTTTTCTGGATGATTGTAATTTTGTCGACCCATCTCATGAGATCTCCTTTTCCCCTTTCGCCGGAGCTTCCCTGGTAGACTCTCTGGAAGAAGGAGTGGAGGTGATCAGCATCAGCATCGACTATGACCGGAATGACAATGCTTTCCGGGATATCTTCTATTTCGAAACCTTTGAGCTCTCCCGAAGCCCGGACGGCTCATTTTTTAATGCTTTCATTTCCGGCGCCGGTATAAATGGTTTCAAGAAATGTGGATACGAAGAAGATGAAAAGATCCTCTACCGCGCGAAGCTGAGTAACGATTTTATTGCTGTTTTTGATGCGGAGTATCAGGACACCCTTCCTCCGGACATAACCGCTGCCGGGCGTTTTAATGCGACGGGCTTTGGCAAAAGCCGGGTCCGGCGCTTTGTTCTCGATACGATCTCTCCGGCGCCCAAATTGTTCATTAACCGAAAACGGGCGGCGCTCCGGGGTGTATTCGGCCAGGGCAGGGGCCCCGTTTCCCCGGTATTCCTTGCCGATCTGCTGGTCAATGCCAACAACCGGTGGGTGGTGGACAAAGGCCCGAATTCCTCCTGGTACATGGTGACTCCCGATATAGATACGGTTCCGCCCTTTGTCACCCAGATCACCATCGAGGCGCTCGAAGAGAACCTTTCTACCGATCCGAGGATCGATACTTTCCAGATCCTCAGCCCGTCGATGGAACCCATAGAAGTAGAGGTCATTCAACCTCCCTCTCCCTGCTTTTTGAACCCCATCGGCCTGCAGGCCAATGCTTCCGATGCCACCTGTAATACCATAGCGGATGGCGCCATAACGGTTAACGCTACCGGTGGCAACGGCAGCCTGTACTATGAATGGGATCAGGGTATCGGGGCCGTGGAAAACCCCATCGGCCTTGCCCCCGGGGAATACATTCTCACAGTGAGAGATGAAGTAAACTGCACCCTTTCCGATACCATTACGGTCGCAGGGCCTGGCCCGATCTCTTTCACTCAGGCCCAGGCCTCACCGGTTACCTGTAACGGCGGTGCGGACGGCAGCATCGCTATTACCGTTCAGGGGGGCAATGGCGGTTTTACTTACAGTTGGAATGGCAGCGCCGGAACGGCCGAAGACCCCACCGGGTTGACAGCCGGCGCTTATACCGTTACCGTCACCGATTCGGAAGGCTGCACGGCTTTGGAAACTGTCGTTATAAATGAACCCCCTGCCATCGAGCTGGCCGTGGCGTCCGCCACGGCAGTGAGCTGCCACGGCGCATCGGACGGGTCGATCGCCATTACGGCCGGCGGGGGCACGGGGGCGCTGAGCTACGCCTGGGACAATGGCGTGGGCGCCGTTGAGGACCCCACCGGCCTGGCTGCGGGCGATTACACCCTCACCGTCACGGACGCCAACGGCTGCACCCTTGAGGAAACAATAACGATAGGGGAGCCTCCGGCCATCACTATCACCCAACTGGAGGCAG
>JAGFJE010000764.1 GCA_024103175.1 Phaeodactylibacter sp.
GTCGAAGCCGTCGGGGAAGCCGAACTGGAAAATGGAGTAGCTCGTAGGCGAATCTTCCGGGTTGTCGGCATACATCTGGCTTTGGTCCGGACTGCCATTGGCGGCCGTGTTGCCCCAGAAAATGGAGTTTACCGTGGTTACGTAGGCATATCCGTACACGTAGATAGCCCCGCCTTCCCCTTCAGTATGGTTGCCGTAGAAAGTAGAGTTGGTGATAACCATGTAAATGTCGTCGTCATCATCGGAACCAAAAATAGCGCCGCCACCATCGCCACCGCCGCTTTGATTGCCGGTAAACAAACAGTTGGTGATGTATAGATATTCGTCAACTTCGTTGAGGATGGCGCCGCCGTCACCCCCGATGGCAATATTACCTTCGAATATACATTCATTTAAGTGCACTTCCGGTTGGTCTATGGCTAATGCTCCGCCATCGTCCGCAGCGGTATTTCCTTTGAAAAGACACCTGCTGAAGGTGACCCCCGCACTAAAATTGGAATTCAGGTCAATGGCTCCTGCGTCGGCGGCGCTGGTTCCGGAACAATCGTTTTCTTCAAATGTACAGTCCGTAAATGCCAGCGGGCCGGAAACATTACCATTCGTATAAATAGCCCCGCCAGAAAAACTGGCTGAATTATTTATGAAGCGGCAGTTTGAGATTACAGGATAGGAACCCTGAAGCGCCAGGGCGCCGGCCTGGGTCCTTGTGATGCCAAACCCGGCCGGACTAATATTGCTACCCAGCGCCGTTCCATCCCGAATGATGAACCCGTCAAGAGCCGTGGCATTGGTTATATTTAAAGCAACAAGTACGTGGTAAGCGTTGTCGGAATTGTCGTTTGCCGTGCCGATGTCCCCGGAAAGGATGGCCGGGTTGGATTCGATGATGCGTTCGGAGAGGGCCGTTTCCGTTCCGGCAAAACCACCGTAGATACTGACCCCCTCCACCAGTTCGAAGGCCACATCCCGGGGATCGGTGCAGCCGCCGCAGAAGCTGGGGTATTCTGAGGGCTTGTAGACGCCTGTCGCCACCCAGATCTCGTCTATGTCCGGGCAGGCGGCCGCCAGGGCGAGGGCGTCCTGCAGGCCGCCGAGGGGGCTGGCCCAGGAAGAACCGTCGCCGGCGCCCGTAGTAGTAACGTAGAGGCGGTTGCCGGCAGGACAAGAGCAGGAGGCAGGCGCTGCGCCCAGATTGGAAGTATAGCTGCAATCGTTTGAGAACTCGGCCGTCAGTACGATATCGTTACCGTCGGCCGCCATTTGCACCCCGCTGAAGGTGTGCGTAGTGGTGCAGGCCAGATCAGCCATCGTCGTTGCCAATACGTCGGCGCCTCTTTTCAAAGTGAGGGCGCCGCCTGCCGGCGCGTAGGCGAAAGTCACGGCCACGTCGGCGGTGAAGTAGTCGTCCGTTTCATCGGTGGTACCATTACCGTTGCAGCCGGTGATATCAGAAAGGCTGATATCGCTGACGCCGCAAGCAGGCGGGGCGTTATAGAGCAATGCATACCCCCGGAAGTAGTCTTCCTGATCTTCGGACAGGAGCGTCGAAACACCGGACGCAGATACAGAATACATGCGGCTGTTCCAATCCCCCATATAAAATGAACCATTGCCTTTGTACACAGCTCCAAGGGGATTCGCGTAAATATCCCCTGAGAGCGTGATTGCGCTGCGTGCGTAGGTAGCAGGGTCAACTTTTTCTATATACCCATTTGTAAAATGGTATAGGAACCCGTCGTCGGGATTAAAAGCAAGGACGTGCCCGCCGCCACTTTGGAGCGCCTGGCGTAACGTGGCAACTCCTGTGGCCGGGTCAATAGTAAATAGCGAACCGGGGGAGCTGCCATTGTTTCCGGTGCAGCCATACAAGGTCCCGTCCGGGGCAAAGGTGATGCTCGAGAATCGGTATTGGTTGCCCAGGCTGCCAATATCGGTACAAATACCCGTTGCAATGTCAACGGTTGCCAGCCTGGGGTCGTCATTGTCCACCTGCAGAATGGCATAATACAGGCCATTGGTGGGGTTCAGCGCGATGCTGTTGCCACCCTCCACGTCGTAGCCTGTCATGGTCAATGTTCGGGCGGACTGGGTTGACCAGTCCGTGACGTCGACGTAGTATATTTCAGGGTCATATAGATAAATACCCAGCAGGTTCAACAACTCTGACGAACTGCACTGCGCCGGGGCGGTACCTGCCACACCGTTGAAAACAGCGGCGGGCTCGTCCGAGAAAACAGCGGACAATTCGATCGGCGCTCTATCAGCGCGTAGGGCCACGCCGGTAAAGGTATGGGTGTTGCCTGTCAAACTGTTTACATCCACCGGTGTGGGCGAGGCCCCCACAATATCCGCGCCGCTCAGGCTAAGCGTGCCCGCAGCCGGTTTGCTGGCGAAGGAGACGGTGATGTCGGCCGTATAAGTATCGTCCGTGGCGCAAGTCGTACCGTTGCCATCGCAACCGGCGATATTGTTTGCGGAAATGTCGAAGATGCGGACGCAGTTGAAAGTGGCTTCCCAGCCGGCGCCTGTGCCGCCGTAATAATAAAAATCAACCAACAAACAACCGGACGGGTTCGAGGCGGTGGCAGTGACAGTCCGGGGGACTGGGCTGCTCCCGTCCACCTCCGCCAAAAAATCCGCTGAATAATCCGTTCCGTCATAAATGTAGAGCGATTCATATTCCAGGTCAAGAAACGTGAAATCCAGTTGGGCCTTATAGTCGGTGGCCGGTGGGCAAAAAATCTTTGAAACGTCTTGCGCATAGTTGCCTGTGGGGCCGCCGTCGTCATACCAGGGCGTACCACAGTCGGTACATTCGATATTGCCAATGCCTGCCGAGGGCGTGCCTGTGATGGTTTCCGAATAGGTACACGGCATGTCCGAGAAGGCCGCCGTCAACGTTGTTTCTCCGAAAGCGGCGAAACTCACGCCCGTGAAAACATGGGTAGAAGGAGTAGTGGTGTTGGCAATTGGCACCGGGGCCAGGGTGGACAAGATCTCGGGGCCGGCCAGAGAAAGGGCGCCTGTAGAAGAGACGTTGAAAAATGTGACGGCCACATCGCCGGTGAAGGTATCATCAGCAGAGCAAATGGTGCCATTATCATTCAATACGCTCACATTATCAATCGAAATATCGGTGATGACCACCGGGTAAGCCGCCTCCTGTTGTTCGTATGCACCTATGTCCACCGGTGATACGCCAATGGCCGGGGCATCCACACGGGGGTTGCCCAGAAAGTCAATTGTTGAGGCGGGGGTGTTGCCTCCGTCTACGGCTGGAGAACATGGCTGAATATATAGCCCGTCGTCGGGGGTTCCCCAGATGTTATCAGGCCCGTCGCCGTCATTTATGTCCACGAAGAGCGGATCAATGTTGAGGTTGCCGGTTCCGGGGGCAACGTACCAGGTATTGGTGATGGAATAACTGACGCCACTCGAGGGGTAAGATTGAAAGGGCCCTGAATTGTTCCCCCAGAGGATGGTGTTGGTGATGGTAATATTGGCGGGCGGCGCGGCAATGTCGGCCCGGTTGCTGTTTTTTGCCACCGTGCAGTTGGTCATGACAAGCGTTCCCGCCTGATTGTAAATGACGCCTCCCTGAAAATTCAGCGCTTTATTGTTGTAGAAGACACAATTGTCGAAGTTGGCGTCCGGGCTGCCCTGCGAGAAAAACACCCCGCCCGAATCATTGCCCGTATTGGAGTCAAATACGGAATAGGAAACATGGACGGCGCCCGAACCGGCAGCGATTCCGCCACCGCCGGCAAATCCCAGGTTGTTCCTGAAGGTGCAATTGTCCACCGTGAGCAAGGCGCCATTAAAAGTGATGCCGCCGCCGACGTATGCCGTGTTCCTTTCAAGAATGCAGTTGGCGACGGTAGCCGAACCGCTCACGTTGACCGCCCCACCGGTAAAGGTATTGTGGGAATCGGATACCGTGAAGCCGTCGAGCCTCGTGCCCGTCATTACATTAGTCATTACCACGATGTTGTAGCTGTTGTCTAGATTGGTAGCAGGATCGCCGATCTCTCCAGACAAAATGGCGGGGTTTGCTCCAATATTGCGCTGAGCCACAGCCGTTTCTCCCCCGGCGAAGCCGCCGTAGAGCTTCAAACCGCTGGGGATCTGGAATTTAGCGTTCCTGTCGCCGGTAGCCGTTGGGTAATAGGTTCCTTCGGCCACCCAGATCTCCGTCACATTGGGACAGGCGCCGGCCAGGGCAAGGGCGTCCTGCAGGTCGGTGAAAGCGTCGTCCCAGTTTTTCCCGTTACCGGCCCCCAGGGCGTCGTCATTGACGTAGATGATGTTGTCGGGGTAGCAATTACAGATGTCGACGGTACTTTGATACTCGTAGGCGCCCATATCAATAACAGCGGCGCCGGCGGCGTCTACAACCCGCGGGCTTCCGGCCAGGTCCTCAGTGGTGCTGTTGGCGCTGTTATCGCCTGCGTCGATGGCCGGGGAGCATTCCTGGAGCTGGAAGTCGCCGTTGGCGGCGTCGGTGAAGAGCGGGCCTTCACTGAGGTTGCCCATGCCCGCGTAGCCGCCCTGCACGATGGAATGGGTTACGGTAAAAGTACCGTCGGCGCCAATACCTGAGCCGCCCTGGTTGTCCCAGAAAATGCAGTTGACAGCGGTTGCCGAATAGCCGGAGCCCACCAGGATGGCGGGGTTGAGGAAAGCGGAGATGTTGGTGAAGGTGCAGTTAATGAGGTCCATATTGCCGGTGGAACTCTGGCCCAGGGCGCCGCCGTTGTGGATGGAAGCGGTGATGCCGGAGAACAGGCAGTTGGTAAGCGTACAATTCCCACTACCGGTGTTGTTGATCCCCTTTCCGTTGGTATCGTAAATGGCGGAGTTCACCATGGTAAAATCCCCGTCTGTATTGATGATATTGGTGCCTCCGCCGAGGTTGCCGGTGACCTCGCAGTTGATGAACGCTACGGTGCTGTTGGTGCTGCGCAGGACGTTGTAGTTAAAGCCGTCATTATTGGTGAAAACGCAATTCCGGAAAATGACGCTGCTGGTATTCAGCCGCATACAGGCATCGCCGAACTCATTCCTGCTGTCGCGGATGATGAAGCCGTCCACTATGCAATTGTCGGCGCCGGTGGCATCGATCAGGATAAAGCTGTTGTCGTTGAAGTTGCCGACGGCCCCGATATCTCCGCTGATCAGGGTGGGGTTGGCGGCAATGTCGCGTTCGGAGAGGCTGGATTCCGTGCCGGCAAAGCCACCGTACAGTTCAACGCCGTCCACCAGACTGAAATGCACGTTCCGGTCATTTGTTGTGGGAGGCGTATACATGCCGGCAGCTACCCAGATCTGGTCGCCGGGGGTGGAAGCGTTGATCATGGCCTGGAGGCCGGCGGAGGCGTCATCCCAGGAGGAGCCGTCGCCGGCGCCGCTGGCCACCGGTTTGACGTAACGTACAGTTGCATGAAGGGTGTTGAAGGCCATAGCCAGGCACAGGGCCGTCAAGGCCAGCAGAAGGGTCGGTCGTCTCATTGTTTTTTTAAATTTTGATCAATTACAATCAGCAAAGCGGCGAAAAGCGTGGGTAGAAGGGCCGCCGTTTTTGCATTGTAATAAAGAGCTTGTGCCCGGCAAAGCACACCAAATATTGCCGATTCGGCTTTCAAGAATGTTCCAAAAGTTTGACATTTTATTCCATTCCCGATTTTTGGAGCTCTTTTTTCATCCAGGCGTCAATCGGCCTGCTTCACTTCGGAAGGAGGCCTGCCATAGGTTTTCTTGAACGTCCTGGAAAAATGGCTGAGGGAGGAGAAACCGGTATGATAGGCAATTTCGGACAAGCTCAGCCTGCCTTCCCGGATCAGGCCGAGGGCGGTTTCCATGCGGATTTCCTGCACGAACTGGCCGGGCCCCTTGTCGGCCAGGGCTTTCATCTTGCGGTAGAGGTGCACGCGGCTCATTCCGGTATGTTTGCAGAGGTGGGCGACGTCGAGGGCGGGGTCGTTAATATGCCGGAGGATGTATGCCCGCAGGTCCGCGATGAACTCATCTTCCTGCCGGTAGGCGCCGTCGGCGGGCGGCGGCCCGTTCTGATAGCGCTGCTGCAACAGGCGGCGGATCTCGATGAGCTTTTCGATGCGCAGGGCCAGTTCCCGGGGGCTGAACGGCTTGGTGAGGTAGGCGTCGGCGCCCCGCTGCAGGCCCTCGAGGCGGCTTTCCAGGGAGGCTTTGGCCGTCAGCAGTATCAAAGGGATGTGCGAAGTGCCGATATGGCCCCGGACCGCTCTCACCACTTCGAAGCCGTCCTTTTTGGGCATCATTACATCCGAGATGATCAGGTCGGGAA
>JAGFJE010000770.1 GCA_024103175.1 Phaeodactylibacter sp.
CCATCCACCACCCACCCATGAAGCTCATCATCATCAACGGCCCCAACCTCAACCTGCTCGGCAAGCGGGAGCCGGGCATTTACGGCAGCCAAAGCTTTGAAGATTATTTTGCCGGCCTGCTCCGGCAGTTCCCCGACATCATGCTGGAGTACTTTCAGAGCAATCACGAAGGAGCCCTCATCGACAAGCTGCACGAGGTGGGCTTCTCCTACGACGGCATCATCCTCAACGCGGGCGCCTATACCCACACCTCAGTAGCCATTGCCGACGCCATTGCCGCCATTCGCACTCCCGTTATCGAAGTGCACATCTCCAACGTTCACAAGCGGGAGGAGTTCCGCCATCACTCCTTCCTTTCGCCCAACTGCCGCGGCATTATCGCAGGACTGGGGTTGAAAGGCTATGAACTGGCCCTCCGGTCCTTTTTGGAATAAGTTCAGCTTTTCAATGCTTTTTCCACAACCGCCCAGTGCTCCTCCGTCATGGAATTATAGCTGAACAGGCAGGCCCCGCCGGCGCCGGCCTGACGGGAAACCTCGATGGCCCGGGGCATGTCCTCCGGTGGGAGGTGAGGTATGAACAGCCCGCTGTAGATGGGCTTGTCATTGTTGAGCCGCTCCAGCCCGGCACGCACCTGCTCGCCGATCCAGTCGATATCCTCATTGTAAAAGCCCTGGTAGAGCATGGGCAGGAAGGCGTCCAGATCCCACTTATGCCACTGCTGGCGCACGCTTTCCCAGTTGGGGAATACGGCGGCCGTGATCGTTTTGCCGTATTGGTGAGCCACGGGGACGAGCCGGCCGTTCACCAGGTTGGTGACCGCATCGTAGCGGAACTGCCGCCAGGCTTCGTTCTGAGAGGGGTCCTCCAGATCCGTAAGGGGGTCGATGCCCGACTGTGCTTTGAACTGCTCCCGGCAGTAGGTAGAATAACTATAGTCGTACTCCGGATACTCCCGGTCCTGCACGATGCCGTATTTGGGCTGCAGCCCTTCGGCGAGAATGACGTCCGGCACGCGGATGTAATCGAGATGGATGCCGTCCAGGCCTTCGATCTTACCCAGGGCTTCCACGCGAGCGGCTACGAAGTCCTGCACTTCGGGATGGCAGGGGCAGAGGAATTTATAATAATCCACGTATGCCGGTTTCTCGTGCGCCGGCTCCCCCTTGGCGTTGACGGCATACCAGTCGGGGTGCTTTTCGATGATCTCGGGGATGTTGCAGGGCATGCTCCACATCCAGGCGTGCACCTGCAGGCCGGCCTCGTGCGCCAGCGGGATGAGCCGCTCCAGCAGGGGCTCTCTGACCGGCACCCCCGGCACATCGATCTCGAAGAGCGCCTCGTGGCTGTTGAATATCTGCGGCAGGACCGCTTCGATACCGGCGGCGCGGATCTTGCCGAAGATCCCCTTCCAGTCATCATCGCTCAGGCCCAGTTCGGGCCGCATCCATATCCAGTTTTCGGGCAGGCCCTTCACCAGCGGGTAAACGGTGGGGCGGCGGGCGGCGCAGGAAGGCAGGGCGGGCAGGGCCATGCAGGCCAGGGCGCCTTTGCCCAGTGTTCTGAGGAATTGTCTTTTGTTCATATCGTCGCCGTTTTTTAATGGATAAAAAACTTCTCCGGAATTTTTTTAACGGCTAACCTTCGGGGTAGGCTATTGGCCTAAAGTAAGCCCTCCTTCACCTGCCGGTGCGCATAATCCACCGCCCGGGCGGTAAGCGCCATGTAGGTGATGCTTGGGTTCTGGGTGCCCGCACTCGTCATGCAGGCGCCATCCGTCACGAATACGTTGGGCACTTCGTGTATCTGGTTCCACTTGTTGAGCACGCTGGTTTTCGGGTCTCTGCCCATGCGGGCGGTGCCCATTTCGTGGATGCAGGCGCCGGGAGCGGTGGCGTCGTTGTAGAACGTAATGTCCTCACAGCCGGCGGCCTCCAGCATTTCTACGGCGCATAACACGCCGTCTTCGCGGAGTTTCATCTCGTTGTCCCGCAATTTGGCGTCGAAGGTAATGGTGGGCATCCCCCATTTATCCAGCTTATCAAAATTCAGGAACATCCTGTTTTCGTGGTAGGGCAGCATTTCACCGAAGCAGGTCATGCCGATCCTGTAGGGCCCCGGTTTGAAGATGTGTTCTTTCAGTTCGGCGCCGAGAACGCCCTGGGGGGCATTTATATCTCTGTTTGCCCCGCCCTGGTAGCCAAAGCCCCGGACATAATCGGTTCGCCGGCTGGCCTCATCGATGTTCCGGAAGCGCGGGATGTAGAACCCTCCCGGCTTGCGCCCCTGGTAGTAGGTGTCCTCGAAGCCGGGCAGGGTGCCGGACGCCCCCATGCCGTAGTGGTGGTCCATCAGGTTGTGGCCCAGTTCGCCGCTGCTGTTGCCGAGGCCGTCCGGGAAGGATTCCGAGCGGCTGTTGAGGAGGATGGCGGTAGTGCCTATCGTACTGGCGTTGCAGAAGATGAGGCGGGCGAAGAATTCGAGTTCCTCCCCGGTTTCGGCATCTTTTATGCGGACGCCGCTGGCTTTTCCCTCTTTCGGGCCGAAAACGATCTCGCTGACTATGCTGTTCGGCCGGATGGTGAGGTTGCCGGTAGCCTCCGCTACCGGAAGGGTGGCGGACAGGCTGCTGAAATAGCCGCCATAAGGGCAGCCCCGCACGCAGCGGTTCCGGCTCTGGCACTGGCCTCTGGTCCCCTCGTGCACATTGGGGTCATATTGAGTGAGGTTGGCGATCCGGCCCGGGGTGACCACCCTGCCGGGGTATGCCCTGGCTACGGCTTCCCGCATGTGCTGTTCGGCGCAGTTGAGCGGGAAAGGCGGCAGGAATTTGCCGTCGGGCACCTGTTTGAGCCCCTCTTTCTGGCCGCTCACCCCCACAAAGGTTTCCACGTAATCGTACCAGGGCTCGATATCCTTATAGCGGATGGGCCAATCCACCCCGATCCCCTCTTTCAGGTTGGCCTCGAAGTCGATGTCGCTCCAGCGGTAGCAGTGCCGGCCCCACATGATGGAGCGGCCGCCCACGTGGTGGCCCCGTATCCAGTCGAAGCGTTCAATTTCGTCGTAGGGGTATTCGTCGTCTTTGTTGATGAAGTGCTTGTGATCTTCCCTGACCCACCAGGACAGGCGGTCCTGCTTGAAATAATGTTTGGCGATCTCTTCAGCCGTGGCCATATTCTGGTTGGGCAGTTCCCAGGGGTCCAGCATGGCAGTCGGATATTCGCCGTGTTTGACCATCCTTCCCCTTTCGAGGACCAGGGTTTTATGCCCTTTCCGGCATAATTCCATAGCGGCAAAACCGCCGCTGATGCCCGAACCGATGACGATGGCGTCGTAGGTGCGTTCGGCTTTCCCTTGCGAATTGAATTTCATAACGCCCAGGCTTTTCCCCCTGCTTCTTCCACGGAAATACAGGCTTTGTACGCTCCGGGGACAGGTAAATAAGTTAAATATCTGGTGGCTATCTCCCTGGTGGAAAGGTAATAGGCAATGGTTTGTTGTTTCAGGCCCAGAAAGGCGTCGCGGGCCTCCTCCCATTTTTCCTCTTCCGGTTTTTCCAGTTGTTGCAGCAGGTTCAATTGTTGGCTGGGCTCGAGGCCTGAGAACGCTTCCTCATTCAGGTAACCGGCCAGGGCGTCAAATTCCTTTCTAAAGGTGGCTTTGTCTTCCTCCTTGTACACGCCGCCCACCATGCTGTCGATCGTATGATGGACCCCCACACCGGAAGCGGAGGGGCTGTCAGTTTGGGGCAGGATCAGGTCCACAATAGTGGTGAGCAGGGCAAATTCTTCCGGGGTGAAGAACGCAGGGCTGCCCGTTCCGGCATTTTCGGCGGGGCGCGCATTGCATCCGGAAAGGACCACGCTCGCCAGAGGAGCGCTGACGGCAGCACCGGTAAGCAGCGCGGTGTATTTTAAAACCTCTCTTCGGTCCATAGGCATGAATTGAAGAGCCAATATAATTTTTTTTTCAGAAAGGAGGGCTTTCTCCGGGGCGGATAGGCTTAGAACACCGGTAATTTTGCGAAAATTCGCCGCCGGAGAAACTCAATAAAGAGAAACCGTGTTCCTTTAAAGTAAAAAAGAGTTCAACCCAACCCCCGCGACATGAAAAAATCAGAGATAAAAGAGTGGTTTCGCCGCCGGTGGCCCTCCTGGAAAAAGAAGGGGGAGGAGGAAGGCGGAAAGGTGCGGGAGGAGTTTATCAGCCAACTCCGGAAAATGCTGGTGGGAGCGGTGATCGCGCTCATTCTGGTGGTGTTGGGTTTTCCCCGCCTGGCCGCCTGGTATGAGGATTACAAGGAACGGCAGATGAACCCGCCGAGGGAAGTGTACATTAACGTTAAAGTGGTGGAGGCCTATACGCTGGCCCCTCTGGAGAGCGTCTACGTTCAGGTAGGGGGAGATGAGAAGGCCACGGGATATACCGCTTCGGACGGTAAACTGACATTGGCCTACCAGGCAGAAGCGGGGGAGAATACGGCCATTCTGACGTTCACCCGGGAAAATTACCGGGAGGAAACGGAGTTTGAGGTCGCCCTGCCGGAAAAGGATGGCGACAGCACCATTTTCCGCACGTTTCAGTTGTTTCCCGATAAGGCTGACAAACAGGCCACAGAGCCAGGTTTACTTAATTTTTTCTGATGAATCACCTCTTTTTTTCTTCATACCTTGAATAAGATCGTGAATTTCAATATATTGCTAGCTTCAATTCATTACATCTGGACCCTTTTAACTGAACAATCCCAATAACACCATGAAAAAATCGAGGTTGCCGCTCCTGTTGTTATTGATATTGGTAATTTCTACCTGCGTTCTGCTGTTTTCCACCCACTCCAATACTAAGAATTATATTTTGGAAGGCCAGGTCCATTGCCCGGACGGCTCTCCGGTCAGCCTCGATATCTACGTAACCCAGGAGGCGGAATTTCCCCCGGCCTTTACCGGGCTGCACCGGGTTCGCACGGTGGAGCAGGGAAAGTTCACCACAGAATTTCATGCTGAGGTCAATTTGCCGATTCATTTTTACATTGTCAAAAACGGCCTGACGCCGGTAAAACATACTTTCTATCCCAAAGCGGAAAACGGCAGAAACCAGCGCCTGGGCAACCCCATTCTCTTTACCGCTATACATGAAAGACTGGGGAGTGAACACCACTACGGAGATAAGGGGGTGCCAAAACTGCCGACCTTCGGCCACAGGTGCGGGCAAAAGCCCCTGAGCTTTATCCCGGTCGATGAGATCGTTTTCGTAGAGAACCTCTCTTTTATCAACTGCGGAGGAAATGCATCGCCCAACCTGGAGGGAAATATCAAAACGCGCAAACAGTTGTTCGCCAACACCTTCTTCCGCCAGCTCCCCGTAGGAGGAGCCTACAATGCCGCTTCCACTTCCTCCCCCCTGTCCGAAAACAACCGGGACTGACGGTTACCGCCTGCCATGCCATTAATGAACGAAGCCCCGGGGTATTACCCCAGGGCTCGCCAGCTTTCAAATGATCTCGTCTAAGGTTATCGGCAGGGTGGCTTATCCAGGCGGATACATTTTCGCAATAGCCCGGCGGCTCAGATGGCCCCGGCTGCAGCAGCCATCGCACCGCATCAGGGGCCCACAGGAGAACACGCCTCTACCAGATTGGAGTTTGGATGAAATCGGAACTCAACTCCCGGAAAGCCTCCCGTTTAATAGAATTGAGCCTTCTGCGGGCTTCTTCCATACCCTCGGTGAACAAAGACACCTGGCTCAGCCCGCGGTCGGCGGTCGTGCTGTTGGAGTTCTGGCCGTCGAGGGAGCGCAGGGCTTTCTGCAGGGAGGGCAGCGTTTCCTGGCGGAAAATGGCCAGCCGCCCGATCAGGGTTTCGATCTTTTCCTGGGTACCCTTGCCCGATAACTGGGCCTTGCGCAGTATTTTATGAAAAAACCGGCTTTCCTCCTGATACAGGGCCAGTTCATCCCGCAAGCTGCTGAGTAGTTGCCGTTCGTTGATGGAATTGTACGTGGTGGTCAGGGACGTCATTTTGGTTGCTTTTTTTGTTGATTGTTTGTCTTATGTTGAAATACAATTTGAGCCGTTTAATAAGCCATAGACGAGGGTATATCCTCTATGCCTGAAAAAGAAAAACCGCCCTGCTCAATGCAGTTGCTGTAGCTCTGATAAATGGGCTTGGTACAATGGCTTTCAGGCCGCTTGTAGCGTCATTGTAAGGGGTGGATAGAAAAACTAGGCCGTTGTGAGATTAGAGATTTACCAACTGTTACCCAAATTAAATATTTTTTTTCCCACTATCAATACCCTGACAATTTCTTAACAAAAGAAAAAAGCCCGCTTAACAAATGGTTGCAACTATTCATCTGGTAGATGTAAAATTAATTGAGGTGGGCAAACCGGGACAATGACTATTGTCAACCCGGAGATGACTATTATCACCTCGCAAAACCCTCCCCCCTCACTCCAGCACCACCGCCCACAGTTCCTTCACCGCCGGCCCCCAGCATTGCACGCGGCGCAGGCCCGGTATTTTGGGGCGGCAGCTTTCGATGAGGGTATTGCCGAAATATTCGTAGCTGCATCGGTAGTTGTCCATGTAGAGGATCTGGCCGCCGGTGAGGTCGGCCAGGCAGCCATACTCGGCGAAAGCGTTGGTATTGTCTGAGCTTGTACCGAGGAAGGTGAGGATGTTGACGGTAATATTGCGGCGGGCCATTTCCTCGGCCCAGTCGCAGACGTCTTCGCCGCCCATGCGGCAGATGTTGGCCCCGTCGCTGATCAGGAAGATGGCCTTGCGGGTACTGTCGGCGTCGAGGAACAGTTCGGGGCAGTATTTGAGCCGCTCCAGCAGCGGGGTTGTGCCGTTGGGCACCAGGAAGCGGAGGCGGTAGCGCATGTCGTAACGGCTGAGCCGCCCTACAGGTTCCCAGGCCACGGGTTCGGTGCCGCAGTCGCCATCGATGGTGGCCAGGCCGAGTTTGGTGTGGAGGGGCAGGCTGTCGAGCACCAGCAGAGCCGTTTCCTGCATGACGTCGAAGCGCGTAGTACCCATGCAGGGCACATTTTCCATGACCATGGACCCGGAAATGTCGAGCAGCATAAGCAGTTCATCGTACTCGGCGAACTGCAGGGCCCGGCCGCTGTTTTCGGGCAGTGCCCGCCCTTCGGCGATGATGGCAGTGTCCCGGTTTTCGAAAAAGTCCTCCAGGGCTTCCATGCCCAGTGTATCCCGGATGAGAAAGTAGTTGTAGAGGGCGGCGGAGTTTTTGGGGTCGTAGGTGAGGGCCCGGTCAAAAAAATCGAAGGCGCGAAGGAGGTCGCGCTTGTGTACATGGTAGTGCATGCCGAGGGTGTCCTGGGCGTGGCTGCCGCCGCCCTGGTTGAGCAGTACGGCGTAGCCCAGGGCGTTGTTGTAAATGCTCAGGAGCCTGGGCTCGCCGATGGCCCGTTGTAGTTCAATACTTTCCCTGATGGGGGAGATGGCGTCGCCGTAACGCCCGTCGTACATCATGATCATACCCCGAAAAAAGTGCTGATAGGCGAGTTTCTGTTGGTATTCCGGGTCCTGAGCGTTGAGCAACCGGCCGCACCGGCCCAGCAGGTTGATGCCTTCGCCCGCCCGCCCGGCCCGGCTGAGGGCCACGGCAAGGGACAGGCCGAAATTGTAGTTTCCCGGAAGGATGCTGTAAGCGCGCTCAAACTGGCCGACAGCCCGCTGATAGTGGCCTTCTCCATAAAGGAGCATGCCTTTGTAGTGCGCCTTGAAGGCCGCTTTATACCCGCCAAACGGGGAAAGAGACAGAAAGGCCAGGGAAAACAATAATGCCCATGGGAAAAGTACTCTGATTCGAATGCTCATGTATCGTTTTTCAAACAGGCGCAAGATGGGAAGGGCTGAGGAGAAATGCAAATCCGGCGGATACTACGTCGCTATCGGCTTCAGGATAATGTCTACCCGGCGGTTCTTCAGCTTGCCTTCCCAGGTCGAATTGTCGTAGACGGGGTTCAGCTCCCCGAAATCCTCCACGGAGATCTGCTCGGGCAGCACGCCGTTGTCCATCAGTTTGCGGATGGCCGCCTCGCTGCGGTTGCGGGAGAGCCAGGCGTTGTACTCCTTGCTGCCGATGTCGTCCGTATGGCTGTGGACGCTGATCTCGTAGTCCTCGAGGTTCGGAAACTGACGGAGCCACCGGCTGAGATCCTCCGACTGCTGCCCGTCGATGTAGTAGCTGCCGCCACCGAAGTAGATGCTGAAAATGTGGTAAGGCGCCTCTTCCTGAGCGGCGAGCGGCAGAAGTAGGGCAAGGAGCAAAACGGTAAAAGTGGCCTTCATGCTGGGTGATTTTTTCTTGTTCAAGATCGAAATTTCCACCGGACAAGTCAACCCACCCCAAATCAACCCCCGTCTTCGTCCCTCAGCCGGGTAAAAACAAACGAATTTTACCCGGACGAGCGCAGCGAAGACGGGCACCAAATCACCCCTCCCGCTCCCTCAGCCACTGCCGGAAAACCTCTCCCAGTTCAACATTGGCCTTCCAGTTTTCTTCGATGCCTTCAATGGCGAGGATGCGGTCGAAGAGTTCGTCCTGGGCCAGGCCTTCGGCCAGCGCCTGGCTGTAGGGGATGTGGCTGAAGGTCACCTGGGAATACAGAGGCAGGAAATCCTCGGGGTATTTTTCGTGGAGGTAGGCTTCGATCTCTTTGCGCAGGAGGAAGCGGGGGTCCGCCACCCGGTCCCGCATTTCCACGAAGTTGCGCAGGGCCAGGTCGGCGATGGCGTTGGCGTCTTTGGGGCGGTCCTGGTTGAAAATTTCTATGATCGTGCTCCAGTTGTCCTGATGGGTATCCATCAGGCCGTCCAGGAGGGAACAGTCTTCGAAGCCGGAGTTCATCCCCTGCCCGTAAAAGGGGACGATGGCGTGCGAGGCGTCGCCGATCAGCAGCACTTTATCCTGATGACACCAGGGCAGGCAGCGGATGGTGGCCAGGGCCGAGGTGGGATTGGCGCGGAAGTCCTCCAGCAGGCCCGGGATGAGGGGGATGCTGTCGGGGAAATGCCGGTGGAAGAAGGCCGTCACCTGCTCATCGGTTTGCAGGTGCTCAAAGCTGTTGGGGCTCCCCTCGAAGGGCAGGAAGAGGGTTCCGGTAAAACTCCCGTCTACATTGGGCAGGGCGATCATCATAAACTGCCCCCGCGGCCAGATGTGCAGGGCATTCTTGTCAAGGGGGTGTCGGCCGTCCGGGCCGGGGGGGATGTGCAATTCCTTGTACCCGTATTCCAGGTATTGCTGGGAGTAGTTGAAGCGGGGCTGCTTCATCAGGCTACGGCGTACGGCGGAAAAGGCGCCGTCCGTCCCGAAAATAAGGGGCGCCTGGGCGGAAGAACGCTCACCGGCCCGGGTGTCTTCAAAGTACACCGTGTTGTCGTCCAGGCTGAGGCCGAGGCATTTTTGCGAAAAATGAAAACGCAGGTTGTCATATTGATCGGCGATCCGGATGAGCTCTATATTCAGGCCGCCACGGGAGACGGAGTAAATGGCCTGCCCTTCTTTGCCGTAGGGCTGGAAGGCCAGTTCCCCGGCCTCATCGTGCATCATTCGCCCTTTCATGGGAATGGCCACTTCCCGGATCTTGTTTTCTATCCCGGCCTTTTCCAGGGCTTTCCAGCCCCGGGTGCTCATCGCCAGGTTGATGGAACGCCCGCCGATGAAGCCTGCCTTGCGGGGGTCATCCCGCATTTCATAAACATCTATAGAATAGCCGCGCCTGGCCAGCAGGACAGCCCAGAGCGAGCCGACTAACCCGGCGCCAACGATGATCGCTTTTTTTTCCATGTGTCTTTGGTTAGGAAGATGTGGAGTCAGAATAAAAAACGCAGGGCCATAAATTGCGATGCAAACCCCACGAGATAACCGCCGTAGAGGTCCATAGGTTCATGAGACTGCAGAAAGAGGCGGGCGCTGCCTACCAGGCCCGCAATCAGGATTGTGATCAGCAACACCGTGCTGATGCTTATTTCAAGGGTTCCCCGGGGCGACATGACGGTGAAGGTGTTGTAGCTGAAAAGCAGCATGGTGATCACCACCATGCCCAACAGGCCGCCCATACCTACGGCGTGCGCGCTTATCTTGGAAAAAATGTTGATAAAAAAGGCAAAAAAAAGGCCGATCGTGGCGCCCAGCAGAAAGCTGGTGAAAGCCGTAGGGATGGCCGGGTTGTCCAGAAAATTGCGGAACATCCACAGGTAGAACACTCCCGTAATGATATACGGGCCGATGCGCTCCTGTCGGCTTTCCATCTGGAAGGAGCGGATCATGCCGGTCAGGCGGAGCATGGCCACCGCTACGAAAGGTATGAAAAAAGTGGAAAGAAAGACCTGCAGGATCAACAGCTTACTGGCCTGGTCGGAAATGCTGTTGACGCCAAACAGGTAGGGGTTGACCAGCAGCAACAGGGCCAGCATGTAGGTCACGGCCAGCAGCGGGTGAAAAACAATGGATATGAGCTTCGCCAGCAGTCTGAGCATTTACGGGTATTGATATGAAAAAGCATGGCCTCAAAAGTGGCCAAAAAACCATTCCGGCCCCAAAGATAATTATTCTGCGCCAAGTTGGGAACGATACGTCAGGCAGTTGTCAGTTGATCGTTTTTGGTTGCCCCCTGCCTCGTTGCCCCGCAGAAGAACCGCCGCGCCCCAAAAGGAAGAACAAACAACCATCAACCATCAACAAACAACGGCGTAAAGCGAAAAGCACTGCCGTCGAACAGCCCCTTGTCTCCCAGCTTGAGGCTGGGGATAACGAGCAAAGCCATGAAGGACAGGGCCATGAACGGGGCGCTGAGCCGGCTGCCCAGCCCCTCCTTCACGAAGGCATCCATTGTGCTGTAGGCCCGGGCCACTGCATAACCTTCTGCGTTGGACATGATCCCCGCCACCGGCAGGGGGAGGGATTGCTCCTGCCCTTTGCCCACTGCCGAAATGCCTCCCTCCTGTGCGATGACCAGGTTGACGGCCCGGCAGATGACCTGCTCGTCCGTTCCCACGGCGATGATGTTGTGCGAGTCATGGCCCACACAGGAAGCTATGGCGCCTTCTTCCAACCCGAAGCCACTGATAAAACCCAGGGCGGGAGGGGCGTCCTCATAACGGTTGACGACGGCCATCTTCAGGATGTCCCGGGAAGGGTCGGCCACCGCCTGCCCGTTTTCGAGCCGGGCATCGGCCACAAAGCTTTCGGTGACGATCTCCCCATCCAGGGCGCGGATCACCTGGACCCGCCGCCCCCGGCCCGGTATCCGGAAGTCCTCCGGGCGCTTGGGGGAAGTGTGGAAGTTGTTCACCACCCTGGCTTCTACGCTTTCGATCCGGCTCTGTCCGTTCTCGGCGACGAGGGCGCCGTCGATATAGGTGGCCTTTACGCTGAAGTCTTCCAGGTTCTCCACCAGGATGAAATCCGCCGGGTCGCCCGGGCGCAGCAGGCCGACGTCCAGGCCGTAGTGCTCGACGGGATTGAGGCAGGCGGCCCGCAGCACGTCGAAAAGGCCGCAGCCGGCGGCCCGCGCCCTTGCCGCCAGTTGGTTGATGTGGCCCAGGACGAGGCCGTCGGGGTGTTTGTCATCCGAGCAGAACATCATCTGGCCGGGAAACCGGGGAAGCAGCCCGATGAGGGCGTCAAAGTTTCTGGCCGCACTGCCTTCCCGGATAATGACCCGGACGCCCATCTCCAGCTTTTCCAGGCCCTCTTCGTAGGTAAAGCATTCGTGGTCGGTGCTGATCCCGGCTTCAAAGTACCGCCGGGCATCTTCTCCCCGCAACCCCGGGGCATGGCCGTCGATGGGTTTGCCCAGTTTCCGGGCGGCGGCAAGCTTGGCCATCACCTCAGGGTTTTCGTGCAGGACGCCCGGATAGTTCATCATCTCCGCCAGGTACCTGACCTCCGGCATCTGCAGGAGGGCTTCCACGGCGCCGGCATCGATGGCGGCGCCGGCCGTTTCGAAAGCCGTAGCCGGAACACAGGACGGCGCCCCGAAATTGAATTTGAACGGCGCCCGCTTTCCGTTTTCGATCATATAGCGAACCCCCTCCACGCCCAGCACATTGGCGATCTCGTGCGGGTCGGAAACGGTGGCTACCGTACCGTGTACGACGGCAAGGCGGGCAAATTCGGAGGGGACGAGCATGGAGCTTTCAATGTGCACGTGGGCATCGACGAAACCGGGCATGATGAAGGGGCCTTCAGCCTTTTCCAGTCGGCGTACGGCGGCGATGCGCCCGTATTGCACGCGTATTTCCGCCGGATAAATTTCACGGGTATGCAGGTCTGCGAGTTGTCCCTGGAATATCTTCATGGCCGATAAATTACTTCTTTCCTGGGAAAATAACTTTTCCACTTCTATTTTTATTCGGAGAAGACAATTATTTTACGGCCCATGGGCGAGTTTTTCAATACGGAGTTGTTCACCATCTGGGGTACGACGGTAGAGGCCTGGCAGGCCGGGCTGGGGGTATTGCTGCTCGCCGTCCTGTTCCTGGCCTACTGGCTCATCGCTTACCGGCTGGCGCCCCGGCTTTTTGACAAGGCGGAGGTCGAAAAGGCCGCCCGCCGTAAAATGAGGGCGATCCTGGGGACTTTTTTTATCCTGGTCTCCCTCCTTGGCCTGCTTTTCATTTTTCAGTTTGACCGGCTGCTGATCGAAACGACAAAAGAAACGGCGCCCAACCTTAAGATCTCCACCATACTTCAGGCTCTGATTATCTGGCAACTCGCACGATTGCTCGACCTGGCCATTTCCAAGGTAATCATTAGCACCTACTATGAGCAGAAGGAAGAGAAAGCCGTCGAACTGGACCACTACCAAACGGATTCAAAGAAACGCGCTAACCGGATGGTGCAATACGTGGTTTATGTATTCGCCCTGCTTTTTATCGTACAGGCCTTCGAGATCAATCCTGAGTTTTTCACCTATCCGCCGGTAAAGGGGCAGGATGAGGGGACGCCCTTTACCCTGGTCAACGTCCTCAATGCCCTTTTCATCCTGCTCGTCGCCCGCCTTTTGAGCTGGGTGATGATACAGTTCGTCCTCAAGAACTACTACCGCAATAAGAACATCAACTTAGGTTCCCAGTACGCCATCAACCAGTTGCTCCGGTACTTCGTCTACGTCATTGCCATCCTGATGGCGCTGGAAGCGCTCGGCTTTTCCCTGACCGTACTCTGGGGAGGCGCCGCCGCCCTGCTGGTCGGCATCGGGCTGGGCCTGCAGGAGACCTTTAAAGACCTTTTCTCCGGTATCATCATGCTCTTCGAACGCAGGGTAGAGGTCGGCGATGTGGTGGAAGTGGACGGGCTGGTCGGCACCGTGCGGCGTATTGGGGTGCGGACCTCTCTGGTAGAAACCCGGGATAACATTACCGTTATCGTACCCAACTCAAGGCTCATCGTTGAAAAGGTGATCAACTGGAGCCATTTTGACAACAAGGCCCGTTTTCACGTCACGGTCGGCGTGGCCTACGGCTCCGATACCGAACTGGTCAAAAAGATCTTGCTCAATGTGGCCCGGGAAAATGCCTTCGTGCTGCGCCACCCTCCGCCTTTTGTCCGCTTTATCAATTTCGGCGATTCTTCCCTCGATTTCCAGATACACTTCTGGTCCCACGAATTTCTCCGTATCGAAGACGTCAAAAGCGATATTCGTTTCGAAATAGACCGGGCCTTCCGGGAGAATGGCGTCACCATTCCGTTCCCGCAAAGGGATGTGTGGATGCGGGGAGAGTAGAAAGTGTGTATGGGTGAGGGCGCTCAGGAAAACCCCTCTGAGGGAATGAATGGCTGGAGGCCCGTCCTCATACTTCGGCCGGGTAAAAATGAATGATAGAATGCGAATTCCATATATTAATGCCTTTTTCAGGGGCTGTTCGCAATTCGGTTTTCGCTGTTCGCAAGTACCTTGAAAATCAAGGGGTTTTTTTAGAAGACACAGAAAATTGAACTATCCCCTTTTTTATATGAATTAATACATATAGAATTGTATTCAATCCTTTATTGGCCTTTCGGGAGCCCCCCTCACCAATCAACCAATCAACCAATCAACCAATTTTACCCGGCTGAGCCTCAGCGAAGACGGGCAACCAGTATCCCTACTCCCACCCCCCCGTCTGGTGCAGGATGGGCAACTGCCCGCTGTAGGCATTGGCGATATTTTCTTTGGTGAACACTTCGGCGGTGTCGCCGAAAGTGATCAGCCGCTGGTTGATCAGGGCGATGCGGCTGAAGTATTCCGGAACGGAAGAGAGGTCGTGGTGGATGACGAGGATGGTTTTGCCTTCGGCGGCCAGCTTTTTCAGGATGTGGATGATCTTTTCCTCCGTGGTGATGTCTACGCCGACGAAAGGCTCGTCGAGCAGGAAGGCCTCGGCTTCCTGGCAGAGGGCGCGGGCGAGAAATACCCGCTGCTGCTGCCCCCCGGAGAGTTCGCCGGCCTGCCGGTTTTCGAACTGCTCCATGCCTACCTCCCGCAGGGCTTTACGGGCCAGCGCTTTGTCGTGCTCGTTCATCCGTTGCAGCAACTTTTTATGAGGATAGCGGCCCATCAGCACAATATCGAATACCGTGGCGGGAAACGTCCAGTCCACATCGCTTTTCTGAGGAACGTATACCACTTCTTTCCGGTGCTCTTCGATGGGTTTCCCTTTGACCAGGATGGCGCCGGCGTTGGGCTCCATGAGTCCGAGGATGGCCTTGAACAGGGTGGACTTGCCGGCGCCGTTGGGCCCGAGAATGCCGTATACGTGGCCGGGCTCGATATCCATGAAAATATTAGTGAGGACGCGCTTGCGGCCGTAGGAAACGGACAGGCCTTTGATGGTGATGACTGGGTTGGGCATGGTGGTTGGTTTGGTTGATGCGGTTGATTGGGTTGATGTGGTTGATTGGGTTGATTGGGTTGATGGGGTTGATGGGGGAGGGCGCCGAATCAACCCAATCAACGAGTCAACTCAATCAACTAAACCCCATTTATCTTCCTGGCAACGAGGAGAAAACCGCCGGCCAGCAGCAGGCCGAGCAGGCCGTATAACACCAGTTGGCGGCTGCCGGCGCCGGCCCCCTTCTCTCCGGCCATTTCTTCAGCGGGGCGGGAGAGGGCGGCCACGATGGTATTGGTATTGTATTCCAGCATTTTCAGGTAAGTCGGCGCCGGGCTGTCTTCATCGCCGATGGAATCGGAGTACAGCTGGCCGCCCACCGCCACCTTGTTGTCGGAAGCGATCTGTTTGAGCAGCTTGGGGTTGACGGTGGTTTCGATAAAGACGGACGGAACATTATTCTCCTGAATGATCTTGTTGAGGCGGAGGATATCGGAGGTCTGGGCCTCCGCATCGGTGGAGGTGCCCAGGATGGCCTCTACCTGGATGCCGTAGCGCTTGCCATAGTACCGGAAGGCATCGTGGGAAGTGATCAGCACCCGTTGTTGTTGGGGGATGGACAGGATGGCGGCGGCAATTTTTTTGTCCAGGCTCTCCAGCTGCCGGCGGTATATCTGGTAGTTGTATTCGAAGATGTCGGCATTATCCGGGTCGAGTTCCACCAGTGCGTTTTTGATGTTTTCGATATAAATGAGGCCGAGGCTGGCGTCCATCCAGGCATGGGGGTCGGCAGAATTTTTGTATTTGACGCTTTCGATGGGTGTGATCCCCTGGGTGATGGTATGTACGCTGGCCCGGGTGCCGGAATTTTCAATCAGCTCGTTGAGCCAGCCTTCAAAGGTCAGGCCGTTCTTCAGGATCAGGTCGGCCCCGGTTACCAGTTGAGCATCTCCCGGGGTAGGCTCGTAGATGTGGGGGTCTCCTCCGACGGGAACGATGCTGCGCACGTCCAGCAGGCCGCCGCTGATGTTTTCCGCCATATCGGCAAAAATGGAAGCGGTGGCCACCACGAGTGGTTTTTCCTGTGCCCGGAGGGCGGAAGGCAGCAAAAGAAGAAATGCGAATAAATATCCTATGCTGTTTTTCATGTTTTTATTGTTTTTGGACGAAGAGGTTCTGGCATACTTTCTTGGAAAGCAGTTGTTCGCGTTCGTTATTGATCAGCACGCGCATGGATTCGTCATACTCGAAATACTCCAGTACTTTTACGGTTGTTCCCAGCACAAGTTCCATCCGGTCGAGGTACTGAAGGAAAGCGGTGGTATGGTCGTGAACGCCGACGACCGGCCCCTGTTCTCCGGTTTTCAGCTCCGAGAGCAGCGCCTGCTTACGGATGGTGAAATTGCCGTCGGCGTCGGGGATGGGGTCGCCATGGGGGTCAAACTTGGGAAAGCCCAGGTATTCATCCAGGCGCTCCACCAGGCGTTTGGATTTGATGTGTTCCAGTTGCTCGGCAATTTCATGGACTTCGTCCCAGGAAAAATGCAGCTTGTCAACCAGGAAAACCTCCCAGAGCCGGTGTTTGCGGATGAGGTGGGTGGCAATCTGCTCTCCCTGGCCGGTAAGCGTAACTCCCCGATAGCGTTCGTAGTGGATCAGGGTTTTATCCGAAAGGCGCTTGACCATATCGGTTACCGAGGCGGCGGTCGTGTTCATCTCATTGGAGATGGCGTTGGTGCTGGCCGGCTTGCCATTCCTTTCCGAGATTTTGAAAATGGCTTTCAGGTAATTTTCTTCGGTATGGGAAATATCCATTTTTCATAAGTTGTTCAGAGCAAAGATAAAAATTTTTAGATTAACTTAAAAATATGTTTATAACAACAAAAAAATAAAAGAAAGGTTTATTTGGGAAAAAAGGATGGGGAAGAGCCCGATTGCGAGGCAAAACATTTAACTTTGAAAGGCTGAAAGCACGATTCGAAGGCTCTGGCTTCAAAGGTATAGAAGGGTAAAAGCCTGGCGAATCAAGTGGTTTATTCGAATAAACACAAAGGAGGATCAAAATTGCCAAAGGGAGTACGCTACATATTAGCTACTGCACTCCTGGCCGTGGGGGCGGTGTATCCGAATTGGGGGCAGTTGTTTGTGATCGACAGCCTTCAGCCCGGTTATATGCTCAGGGAAGAGGTGGAAGTACTGGAGGCGCCTGCCGAAAGCCTCACCATTGAAGATTTGCTGGGCTCCGGCGTTTCGGAAAGTTTTGTGCCGCTGTCTTCCGTTAAGGGTAGTTTTCATTCCGGCCGTTTTTACTGGGCCAGGGCGAGGATCGCCAACCGCCTGGATCCCGCCGCCGGCCAGTCCGGGTGGGTATTTCATTTTGCGCCTTCCCTGACTTACATCGACGCATTCATCGTTCAGGCCGGCCGGGTCAGTTCCAGCCATCACAGTGGTTTTTTCCGGCCCTATTACGAGAAGGAGTTCCGGCCGCGCATCCAGCCCAACCTGATCAAGGCGACCCTGGAGCCGGGGGAAACGGCTACGCTCTACTTCAAGGCCCGGTCGGACCGCATGGCCATGCCGCCGGAATTCTGGGTGGAAATACAGCCGGCCGACGTATTCTGGAGCCAGTTGGGTAAGCATTACTGGAGCAACGGCATTTTCCTGGGCTTTGTATTGATGATGCTGATATACAATCTCATTTTATCGTTTTTCGCCGGGGATAAGGCTCACTTTTTCTACTCTTTTTATCTGGTTACCATCATCGGGTACCAGCTGTATGCTTCCCGCCTGCTGGCGGATTGGCTGGCGCCGCGCGTTTTTGTGGCGGCGCCCCAGTACCTGTATTTTTTCAAACTGGTGGCTTACGGCGGGCTGGTCGCTTATCTTGGCTTCATACGCTCCTTCCTCAACCTGGAGGAGCTCCTTCCCGGCTGGGACCGCCTGTTCCGCTGGCTCATGATCCTGGCGGGCCCCGTATTGCTGGCCGATGCTTTTCTCATCTGGTATTCCAATTACAGCCCGGATATTGCCGACTGGACGACGCTTCCCTTTACGTTTGTTTTTCTGATCTCGACCTTCCTCTTCGTATGGCCGCTTTACCGGGCGGGCAGAAACAAAGGGTATTTCATCGTCGCCGGCATCCTCTTCATGGGCCTGGGCATTCTGTTTACCATGATCGAGCGCCTGCAAAGTATCGAATATTCGGTGACGTACTTTCGGATCGGCTCTGTGCTGGAGATCGTCGCCTTTGCGCTGGGCCTGGCCTACAGCCGCCGGCTGGAGGCCCGCGAGCGCCAACAGGCAAAGTTCGCCCTGGAAAAGAGCCGGCTGTTGCAGGAGAAGGAACATGCCGAAAAGGAGCGGCTCCAGGAGCTGAATGACCTAAAATCCCTTCTTTATGCCAATGTAACCCATGAATTCAGGACTCCGCTTACCGTTATCCTGGGTATGGTATCCGAAATAAAGGGCTACGACAAGGCCCGCGGCATTATCCAGCGGAATGGCAACAACATGCTGCGGCTGGTCAACCAGATGCTGGCCCTCTCCCGGGCCGAATCCGGCCAGATGAGGCTCAACCTCATCTATGCCGATATTGTCCCGTTCCTTCAGTACCAGACGGAATCTTTTCAATCAATAGCTGCCGGAAAGAACATTCGCTTGTCTTTCCATTCGGCCGCCGGCGAACTGCCGATGGATTTTGATGAGGAGAAGATCCAGCACATTGTGTACAACCTGCTGTCCAACGCCCTGAAGTTCACGCCCGAGCACGGGCAGGTGGCCTTCCATGTCCGGCAGGAGGAGGAGGGCGGGCAGCCTTTCCTTTATATCATCGTCCAGGATAGCGGCGTAGGTATTTCCCGGGAGGAACTGCCCCATATTTTTGACCGGTTTTTCAGCAAACAGGATGGCGCCCAGAGCACCGGTATCGGGCTGGCCCTGGCCAAGGAACTGGCAGAACTGATGGGCGGCGCCATTTCGGTAGAGAGCGAGCCGGGGGCAGGCAGCCGGTTCATCGTCCGGATACCCATAACCCGAAATGCGGATCGGACCACCCCTTCCCTGCAGGACCATTGGGGCTATGAATCGCCGGTACCGGAAGAAAACCGGCAGTTGCCGGAAGAAGCGGAACAGCCGGCCCCGGTTGCCAAGGATGAAGAGGCGCCGATCTTGTTGCTGGTGGAAGATAACCCCGACATCGTGGCCTACATCCGAACCATCCTTGAAGCGGATTACTCTATTTATTTTGCCGCCAACGGTAAAGAGGGCCTGCCCCTGGCCATCGAACAGGTGCCCGACCTGATCATCAGCGATGTTATGATGCCGGAGATGGATGGCTTCGAACTCTGCCGGCAGCTGAAGCAGGATGAACGCACCAGCCATATCCCCATCATCCTCCTGACGGCCCGCGCTGCCGATGAAGACCGGATCAAAGGCCTGGAAAGAGGAGCGGACGCTTACCTCACCAAGCCCTTCCACAAGCAGGAACTCCTGGTCCGTATTGAAAAACTCATAGAAAAGCAGGAACGGCTCCGCCAGTATTTTTCCGGAAACAAGACGGAAACGGCTGGGGTGGAAAAAGAGGAGGAAGTGGCTATTGAGAATGCCTTCCTGCAAAAGATCAAGGCGCTGGTTGAAGAAAGGCTGAGCGACCAGGAGATGAGCATTGCCCGCCTCTGCGAAGCGGCCAACCTCAGCCACACCCAGGTTTACCGCAAGCTGAAAGCCCTCACCGACAAAACTCCTTCTCAATTTATCCGCTCTATCCGGTTGGAAAAGGCAGTTGAGTTACTGAAGACGACCGGCATGAATATTTCGGAGGTTGCTTATACCGTAGGGTTCAG
>JAGFJE010000785.1 GCA_024103175.1 Phaeodactylibacter sp.
CGTTCGGGTTTTGGTAAAGCGGATTACCGGGTTGAGCCCAGGCGAAAAGGGAGATGGTGGTTAACAAAACAACCAGTAAGGCGGTGTGAAGAGGGGACGAATGGATCATGTTGAATTTTTAAGTGGGCGGACATATTTAGATTATGAGTAAATACCTTAACTACACACTTTAAATCGAAGAAAAATATCCTCTCCGGGGGGAGGAAGGAGGGGGAGTTTTGGATGTAATCCCTTGATAATTCCCCCCTCTACTCCCCCCAAGGGGAGATAAACTTCTCCGATTAAGGTTCTCGGGCCAGGAAAGTGAAACGTAAATCAATACTGTCCGGCTACTTACTCCCCCTTAATGCGCCGCAGAAAAAGCGCATCCTTCGCCGGCAAAGTTACCTGCCCGCCCGCCGGTTGCCCGTTATTCACCACTGTATCCTGCCCTGCAGAGCCCTGCAGCCGGAAATATTTCACCCCGGGGCTGAGCTCTTCGAGATCAAAAGTATACGCCCCCATAGCAGGATTGGCCAGGACGATACCGTTCTCAAATACCCTGGCCCGGGCATTGGGTTGATGATATATTTCAATGCCTGATATCAGCACCGGCTCGCCTCCCTCGATCTCGAATTCCAGGTTCACCGTTCCGGTTTTGGCGTTGACGAAGCCGAATTCAGACTCGAAAGGCCGGGCGTTCAGGAAGCTCATATACTGATGTTTGTGCTCCGAAGTGACGGACTGCTCACTCAGCCCCACCAATACGGCCCGGGCGTATTCCGGCGGCGCCTGTGCTATCGGTGCTCCGCTCATTTCCAGCAGCAGGAGCAGATCATTGCCGGTGGAGGGCAGGCCTTCCAGGCGGAACCTGAGGGCATCCTGCCCCTCGGCACTGATGCGGATGCCGTTTTCCGTCAGCTCAGCCTCCATCCCATCCGCCAGAGCCAGGTGGTTATAAAAATCGCTCAGGCTCCATAGCAGGCGGTAGGCCTCGTTTTCCGCCAGCCGTTTGGTTCCCCCCAGGGGCTTACCCAGCCAGAAGGGTTCGTTTTCGGTTCCTTTCACCACCTCGTCAAAAAGGGGCTGCCAGTGCTCATCTTCCGGGTTGTCGTCATCGGGGTTGTAAAAAGAAGCGCTGTACACCGAATTCGTCAGCACCGTGCCGGCGATCACCAGGCGCTGTATGTTGTGGGGTACTTCCGGGTATTTCTTTTCCCACCATCGGTGGTTGACGTAGTTGAGCGCCGGCGGGTGGGCATTGGCCGCCCAGAAGCGGTGCCGGTTGACGCCGCCGGGCCAGTCTTCCAGTTCGTAGTCGTCGCCCCGGGGCCAGCCCTCGCTCTCGATGCCGTTGAAGATGCCGAAGGCGCGCTGGTGGTTCAGGGCAAAGCCGTCGGCCAGAATCAGTTTGTCGGGGCCCAGTTGCTGCCGCAGCCTTCGGGCGAATTGCATCACGCCCGCGCCATAGGTATTGACGCCCTCGAACACGCCCCAGTCGTGGCGGCCGTCGTTGTCGCAATCCGGGAAGCGGATGGTGTCGAGGTAGGCGTAGCTGTGGTTTTTCAGCTCGTGGTGCAGCACGTCAAACTCCAGCCCGTCCATAAAGGAGAGCTCGCCGCCGGGCAGAAAGCGGCGGGCGACGTCATCGGCAAACACTTCCCAGGCCTGCCTGCCCTGTTCATCCTTTGGCGCCCGGGTAGAGAAGTTATAATACCAGAGCGGGTTGTTAGCGCCTTTGCCCCAGGGGCCTTCCCGGATGTGGGCGGCGGCGTAGGCCCGGCCGGCTTTCAGGGCAACCGGTTGGGTTCCGTATTGGGCCCGCTTGATGGTGATGGTGTTGTTGGCGTAATCTACGGCCTGCAATACCACCTGCTCGCTGTAGCGCCAGTCGGCCTTCCCGTCCGGCCCCAGGGCGCAGAGGCCGATGTCGTCGTGGCGCAGGCCGTCCCATCCCGACCGCTCTTTGAAGCGGCGGGCATCCGATACTTTGATGGCAATGACAGCCGTATCGGCAGGTATATCGGAAAGGATAGTAGCGCCGGCGTAATACAGCCAATGCCCGGCGAAGAAAGGCCCGGTTTCGAATTCCGGGTCGCGGGCATTGCCGTTGAGGTGGAGGAGCGTCACCTGTTCTGGGTGATCCTCCTTAAACTTCCGGAAATATTCCACCGCGCGGCTGTTCTCCTTCAGCTCCTCGTCCAGTATCTTGCCCATGATGCCGGAGAGGCGGCTGAAGTTTTTATCCCAGGCTTCGTAAGGTTCATACACCTTTTCCGGTTGGCGGAAGAAAAAAGCGCGGGGGTAGGCTTCTTCCCAGATGCTCAGGGCACCGTCTTCATACCAACGGATCAGCTTGTAATCGCCGGCAATGACGGCGCTGGCCTGGGCATACAAGCCGCCGGGGATTTGGAGGAGAGCTGCTAAAAGGATCGCAACCGGCCATTTCATGCTTTTCCGCTTTTTGATTCTCAAAGGAAAGCAGGAATTGCCGGCGGCAGGTCCAGTATTTTGCCGAATTGTTCCGGTATTTTTCGGCCGACACATACCAGCATGATGCTGATAGTGATAAAGAAACGAGATTTGAACAAGCGCTCATTTCAACACGTCCAGAAAAAGCACCGCAACCGGGCCCGCTTCTATCGCCTGCTGTTACTTTCGCCTTAATCCTCAAACTCCTTCAGATACGCCACAGCCTGCTCGTACACATTCTTACCCGTATACCCCAGCTTCTCATCCAGCACCGTATAGGGCGCCGAATAGCCGAAGTGCGCCAGCCCCACCACTTTGCCGAGGGGGCCGGCCAGGCCCTGCAGGGTGGAGGGCAGGCCGGCGGTCAGGCCCATGGTGGGCACATCGGGTGGAAGCACCTCCCACTGGTAATCCAACGGCTGGTTGCGGAACAGGCCTTCGGAGGGGGCGGAAACGACGCGCACTTTGAGCTTTTTCTTTTCGCGCAGCAGTTCGGCCCCTTCGATCAGGGTGGCCACTTCGGAGCCGTTGCCCACCAGGATGAGGCCCGGCTGGCCGCCCTGGGCCTCCTGTACGATGTAGGCGCCTTTGCGGGCCTGCTGAGCTTCCTCATACCGCGTAGCGCCCGGCCGGTGCGGCAGGGCGGGGATGTCCTGGCGGGAGAGGATCAGCCCGCTGGGGCTGTGCCGGTTCTCGAGGGCCATTTGCCAGCATACGGTCGTCTCGTCGGCATCGGCGGGGCGAAGGGCCAGGAAGCCATTGCGGCCGGAGTGGTTCTTCAGCTGCTCCAGCAAGCGGATCTGAGCTTCCTGCTCTACGGGCTGATGGGTAGGGCCGTCTTCGCCTACCCGGAAAGCGTCGTGCGTCCAGATGAAAATGACGGGCTGCTCCATCAGGGCCGCCAGGCGGATGGACGGCTTCTGGAAGTCGGAAAAGACGAAGAAGGTGGCGCAAACCGGAACCACGCCCCCGTGCAGGGCCATCCCGGTGGCCAGGGCCGCCATGGTCAGCTCGGAAACGCCGGCCTGCAGGAAGGCGCCGCTGAAGTCATTACGGGCAAAGGGGGTGGTCTTTTTCAGGAAGGCGTCGGTTTTATCGCTGTTGGACAGGTCGGCCGAAGCGACGATCATATTCTCCACCTTATCGGCAAGGTAGGCCAGGACAGTGCCCGAGGCGTTTCGGGTGGCGCTGCCGGCTTTCTGTTCTATACCGGCGAAATCGAGCCCGGGCAGCCTGCCCGCCAGGAAATGGCCCAGCCTGGCCGCCTGCTCCGGGTTGGCCGCCTGCCATTCGGCGAAGCGGCGGCGGCGGCGGTTGGCCGCCTCGTGTTTGTCCTTTCTGGCTTTGGCGTAATACTCGGCCACTTCCGGAAATACCTGAAACGGGTTTTCCGGATCGCCGCCGAGGTTGCGGACGGTCTTTTCAAAGGAAGCGCCAGCCTTACTCAGCGGCTGGCCATGCGTTTCCACTTCCCGCTCGAAAGATCCCCCCTCTTCCGTCACGGCGCCCTTGCCCATGATGGTCTTCCCGATAATGAGCGAAGGCTTTCCGGTTTCTGCCAACGCCGCCCGCAGAGCTTTCCGGATGGCATTCTGATCATTGCCCGCTATGGTTTGGACATGCCAGCCCCAGGCTTCGTATTTGGCGGCCGTATCCTCATCCATTACCTCCGATACTTCGGAGGAAAGCTGAATATCATTGGAATCGTAGAACATGATGACATTGCCCAGGCCCAGAAAGCCGGCCGTGCGGCCGGCGCCCTGAGAGATCTCTTCCTGTATGCCTCCGTCCGAGATATAGAGGTAAGTCTTATGCTCAGTTACTTCTCCAAAACGGGCCGATAGGAAGCGCTCGGCAATAGCGCCGCCAATGCCGAAAGCATGCCCCTGCCCCAACGGGCCGGAGGTATTCTCCACTCCCCTGGCAACATCCAGCTCGGGGTGGCCGGGCGTGACGCTGCCCCACTGCCGGAAGTCCATCAGGTCTTCCGTGCTGTAATGCCCAAAAAGGTGAAGAATGGAATACAACATGGGAGACATGTGCCCGGGGTCCAGGAAAAAGCGGTCGCGGAAAGGCCACTGCGGCTCCTCCGGGTCAAATTCCATGAACTCAGTAAACAGGACATGGATGAAATCCGCCCCGCCCATGGCGCCACCCGGATGGCCGGATCTGGCCCGCTCAGGCATGGCGGCGGAAAGTATGCGAATATTGTCAGCAGCCCTCTGGGCAATGGAAGTCTCTGTTGAAGCCATTGGTCCTTTTTTTCAAAGTTGTTTTGTTTCCGCTACAAAAAAAAGACTTTTATCCAACCCTGTCTAAAAAATGGATACTTCAAATACCGCCACAGATAAAAAAAAGTACGTCAGCGTTACGCCACATCCTGTCCATAGTTTCTTTTTTGCCGAGAGCCTCTCAAAAAGTCGGTTCAATTGTTGCTTTTAAAACAAAATGTATCTATTATTGTATTGAGAAACAAAAGAGTTTGAAAATGGAAGACACATTTGTTTTCGAAGAATTTCAGACGGTCCCGGTAGTCCCCCTCAATGATATGAGCCCGTATATGCAACTGGCGGAGGGCGGGCAGCTCAACTTCCCTATCCCGGGAGAGGAATTCAACTTTGTGCGGCTAGACCTGAGCCGGGCCATTATCCGCAATCCGGCCCACACCTTCTTTATTCAGCTCACGGAGGATGCCCTGGCCGGGGCCGGCTTCGCCGCCGGGGATATCGCCATCGTCGACCGGCTGGCCGGCCCCCGAAACAGAGATGTGGTCATTGTTTACCTGGAAGGAGAATTCACCATCCGGCGATTGATACTCAGGGAAGAGGCTCCTGTGCTGGAATCGGATGAAAGCACGATTGAGATTGAGCCGGATACCGAATTTAGTGTGTGGGGAGTAGTGAAGGATGTTATCAGAATTTGAACCTTAAACCTTAAACCTTAAACCTTAAACCACCATGGATAATAACGTAGTAGGCTGGTTCGAAGTCCCCACCAGCAACATGGAAAGGGCTATTAAATTTTATGAAGCCGTATTTGGTTACAAACTGGACCGCCAGCAGATGGGGCCACTGGATATGGCGTGGTTCCCCTGGGCCGAAGACAAGGCCGGGTCTCCCGGAACCCTGGTTTACCACAAAGACGCCTATAAGCCTTCTCTCGACGGCACCCTGATCTACTTCACCGCTCCTTCCGGCGACCTGAGCAACGAATTGGCCCGGGTAGAGCCCAACGGCGGCAAGGTCCTCGTTCCAAAGACACAGATCTCGGAAGAACACGGCTACATGGCGGCCATTCAGGATACCGAGGGCAACCGCGTGGCGCTCCATTCGAGGAAATAATAAGGAATGAGGGATTGAAGGAATGAAGGAATGATTAGAGGGAGAGGCCCATTCAATCTCTCATGCCTTCATTCCTTGCCCATTTCCTCCACGCCCTCCACACGATAAACGGGCAGGAAACGGCCCCCATCAGAAAGCCGGCCTTCTGGCCAAGTATGGCCCCGTGCACCCAACGCGAGTACCAATCAGGGGAGGAAAGGGAGGAGAAGAAGCGTTCGTTGCCCGCAGGTTGGTAAAAAGCGCTTTCTATCGCTCCCCCGGCTAACCAGCCCAGGATGACGAAGAAGCATACTATAAACACCTGCCGGAGCGCGAAGGGAAAGGTACATTGGAAACGGGTGGCCCATCCGCAAACGACGGCGAAGAAACCAGCAAAGGCAAAACCATAGGCCAGGCCGCCGAGGCCCCCTTGAATGAGGCTCGCCGGACGGACCTCTTCCTGGCTCCACCCCATCGCTTCCTGAAAATAATGAGGGCTGATCAGGGTGTTCAGCCAGGCCGAAAGCAACCCAAGGACGGCTCCGAGCAACAGGCAACACAGAGCAATATTAAATAAAACGTCCAACCGCTTCGGCGATGGCCGTTTTAGTCCTATATCGTCAAGAACCGGCACGGATCTTTGATTTCCCCATTTGGGGGCCCGGTTCATCCGAAGGCAGCGCGCTGTCCTGGCCTTCTTCCGCCGGTATTTCTTTTTCCAACTTTTCCCTTCCCTCCTGCCGGCGCTTGAGGTATGCCGACGCTAGTATGCCGGCGCCCAGCGATAAGGCGATGACGGCCAGAGACAACCACTCCGGTATCTCTACATGGTGAACCAACAACATCTTCACCCCCACGTAGGCCAGTATGAAAACAAGGGCGTGCTGCAAATACCGAAACTTGTCAATGATCGATGCCAGTACGAAATAGAGGGAGCGCAGGCCCAGGATGGCGAATATATTGGAAGTAAAGACCAGAAAAGGATCGGTGGTAATGGCGAAGATGGCGGGTATGCTGTCAAAGGCAAACATGATGTCGGTGGTCTCCACCACCAGCAGGGCAATGAAGAGCGGCGTAGCGGCAATGATGTGCCTCCGGCGCACGAAGAAGCGCTCCCCTTCGAAGCTTTTGGTCACCGGGAAAAAGCGCTTGACCCATTTGATGACTGGATTCTTATTGGGGTGTACCCCCTCGTGGGTGGTCCACATCTTATAAGCGGAGTAAAGCAGGAACACCCCAAAAACGTAAGTGAGCCAACCGAACTTTTTGATGAGCACCACGCCCAGGCCGATCATCGCCCCCCGGAAAAAAAGAGCCCCAAGGATGCCCCAGAACAGCACGCGGTGTTGATACTGCTTCGGCACCTTGAAATAAGCGAAGATCATCGCGATGACAAAAATATTGTCCATACTCAGCGACTTCTCCACCAGATATCCGGTCAGGTATTTTAACACCGCAGTCTGGCCGGACATCCCCTCGCCGCTCGGCACCCAGTCGTTTTGATAAGCAAAGTATACAAAAACACCGAACAATAGAGATAAGGTGATCCAAAGGGCAGTCCAACCCATCGCCTCCCGGGTGGTAACGGCGTGCGGGGTCTTATTGAAAACCCCCAGGTCGAGGGCCAGCAAAACAAAAACCAAAACAAAGAATCCGATCCAAATTGCCATTCTGCTCTATATTTCTTCTGTGCCTTAAGACTGCCGGACAGGCCTGTAGCCACTATTTTCAGGGAGATAATTCGGCCAGAAGCCCGATTTTGTGGAAATAACTATAACAATTCGCCCTGCTCAGAGCAGGTTTTCTCTTTCCTCTTTGGAGATACGTTAAAACCCTGGCATTTGTTTTCATTTAAAAACACGGAAGTGTCATTATTGAGGCTTGCCCAACAAAGATGAGAAGATTTGCGCGAATTTCGAATTGCCCCCGAAAGAATACCGTTTTTTGAACAGCCAGTAGGCCGAACTGTTCTTTCCGGCTTCCGAGAACACTTCTTCTCCAGGCCCTTAGTAAGAAAGATAGGCATAGACGCTGGCGCCATACCCGGTCACGATCAGGTTGCCGCCCTCCGGCTGAGGGGCCAGGGCGAAGGGCACGTCACTCGCCAGGGGGAAGCCCGGCAGGAGGGCCCCTGTTTCGTCGAGCAGGGAAGCCTTCCTGTCTTCCCGGTGGAGAATGCCAACACGCTGTTTGCCGGAAAAGGAGACGAGGAATGCCGTATCTGCCGGCATGTCGAGGGTTTCATCAAGATGAGTCACGAACTTCAGGCCATCGTAATAGCGGACTACCAGTTCCTCCTCCCGGTACGCCAGATAGTCCTTGCGTTCATCTCCGGTAAGGTTCACAAAAAGGAAGCGGGCGCCCGGCTCCAGGTCGGGCATCAGTTTGAGGCGGAAATAACCGCCCTCGAAGTTGACGATGTGCCCCAGCCCCCGCTCGTCTCCCATGGCGATGCGCTCCATCTCGCCTTCGGCCTGGAAGAAAGGAGGCGACTGAAAACGGGCCCCGGCCTTTACCGGCTCGAAGCGAAGGGCCCCGTCCCGGCGGAAAACATGCAAAGTGCCGGCTTCACTCAGGGCCAGGATGTAGTCTTTGCCGTCTTTCTGAAAATGAACCATGGGCTGCCGCACCAGGCTATCCAGGTTTCCCTGAGGGCTCCAGCCCTCCACGGGCAGGCCCCGGTAGTCGTACCCATAGGCCTTTCCGTTGTTGCAGGCGATAAAAAAATGGTAACGTTGCTGGCCTTCGAAATCTACCGCCAGCAGGGGGCTGCTGGCCGGCGCCGGCAGTTTCAGCGGGAAGTTGGGCGCCGGCTCCCCCCGGGTATCCAGGACCTGCACCTGGCCCGGAGTAGCAAAGGCCATCCGCTGCCGCCCCTCCCGCCGGGAGGGCAGGTACGTTATTCCTCCGAGGGCCGGCCCTTCCAACTGGCGCTTCCAGAGGCGTTCTCCCTTGACGGAGATCAGATAGAGGGCATGCGCCTGGTCCTGAATGAGAAAGCCCTGCCGCCCTCCATCCAAAGGGAATGGATAGACAGCCGAAGCCGCCAGGGTGTCCAGGTTCACAATCCAGGCCATACCGGAAGCAGGCCGGGCCGTTCCGGGCCCTTTGGGCAGTACCCGCCCCGCAATGCCGCCATCCGGCCCCAAGACCACCATTACCGCCTCGAAAGGATTGAGCAGCGTGGAAATGGCCTCTTTATGTTGTTCCAGATATACCGGCAGGCGGAGCCGCAACAGGCTGGCGTCGGTATAAGCCCAGGCCGACTGTTGCCGGGGCTGCAAACTTGCCCACAGCCGCAGAAAAGGCCCTGACTGTACCAGCGTCTTTCCGGCCAGTACACTCCTGGCCAGTTGTTCGAGCACAGCTCTGGAAGTGGAAAAAGCAACGTATTCGCCAAGAACGGTAAAGAAAGGGTTGGCCATCTCAAAGCCCAGAGGGCGCAGCAAGGTATCCGCCCGCAGCCGGGTGATCCGGAACGACTGAAAGTTGTAGGCGTCCAGGGCGCCCAGTTCCCGGACAAGGGCGTCGAGCTGGCTGGAGGCATCCATGTCCGGGCGAACCGATAATAAAAGGAACTGGTTGTCGGCTTCGTCTCCAGGCAAGGCCATTGAAGCAAAGACCAGCTCCTGCCCAACCCAGGAAGAAAGATAACTGCCTTCTGCAGCGGAAGAAAGGCTATCCACAGGTTTGCGAAAACACCAGGCCAGATTATCCGGCAGGTAATTCAGCAGAGCGCCGTCCGGTTCCCCGCTGAGCGGGGTATTGGCGGAAAGCTCCCCCCCCTCCACCGAGCCTTTAATGTTCAGGGTGTCGCCCTGTTTTTCAAAAGAAAGGTTCAGCCCTTCACAATAAGGCTCAAAATGCCTCAGGGCATCGCTCAGGGAAGGCGCCCAGATACCGGCGCCCAGGCCCGGCAGGTTGTCGAGGCGCAGATACAGCCGCCGGGGGCTGCCGGCCCGGGGCACCGACCAGTCCGACAGGCCTTCCTTGAGCTGGGTAATGGAAGCTTCCACCTGCAAAGGTAAGCGCCCCAGCAGGAGGAGGTTGCGGCAACGGGCCAGGGCCATCATCGTACCTTCCGGGGAAGAGAGCTGCCAGATGGGCTCCCCCCGAAAAAGGGTAGCTTCACTTTGATAAACAGATATTGCTTTTTCCAGCGGAAAGGAAGGGGCCTCCACTGCCAGCGAAAGAGCAAGCTGCCCGGCCCCCAGGTTCTGGACCATCCACTCGGCATCTGCCGGAATGGCGGCGCCTCCCTGCTGAAAAAAGGCCTGAAAAGCCGAAAAATCCTGCCGAAGTTCGGGAAATGCCTGAAAAAAAGTGGCCGATCCTACCGAATCCATGATGGAATCCTTAGCTTTATACACGGGAAAGTTGAACACCGCAGCCGTTGTGCCCGGGACTGCATCAGCAGGGCGATAGGGATAACACCATAAGCGGTAAGTAGCTGCTCCGAAGAACAACGCCAGTATCAGAAAGCTAATGGCCCACCATCGGTATTTTGGCGGAATGTGGATCAATAAATGTACCATTTTCATCAGATTGCAGTACAAGCAGTAACGAAAACGAACCGGCAATAAATATAAAAACATCTGCTAATGAGAAAAACCTTTCTTCGACTAGGAAGTTTGATGGCCCTGCTTGCCGTAGCATTGGGGGCTTTTGGTTCCCATGGTTTACGGGGTGTCCTTTCTTCTGAAGAATTACACACCTTTGAGATCGGGGTCCGCTATCAGTTTTTTCACGCCCTGGCTACTCTGGCAGTGGGCATAATCCTCTATTTTCGCAAAACCCCGATGCTGCCCCGGGCCGGCTGGCTTTTCATCGGAGGAGTGGCCCTTTTCTCGGGCTCCCTGTACTTGTTGTCCGTCAGTGATATTTTCGACATCCCGGCCTCATTCCTCGGCCCGGTAACTCCCATCGGTGGGATCATGCTGATGCTGGGATGGGCCGCTTTGATCTGGTCTACTTTTGAAGAGCGGGAACATCACCGCCGAAGACACAAGGAAGACGATCAGAAAGAAAAAGAATACTTACAATCTCCCAGCGCATAGCATTAAGTGTATGGAAATTCTTTGTTATTCACAGGAATCCGTATAATTTTGCTGCGTCTGAAGCCTTTATCTAAAAATTCAAAACCAACCAACATGAAAAACTTCTTTTTCCTTGTTGCCGTCGCTTTCCTGCTCTCCAGTTGTGGAGCTTATGTAGCCTCTCCGGTTACCGGCTTCATCTACACTGACCTCAAAGCCCCGCTCATGGCCACCTCCAACCCGGTTGCCACCAAGGTTGGCACCGCTGAGGCCACCTCCATCCTGGGGATCGTCGCCACCGGTGACGCCAGCATTGAAGCAGCCGCAAAGAAGGCAGGCATTACCCGCATCTCCCACGTTGACTATGAAGCGAACAGCGTACTTGGAGTTTTTGCCAAGTTTACCGTCTACGTCTACGGGGAATAGCCCGGTGTAACCCGTATTAAAGGATTAGCCTCTGAGCCGGCGCTCACGAGGCTAATTCTTTTTTGTCCGCTCCCAAAATGATTGCCCCTCCATTATGAAAAGCAGAATCCTGATCATAAGCCTGGCTGCGATCCTGATCCTAACCCTCTTCCTGCTCAGCCGCCGACAGGGCGCCCACACCCGGGAAGCGGGGAAGATCACCCTCAGTTATGATATATGCCTGAAGGCCGGTTCCGGCTACCGGGAAGTGGAAGACGACACCCTGGCCCGCCTCCATTACCTGCGCCGGTACTGGGCCGACAGCACCCACCAGTACTTCTCCAAAACCCTCGCCAGCCCGGAAGGAGACACCCTCTTCGTTTCTGTATTCAACAACGCCGCCCTGAAAAGATCCCAGGAACTGCTCATCGCCGCCGGTTTCGAAACCCTTCGCAAAGAACAGGCCCGGGCCGACGGCATCCCCATAGTCAAAATACTGGCCCGTTCTCCGGAGGGGAAATTCTTCCTCCGCTACCTCATCGATGCCGGCCGGTTCCGGGCCGTCACCATGGCCGATATGCCCGGGCCCGACAGCAGCCGGCTGCTCCCAATGTTTGAATCCGGAACGTTCATCCAAAATATTGAAAAATGCCTTTGAAACTAGTTCTGGCCATCGCCTTCACCTGCAGCCTCGGCCTGAGCGTCGGCGCGCAGAGTTCTTCCAAATACCTCAAAACGCTTACCCAGGAAGGCTATACCCTCTACTTTATAAATCCCATATCCTTTAAACAGGGGAAGGCTCGCCTGGTACCGGATTTCACTTTTCAGCACGGAGAAACAAAACCGAAAGTGGTCGATATCAAATTCTCCCTGTTTACCGAGGCGCCAGCCCGGGAAATGGAATACCTTTCTTTCCACGCCGGAGAAAATAAACTGGGGCAGTCTGAAGGCTCTGAGCTTATGTTCCTCGAAAAGGCCAAGGGGCGCTGGCACGCCCGCTTTACCACCCGCATCCCCTACCCTACCCTGATGGAAATGCTGCAGGCCGGCGATGAGTTGGAGATCCGCTTCCACGGGCCGGCGATGAGCCTTGCTTTTCCGGCCGGAAAGAAATGGCGAAAGGCATCGGAAGTGATAAGGGAGATCCTTCTGGCGGAAATTGTAACAGACAAGTGAGAATCGCCGAAAGGCGCCCTTTTGCCTGTCACACACAGCCGGTATCCGGGCGAAAACCTCCGGTTTATTGCCTTACTTTTCTCCAAACCTGCATTCCCTATGAATAAACTGATCCTTTTAACCAGCTTTGTAGTGAACATCGTTACCCTTCAGGCCCAGGTGTTCATCGGGCCCAGGGCAGGGGTCCATTTTGCCCGGGCGGATTTCGACATCGACAAAGGGCTGGAGATAAGCGATCAGGCGGCTCTGCTTGCCGGTGTGGCCCTGGAATTCAAATTAGGGGAAAATTTCAATCTGCAGCCCGAACTCTCCTATCTCACCAGAGGGTACTACCTCGAAGAGCTCATTCAGGGTTTAAGCAGAGAAACGGAACTCGCTATGGAATATATAGACCTGGGGGCATTGCTTAAAGGTAAATTCGGGGGGCAGGAATTTTGCGCCTATCTTGCTATTGGCGCATTCCATTCCTGGGCGCTCAGCGGAGAGCTTACCAGGAGCCGGGACGGCCAGATATCAGCCTCTTCCTTACTTCCGGACGGCAATTTCGATGGCAGCGACATTACTCTGGCCGGCGGCGGCGGCCTGCAGATCGGACTGGGCAGAAATGCCCTCTTTCTCGACGGCCGCTACCTGCGCGGGCTGAAAAAAATGGAAAATGCCGGAGAGAGCTATCCCTTTACCAACCGGGGGCTGAGTGTCAGCACAGGGTTGTTATTCCGGTTGTAAAATTGGTGGGATTCTTCGGTAAAAGCTATACGATCTCCTCCTCCTTCCGCCGGTTCTTCCACCAGACAAACCCGATGGCGCCCACTACCAGATAGGGCATCGCCAGCATGAACAGGATGCCGTTGTTGAGGCCCCGGCCCTGGGTGCCGCCGTTCTTCAGGTTGCTTTCCGCCGACATGCGGCACATGGGGCACTGAGCCTGCGCCGGCGTGCTCGTTCCTACACTGAGGGTAAAGGCAAGCGCGAGGATGCTCAGATATTTTGTAATTCGAGCCTTCATATTTTTGTTTTTCACTGTTCTTAATTTTCAGCCGTTTTGCCGGATGGTTCCTCCCCCCCTTAGCAATATAACAATACAGGCTAGCGGTCTAGCGTTGGACAAAAGTCGGAAGTCGGAAAGCGGAAGTCGGAATGACTTTGGACGTTCCGCAACTCTTTGGCTATCAATAGTGTCCAACATTAGACGGGTAGCCA
>JAGFJE010000009.1 GCA_024103175.1 Phaeodactylibacter sp.
CCTGCTCCGGGGACAAGCGGCGGCAAACAGGCAGCGAAAGCGCCCTTTGCCGGGTCTATTGCAGGAAACCCTTTCTTACAATTGTTCCACTGCGATTCCATTGTCTCACGGGCAAAGCGGAGGGTTGTACTGTAGTTACCGTCAACCATCAGCGCTCAACCGCCAGCCCTCAATCCCAGCCCATGTACAAGCAACTATTTGTCCCTAAACTGATCGTCTTTCTAACCCTTCTGCTTTTTCTACTACCCAAAAGCCAGGCCCAGGAAAATTACCAGATCCAAGGCCCTTCCTTCCTCTGCCCGTTCGATTGCGGCACTTATTCCATCTCGCCGCAGGACAGTAACTTCGTTGAATATTTCTGGTATTACACCTTTGCATCTGACACCGTCATCTTACAGAACCGGCCAGAGGTGGAAGTATGCGCTCCCGGCTCTTTTGATGTCATCCGGCTCTACCTCATCGCTTACGGCCCCGATGGAGGCACCTTTATCGATTCCACCTTCATCCAGAGTTATCCGGGCCTTTCAGATGTCGAGGTCTTCTCGGATGCCGCCGCCCGCTGCCCGGCGGCCAACGGCCCGGCTCAGGACAGCACCGCCCAGTCCTGTGATGTCGTCTGCGCCGATACCAGAGTGACGTACAGCATAGAGTTCCTGGCCGGCACCTTCCAGCCTTTTTATGAATATACCGTAAGCGGCGGCCAGGTAGTAAGCCAGGGCCCCTCCCAGCTTATCATCAATTGGGATGAACCGGGGACAGGGTCGGTGTCCTTCTTTTTCTTTGACGAGTGCAGCCAAACACCCCCCATCACCAAATGCGTGGAGATCCTGGAAGATCCCATCGCCGGCTTCACCACAACCCCGGCCGCCGTCAACGACACCGTTACCGTCTGCCAGGGCCAGGAGGTGCTGTTTCAGAACACCAGCCAGTACGGCGAGTCCTTCAGCTGGGACTTCGGCAACGGAACTGCCTCCACCCAGGCCAACGGCTCCGCCACCTACAACAGCCCGGGCATTTACACCGTAGCGCTTACCGCTTATAATGCCTGCCTCTGCCCGGATGTGGCCACGCTTACCGTTGTCGTAGAGCCGGGCGAAAGCCCCGTCGTCGACTGCGTAGGCACTATATGTGAAAACACGCTGGGCACATACACCGCTCAGGCCAGCTGCGGAACCTACCTCTGGGCCGTGAGCAACAACGGAGAGATCGTCGACGGCGGCGGGCCGGATGACGATTACATCTCCGTCGACTGGGGCGCCGGCCCGGAAGGCATCATCGAGCTGAGGGTGGAAGACTGCCCCGGCCTCAATACCTGCCTGCAGCCCACTTTCACCCGCGTGCCCATCCTATCCGAAGAGGCGGCCATCGACGGGCCCGCCAACGTCTGCCGGGGAGATATCAACACCTACAGCATTACGCCCTATGGAGGCGCCAGCTTCGACTGGTCGGTGTCTCCTTTTGGGGCCATCCTTTCCGGCCAGGGCACCGAGGAGATCGTAGTAGAATGGTTCGACGGCTTCCTGCCCGGCCAGCAGCAGTGGGTTGCCGTCTCTTTTGACAACTGCTACCTGGGCTGCGGCGGAAGCGATACGCTGGAGGTAGACATCACCCCCGAATTCACTGTCCTCGGCCCTATCGAGAACTGCCAGGGGCAGAGCAGCGCCTACACCACCCGCAGCATCCCCGGCAACGCTCCGGTAAACTGCAACTGGACGGTGGAAGCGCCCGATGGCAGCGTGGTATGGACATCCCCTGCTCCCACCGCTATGCCCACCGTCGACTGGAGCTTCCCCGCCGGCGCCTACCGCCTGATCGCCGAGCCGGAAGATGGTGACGCTTACTGTACGCCGCGGCACATCACTATAGCGGTAGTGATAGCCCCTCCGCCGGCGGTGGATACCATTCTGGGCGATCAACTCATCTGTCCGGGACAGTTGTATACCTACGAGGCAGGATCAAACCTGCCTAATGCCCGCTTCCGCTGGGAAGTCAACGACGGGGGTACGATCACGGTGCGGGAGGGTAAGAAGATCAATGTGAGCTTTGGCGCCACGCCGCCCTTTGAACTGAGCGTCGTGCAGATCGACGGGCTGGGCTGCACGTCGGAAGTATTCACTCAGGCGCTCAGCACCATCCCCGGGCTCAGCCTCAATGGGCCCACAGATGCCTGCAACGAGGGCATTTCCACCTTCACTACCGATGCCTTCAACGGGCTGGACTATAGCTGGGCCATCACCCCCGCCGGCGCCGGCACGATCATCGGAGAGGAAGATGAAGCTACCGTTGAGATCCAGTGGCACCATACCGGGCCGGCAACTGTCACGGTACAAAGCTGCGGGCAGTCGGCGAGCCTCAACCTACTGGTTCATACCCTGCCCGAGCCCGTGGTGCAGCATCCCCCCGCTCTGTGCCCCGATGAAACCGCTCCGGTGCAAACCACCGCGCCTTTCAGCAACTACGAATGGCTGGATGCGGACGGCAACCTGCTCTCTACGGCGCCATCACCCAGCCTGGCGGCCGGCGCCTACCGCCTGATCGCCACCGACGCCAACGGCTGTACGGCCGACACCTCCTTCCGCATCAAGCCTTACCCCCGATCGGACATTTCCATTTCTACCCCCGACCCCAATGTGTTCTGCAACGCCGCCCCATTCACCCGCCTCTACGCCGTCAATACCAACGCCGGATACGACTACCAGTGGTATCAGGACGGCAGCCCGGTGGGAACGAATGCTCCCCCGTATACTGCCACAGCGGAGGGCGTCTACTACGTCGAGATCACAGACATCAACGGCTGCACGTTCCGCTCCAACAGCATTCCGGTTATCGAGGATTGCAGCGGCGGGGGCGGGCCGGGCGGCTGCCCCTTCCTGGCCAACGTGGATTTTACCATCCAAACCACACCCGCCTGTGATGTGCACGACTATCAGAATACCTCCGGCGGCTTCATCCCCGGCACCATATCCTGGAACTTCGACGACCCGGCCAGCGGAGCCGACAATATTTCCAACCTGGACAATCCTTCTCACAGCTTTACCCGCCCCGGCTACTACCGCATCCTGATGACGGCCGACTTCACCGACCCCAACGACCCGGGCAATACCGTTACCTGTGGCGCTATCCGGGTCGACTCCGTTGTTCTCGCCGCCGATTTCAGCGCCGATACCGCCTGCGCCGGCGCAGCCGTCCCCTTCACGGACCTGTCCACCTTCCTGCCTTCCACCTCCATAACCGCCTGGGCGTGGGACTTTGGCGACCCGGCAAGCGGGGCCGGCAACACCGCTGCTGCCGCCAACCCCACGCATACTTTCGCAACACCCGGGCTCTACACGGTAAGCCTGGAAGTCGCCAGCTCGGAAGGCTGCACGGCCAGCATTACTAAAGAGATAGAGGTGTACGGGCCGCCGGCGGTGAGTTTTGAGGAACCTCCCATCAGCTGCGAAGCCACCGCCCTGCCCTTCACCGCCGATGTCGGCCCGGAAGTGGTAAGCGTGCAGTGGGACTTCGGCGACCCTGTCAGCGGGGCAGCGAACCGTTCTGAACTATTCAACCCTTACCATCGGTTCGAAACCCCGGGAACGTATACCGTTACCCTTACCGCTCAAAGCGTGTATGGTTGTGAGAACAGCTTCAGCCGCGATATCGTGGTGGAAGCAAACACCCTGAGCGGGCCCATTACCTCTTCCCTGCCCTCCCCTCTTTGCGAAGGAGACACCACCACCCTGAGCGCGCCCCCGGGCGGCATCAGCTGGCTCTGGGAAACCGGCGATACCACGGCCTCGATCCAGGCCTCCGAAACCGGGATCTACAGCCTTACCCTCACCGACGATTTCGGCTGCTCCTATGAGCCGGCCCCGGCCGGCATCGAGGTGCTGCCGGCGCCCAACGCCACCATCCGCGGCGTGGAATACGACGAATACGGCCAGCCCACCGGTTATGTCTACGACCGCTACGAGGCCTGCGCCGGGACGGATATCTTCCTGGAAGTGATCGATAACCCGGAATATTCCTACTCGTGGAGCAACGGATCTTCCGGTACTCAGATCGAATTCAGTGAAAGCCGAAATACACTTCTGCCTGTCGGTACGCATGATATCTTCGTGACGGTAACCGACAATACGACCAGTTGCATGAATATCGCCGAACCGTTTACCGTGGAGGTGCACCCCCTGCCGGCCCAGGTGCAGATCGCCGCCAGCCCGGCGGGGCCCAACTGCGAAAGCACCCCCGTGACGTTCAGCGTAACCAGCCCGGGCCCGGCCGTCACCTACCGCTGGAACAACGGGCTGGAAGGGCCTTCGATAACCGCCAGCCAGGCTGGGGAATACTTCGCCACCGCTGTGAATGCTTTCGGATGCGAAGCGGAAAGCAACCGCCTGGAGATCATCGCCGGGCCCGATATCTCGCTAATCCCCAGCGGCTGCTACAGCCGCTGCCGCCCCGACACCCTCTGCCTGCCGGAACTTCCCGGCGTAGTCAGCTACCAGTGGTTCTTCAACGGCGCCCCCCTGGGGCCGCCCCAGAGCGGCATGCCGGAGCTGATCGCCGATCAGAGTGGGGAGTACTTTGTGGAAATGACGAATGCAGACGGCTGCACCCTC
>JAGFJE010000018.1 GCA_024103175.1 Phaeodactylibacter sp.
CAAAACCGCGAAATTTAAAATTGAAAAGTAGCTCACAGAGAGCTGCTCTCTGGCGCCCATTTTACATTTTGCGTTCAGAGTTTTGCATTTTGCGGTTTACCCGCAGAGAACTTAACAGCCCTGCCCCAGGGGGAGATAGCCTTCTCCGATTGAGGTTCCCGGGCCAAGAAAATTAAAGGTAAATTAATACTGTCCGACTACTTAATGGCAAAAAAACCACGCCCAGCGCCGCCAATTCACCATCCGGTTAGGAAAAAGCCCAACACTGTTGTATTTTAGTGCCGTACCTGACAAACGCTACAACCCCAAACGGCATGAACGTCCTCTTCCTCAGCTTTGCCAACAGCCGCGAGCAGCCGCTGCCCAGCCTGCAGCAGGAGGAAGAAGGCATCTATAAAACCCTCTCGCCCCGGGCGCTGAAGCAGCACTTCCTGCTGCACCGCGAGCCCTATGCCGCCATCGCCCGCATCAGCGAATACCTGACGCTCTACCGCGATCACATCACCATTTTTCACTACAGCGGCCATGCCGGGCGCGACCGCCTCCTGCTGGCAGAGGAAGAAACCGCCCATTCCGAAGGAATCGCCCACCTGCTGGGGCAATGCCCCCGGCTGCAGCTGGCCGTGCTCAACGGCTGCTCCACCCAGGGGCAGGTGCAACGCCTGCTGGAAGCGGGCGTGCCCGTCGTCATCGCCACCAGCGCGCCGGTGGAAGACGAGAAGGCCAGCCGCTTCGGCCAGCGTTTTTACCAGGGGTTGGAAAGGCAGCTCTCCATCGGGGAGGCATTCGAAATGGCCGCCGGTGAAGTGCTGACGGCAGACAGCAGCATCACTATCCGCCGCCAGCTGGGCTTCGAGGAATTGGAAAAAGGGCCCTTATGGGGTATTTTCTACAAAAAAGAACAGGCCGCCCTGCTGGAGGAAAAGCTGCCCCTGCACGCCGCGCCCACATCTCCGGAAGATTTCCAACCCAACCGGCGCCTCACCGCCGGCCTGTGGGAGGCCCTGGCGCCCTACAGCAAAAAGATTCGCCTGCAGCAGATGATGGAAGAGGAGGGCGACGCCATCGAGGAGGGCGACAAGCACGTGGCCATCCTCAACAGCCTGCCCCGGCCGGTGGCCGAACACCTGCGCAAGCTGATGGCCCCCGTGGAGGCGGAAACGAAGGGCTACGATAAAATAAGCGAGGCCCGCCTGCGGCAGATGGCGCAGGCCTACGAGGCGGCTATGGAATTTCTTACTTACATCCTGCTGGCGCAGCTGTGGGACGCCCGCTTCGAACAGGGCGGGCCGCCCCCGCCGGAGCGGGTGGTGGAGCAGATCCGGCGGTACCTCGCCCTGCCGCGGCAGGAGCGGGCAAGCTATGACTTCGAGCCCCTCCTGCTGGCCCTGCACGGGGCGCTCCAGGAACAGGGCGCGCCCTTCTTCGTCTCCGAACTGGGACGGCTCGGGCAGTTCTTCCGCGAAGAAGAAGGCTTCCGCGACGCCTGCCTCTTCCTGAACGTCTTGCGCAAAAAACTACATCACGACACCGTGGCGCCCTACGAGCTGACGGAGCTGTGCATCCGCGGCGAGGAGAGCCTGCTGGCCCTCTGCCGGCAGCTCGGCTTCCTGGCGAAATATACCCTGGCGGCGGTCAAGCACATCGACGTGCTGCACTACCGCCACCTGAAAGATACGCAGTTCAGCCACGCCATGGTGAAACTGATGCGCGTCTTCGGCAAGCTCCAGGAGGAGCAGTTCGTCATCAACCGCTTCCTCTTCAACCGCTCGGTGCTGCTGCTGAAACAGGAGGAGGAGAACGGCCAAACGGCCACCCGCGAGCTGAGCCTGGCCCCCTTCATCATCGACGAGAACGCCTTCGAGCTGAAGACCGACCTGTCGAAACTCTACTTCTTCTCCCACTACAAAGCGGCCAACGACAGCTATTGCTACAAACACATCAACCGGCCGGGGGATGCGCTGCTGGAGGTGTCGGCGGGGAAGTATGAGCTGGTGAAGGCGCAGTTTGAGGCGTTTAAACAGATGTTGCTTGCGTAATTGTGGTGCGCTTATTTTTTGCCACAAAAGCACCAAAGCACGAAACTTTTACCCGGCCGTATGGAAGGGCCCACAAAATTTTTTAGTGTGGATTTAGTGTTTTCGAGGTTTCGTGGCAAAAACAAAGCACTGAAAAATACTTAATCAAAACGGACATGCAGAGCCCCTTCAAATTCCTCGACGCTTACACCCTCGAAGACAAAGACGTCTTCTTCGGGCGCGATAAGGAAGTGGAGGAGCTCTACGACGCCGTCAGCAAAAACCGCCTGGTGCTGGTGTACGGGCAGTCGGGTACGGGCAAGACCAGCCTGGTGCAGTGCGGCCTGGCCAGCCGCTTCGACGCCACCGATTGGTACCCGCTCTTTATCCGCCGGCAGGACGACATCAACCGCGCTCTGGGGCAGGCCCTGGAGAAGGCCGCGAAGCGGAAATTGGAGGGCGGCCTGGCGGACAGCCTGCGGCGCCTCAACGCCCGCTTCCTGCGCCCCATCTACCTCATTTTCGACCAGCTGGAGGAACTGCTCATCCTGGGGCGCCGGGAGGAGCAACAGGCCTTCATCCGGAGCCTGCAGGAGATCCTGAATGCCGAAGATCTCTCCTGCCACGTCATCCTCATCCTGCGGGAGGAGTACATCGCCCACCTCTACCCCTTCGAGCAGGCCATCCCCACCCTCTTCGACCGCCGCCTGCGCGTGGAGCCCATGAGCAATACGCGGGTGCGGGAGGTGCTGCGCTCGTCTTTCGCCGCCTTCAACATCAGCCTGGAGGCCCCGGAGGAGAACATCACGCAGATCATCGAGAACGTGAGCGCGGAGCGCTCGGGCATACAGCTGCCGTACTTGCAGGTGTATCTGGATATGTTGTGGCGGAGGAGCGTGAGGGAGGAGGAGAAGGGGAGAAGGGGAGAGGGGGAGAGGCCGCCTTTGCACAAGGCTCCGGCGGACGAAGGACGGCAGACGGCGGATGGCAGCGGAGCCCCGGATCAACCAATAACCTCCGGAGCTTCGGCGGAGGAGGAAATCAACCCAATCAACGATTTCCCCTCTCTGCACTTCACCAGCCGGGAAATCACCGAACTCGGCCGCATCGAAGAGGTGCTCGAAAAATTCCTCCAGGAGCAGGAGATCGCGCTGCAGCGGGAGATGGAGCGGCAGTACCCCGGCTTCCCCGAGCAGGGCGTCCGCCAGGCGCTCGATGCTTTTGTGACCGCCGAGGGCACCAAGCGCCCGGTAGGCTTCCACCGGGAAGGGCAGGATATTGTCCTGGAAGAAAAAGTCGCTAAACTATTGCCTAATCTGGCAGTTCCCCCTTCGGGGGTTAAGGGGCTTGCCCCGTCCGCTGAAGCTCCATCCAATCGCCGAACTTTGAATAGAGGCGATAGCGAAGGCGGGCCACCCTCTCCTCCTTTCACCCCTTCTCCCTCTCCCCCTTTCACCCCTTCTCCCTCTCCCTCTCTCACCCCTTCTCCCTCTCCCCCTCTCACCCCTTCTCCCTCTCCCCCTCTCACCACCCTCCTCCAGGCCCTCGAAACCCGCCGCCTCCTCCGCTTCTCTGACGACAGCATCGAGCTGGCCCACGACAGCCTTGCCGACCTCATCGACAAGCGCCGCACCGACGAGCAGCGGCAGCTCAACGAGGTGAAGGTGCGCCTGGCGGGCAGCTACCTGGAGTGGCAGCGCACCGGCGAATTCCTGACCCGCAAACAGCTTCTCAGCATCGAGCCCTTCCTGGAGCGGCTGGCGCTGGAGCCCCACCTGGAAAGGTTCGTGCAGGAGAGCTATGCGTATAATGAGCAGGCAGAGGAGGCCGAACGGCAGAAGCAGCAGGCCGAGCTCGACAAGGAACGGCGGCTGAGAGGGGAGGCGGAGCAGAATGAAAAACGGGCGCGGCAGCGGACAAGGGTGGCGGCGCTTTTGGCACTGTTGTCGGTAGTGGCGTTGTTTTTTGCTGTTCAGCAATTTGGGAAGGCAAAAACGGAAGCCCTACGTGCTGAGGATAAGGCAGCGGAAGCACAACTGGAAAAACTGAGAGCGGATACGGCGCGCTATGAGGCAGAGCTGGAAAGGCAGGCCGCAGAAGCCTCTCGCGATAGCACCCAGGATGCTTTACAATTGGCCGATTCATTAGGCGATGAAGCTGAAATAGCCGCCAGAAATGCCCGGCAAGCCTTAGCTGGCCTCCAGGCCGCCACCGCTCAGCTCCTGGACAGCACCCTCAGCGACGCCCAGCGCGATATCCTCGACTTGGATTACAAGTCTGCCCTCGTCAAATATCAAAACGCCGCCGAACTCGGCATCGAGCCCCGGAAAGTAGGCGAAGCCCTGATGGAGATCGCCTTCTTCCGCACCGAAGCGGGGCAGCACGAAAGCGCTTGGGTGCTGGCGGAGCAGGTAGCCGGCCTCTACAGGCAGCCGTTCCGAAAGCCGGCATCCGCCCCGCAGGATGAACGTCAGGCGTTACGAGATATACTGAAAGGCCTGGATGCGAACCGGTATCAGGAACTGGAGCTGCGCTACTTCCCGGAAATGGTGGACGTGCCGGGGGGGCACTCCCGATGGGCTGTGACTCTGTGAAGCTCAGGGAAATTTATGGGGAAGACAGCGGCTGCCCGGAGAATGAACTGCCTCGCCACGAGGTAAAGCTTAGCAATTTCCGGATTGCCCGAACGGAGAC
>JAGFJE010000085.1 GCA_024103175.1 Phaeodactylibacter sp.
GAAGGCAAGCACAATATTGAGCGGATGAACGAGCGGATCGAACAAAGCGATTATCAACAGTTGCAGTATTTTATCAGTGAATCTCCCTGGGATCACAAGCCGGTTCTGAGCGCTGTGCGCTGTGACATGAGCCAAATGTTCGAATTTTATTTCTATTCACTCATTCAGTCATTACGAGGACTTTCCGGAGCGCCCTCACCTATACACTTATCCACATTTACACCTTCACTCCCCATACAACCACTTCTTCTTCAACGCCAGTTCCTCCTCGGTAGCATCCGGCTTGGGGTACACCTTATAGTCGCCCGCGTCGTACTCCATGCCTACTTTATTGAAGATCTCGTTGACCGGCAGGGGCTTGACGCCGCTCACATGGGCCTTCAGGAATTCGCCGATCTCCGGGTAGGTCATTTCGGTGATGATCTTGAATAGCTCTTCATCCTTGAAGGCCTTATGCCGGCCGTAGCGGGCGGCGAGACCCTTCACCAGTTGCTTGACGCTGTACTTTCCGCCGGAGAGGGAGCGCAGTTTGATGTCCAGCAGCAGGTTCACCACCGCTCCTTTGATCTTGAGGTTGTCGTACTGGTCGGCCAGGCCGCCGTAGGTGCCCTGGCTTATTTTTATCAAAGACACATCGCTGCGGAAGTCACTCATGGCGCCCAGGAAGTCATTGACGAACCAGAAGAAGGTCTTTTCCGGGATGATGCCCTGGTTCACCTGGGCGTGGAAGGCGAGGTATTCCGTGGTGCCTTCGTACAGCCACAGGTGGCTGGACATGGCAGGCTCGTCAAAATCGAACTGCAGCCACTCCTGGGAGTGGATGTTCATCGGCGCGTAGATGTTCAGGAACTCGTGCACGGCTTCCTGTTTCATACTTTCCTCCAGGCTGGCGTCCCATTGTTCGGGCCATACCCAGGCGGAGGAGTTGCCGTGCTCCAGGGTTGCCCGGGTGAAGGCGTCGCCGCGGTAGAAAAAGAACAGGTAGGCATATTTTTCAGCGGGTAATTCCCCTCCGAGGTAATCCCCGACTTTCGAAAGGATGGGTTCATAGATCTTCTTTATGCGTTCCGGGTCCATCGTTCCGTCCTCGGAAAAAACGCCGATCTCGACGGTAGTATTCCCCACCGGAAAGCTTACCGGCCGCTGGTCCGTATAGAGGATGGGGTGGCCGGCCAGTTCGCGGTAGGAAGGAAAGGAGAAGGCGTCCCGGGCGCCTTCTGCCGGCATTCCTTTGATGCCGCTGCAGGCGAACAGGCCTTTCGGGCGGACGATATAGATATAGTACGGCAGGTTTTCCATGCCTTCAATGTACCCGAACAGCCCTCCCGGATTGAGCAGAAAAGCCCTGTCCTCGATAAAGAAGTTCTCCACAGGCAGAAAGAAAGAGTTCTGCAGGCGGTATTTCCACATGTTCCGCACCTGGTATTCAATACGGTGCAGGCCTGTGGCTTTCCGGATGCGCCATTGGTGGGAGTTCACCCGTTCGGTTGGCAGGGGCATGTCCCATTTGTCAAAAGCGACGAGTTCGGCCACCATCATCCCGAATTGCAGGTCGGCGCAGTAGTAGCCCGGCGCCGCCACAGGGAAGGTGAAGTCAATTACATCCTGAGCAATGGCAGGAGTAGTGAGCTTGACCACCATCATCCCCGCCTCGATCTTGTTCAGGTCGAGCTGGTAAGTGTAGTTGGATTGGCAAAGCCCGGAAAGGGAAATTAAAAGAGAGGCGGTAAAAGCCAGCAGTTTGAGTAGAAGTCCTTTCATTGGTTCTCGTTTTATCGGCCGGCTCAGGCAGCAACTTTCATGGCCTGAAAAGGCCGTTTTGACTCTACAGTGAGGCCGTTCGTTCTATCTTCAATATAAGCATAGCCGATAAGAAATTCCACTCTGGGGTCAAAATGTTTTCCCAAAATCGGAAGTCGGAAGTCGGAAGTCGGAAGGACTTAGGGCGTTCCGCAACCCTCTGTCTTTCAATAGTGTCCAGCGTTCGACTGAGCTCACGCCGAAGCCCTTATACGGCTACCCAGAACTACCCTTCCATCTCCCGGATCAGCCGCAGGAGGCTCTGGTTCAGCTGGTTTTTCCGGATGGTGATGCTCTCCACGCTGGCGGTATGGTGTTTTTCATCTTCGTCGACCTCTTTCCAGCGTTGTTCCAGAAGCAGCACCTGGTCAAAAAGTTGGGTATTCCCACTTGCGATGGTAAAGAGTTTCCGGATGAGGGCTCCGGGGTCTCCCTTTCGGAAGAGCCCCAGCAGTTCAGCCGTATCGTAGGCGGGTTTTGGTTGGTTCTCCGCCCTTTCTTCCGTCTTTGGAGAAGCCCCCTCCTCCCTTCGGCCGCCTCCCCCGAGTGGGGCGGACGCCGGCCCGTAATCCAGCCGCTCCCGGATGCCTTTGGCCAGTTCGCTGATCTCCCGGCTTATTTTGGCGTAGGCCTCATCGTCGTTCTCCCACTGGGTAATAAACCTTCCGTTGCGGGGCAGGGCCTGCAGGCGGCCGATATCGAGTTCTTTCCACTCACAGGGGTTGTAGAGGACGGGGATCACCGCCGCCCGGTTTTGCAGGTACAGTTCGTAAGCATCCTGCTGGACTCCCAGGCATTCCAGTCCGGAAAGGAAGTTGCTGCTCAGCAGGAGAAGAATGATCTCCGATTCGCTCAAAGCACGGGCAAGGGCGGCCTGCCGGTTGCCGGCGGGGCTTTTCTGCTGGTCGAAAACCTCTACGCGTTTGAGATGCAGCAAGAGGGCCAGGCTCTTCCGGAGTTCCTCCCCACCGGCCCGGTCATCGGGATCGGGAGCATAGGCCAGAAAGATCTTTACCGGGCCTTCGCCGCGTGGAGTGGAATAAGGTGGGGCGACAGTAGGATGGAGGCCGCCGGAAGCAGGGGATGAAGGGGCTGCGCCCTGGCTGGAAGCATCGTTGCGAATGGCATCCGCCAGGCGAAAAAGTTGCAGTTTCAGGGCGCTGCGCCGTTCCCGGATCGTAGCCGGCTCTCCCAAAAGGAGGGCTTCTTCCTCCAGCGCTTTCCAGTCGGAACGGCGCATGCGCACGGCGGCTACTTTATCGGGGCTATACTGCCCGGCATATGACAATAAGGCGGAAAGGGCATTTTCCAGCTTGTTCTCTTCTATGAATTTGACGATATCCTGATACGCCTGTTCGGCAGTTGACATAACGGTTCTTTTAAAGCTCCTAAAATTATTCAATTTATAACGAGGAATACAAGAGTTGAGTTATCTCATTGAGAAATGCCGTCGATTTGATTATCTTAATGAAGATTTCAGACAGAATCAACGCCATGAAGAAATTACTAGTCGCTGTAGATTTTTCTCCTGCTTCCCGCTATGCTTATGAGTATGCCGAATGGCTGAGCCTTCAGCTGGAAGGCGCGCTTTCCGCGGTATTTGTCAACACAGCCACGCATACCGAGAGCACCGTTCCGGAGAAGAAACGCAAGAAAATGATCCAGAAAGAGAACGAGGGGTACCGCGAACGCCTGCATCAATTCACCGCCAACTATCCCAACCGGGACGAAGAAGAAGTTGTGGAAGTAAAGCCGGAACAGTTACTCGTCGCGACAGGGCGCATCGTCCCCTCCATAATCAATACTGCCCTGGACAGTAAAGCGGATGCAATAGTAGTCGGCACCCGCGCCAAGCACAACCTCCGCGACCACCTTTTCGGGAGCATAACAACGCACCTCATCGGCCAGACGCCCTGCCCGCTCATCATTGTGCCGGAAGGGGCGGAATACAGAATGGTCAGCCGGATCGCCCTGGCGGTGGACATTCACCAACAGAAAGAACCGGTGCTTCCCATCCTCCGGGATATTGCCGCCGCCCTGGGAGCGGAGCTGCGCCCGTTCTTCGTAAACCTGATACCGGAAGAGCAAGATAAGTTTAAGGAAGAACCCCTTAAAAAGAAAGGCCATGAAGTCACCATGATCCGGGAACGAACCCTGGTGGAGGGAGTAGATTACTTTCTGGAAAAATACCCATCCGAAATGCTGGCCATGTACCTGCCCAAACGAGCCTTCCTCAACAACCTGATCCGGGGCAGGCTGCCCAGGCACCTGGCGTGGAATGCGCCGGCGCCGTTGCTGCTGATCCGGGAAAATTCAGATTAGTATTATTTACCGGTCATAATGCAGGACCAGCAGCGGCACTGTGGTATGGAAGGCCATCCGCTTGGTCACGCTCCGATGGAAGAGGTTTTCCAGGAAACCGCGGTGAACCGTGCCCATAGCGATGAGGTCGGCGCCCACACTCTGTGCATATTTCACGATGCCTTCCTCAATATCGGAGCATTTGATTTCTACGGTATTGAACCCGATATCCGGCATATTTTCCCGGACGGCCTGTTCAAACTCTACCTTGGCCACCGAGTAAGGCTTGCCGGCCTCGGCATCGACGTGAACGAAGTGGATGTTGGCCGGGCCGGCCCCTGCCATTTCGATCAATTGCTGAAGCATAGCCTCATCGGCCGCATTATAACTGCTGGCAAATACGATCTCTTTGAATCCATTACACCGGCAATTGCCGGGCACCAGCAGCACCGGACAATGGGAATTGCGGGCAACATGGGTGGACACACTGCCGAACACTTTTTCCATGAGGTTGCCCTGCCCCGTTGTGCCCATCACTATAAGGTCGGCTTCTTTAGACAAGCGGACGACCTCCTCTCCGGCAAAACCAATACACAGTTCAGTTTTGGGTTGCGCCACCGTTGCTACCACACCACCTTGATTGCTGGTGAGAGTATGCTCAGCAATAAAGTTCTTCATCAGTTCCCGTTTGACGGACTCGAACTCGGCGGCCGGCATATCCAGATACGGATTGGAGTAATCGAAAGAAGGGTGATAGGCGTGCACAACCCTCACTTCGGCGGCTTCATCGTCCGCCAGCCTTTGGGCAAAACGATAGGCATTGGCAGCTATATCCGAAAAGTCTGTAGGAACGAGTATCTTTTTCATGGGCTCTGGCTTTTGCATATATGGCCTTAATTTTTGGACTAACTCTTCAACACCGGGTACTTCGTCCTCATAGGCGGGGATGCCGTTAATAAGAAGAGCAGGAGCCGCTGTTATCTGATATTCCAGGATCTCTTGCACACTCGTCACTTCCTCCACTTCTGCTTCCAGCTCGGGAAGAAGGGCCAGCGCCTGTTTCAGATTGGTTTTCAGGGCCCTGCTCTTCCGGCACCCAATACCTAATATTTTCAAGTGTAAATACATCAAAACATTCAAGCTTTATTGCTATCCAGTATCTGTTTGGCCGTCACTTCTTCACTGGCCAAGGCTTTTATTACATCAAAGGTTGTCACGATCCCCGCCAATTCGCCGCTGGTTTCATCCACCACGGGAATAGCGTGAAAGCGGTTTTCCAGAAAGATATCCAGGGCCACATTGATACGCTGGTTGGGCGTAAGCTTGGCCAGCCCTTTGGTCATTATATCTTCAGCTTTGTAGGCGCGCAGGCGCGCCTCGTTCACAAAACGGTCCTCCTCATTGCGGCTGAAACCGCGCATGAAATAGACAAAGTCCGTTTTGCTGACCAAACCGACAATCTGCTTGTAGCTCACTACCGGTATATGGTGTATCTTGTTATTTTCAAAGATCTCTTTGAGCTTGATCAGCTTATCTCCCGGATTAACCGTGATCAGGTTCGTGGTCATCAGCGTTTTGACAGGTGCTAGGACGTTCATTTTTTTCTCGCATTATAAAAGGTTAGAGAATACGGTATTTGCCTAGACAATATCAATAAATGGGCCTGTCCGGCAACTGATGAATATCAACGGCGTCTAATGATTTTCATCAGCCGGGCCAAAGCAGGCAAACATTTTGGCCCACAGCAATAGTTTTTATATTACTTTGGGGATTTTACAGTTTAAACTTATTTCTGTTTGTATTTTTGCTGCGCCCGGCCATACCACTTCAACAAATACGTGCAGCAGATTGGCCCTCCACGTAACAAATTGAACGGATATGCCGTTTTGCTTACCGGGAGGCCTTAATGCAAACCTGAGTATATGAAACGATCATTCACCTTGCTCCTGCTATGCCTCGGCGCCTTTTTTGCCGCTCCGGCTCAATCTATTGAAGAGCTGGAAAAGCAACTTCAGGAGGCCGGCAGCAGCAAGGATAAATTATTCCTGAATTATCAACTGGGCGAAGCCCACCTTCGTTCCAGCGCTGAAAAGTCGATAGAATACGGCAAGCAGGCCTTCAATCTGGCCCGGGACCTGGGAAATGACGGCATGATGGCCCGCTCGGCATTCCTCGTCGGCAAGGCCTATGTGCGCGACCGCAACGAACGCAACGCCAAGACCTGGTTCGATACGGCCCTGGCCGCCGCGAAAAAAGCCGGTGATTCCGACCTCATCATCAAAAGCGTGGAAAGCCGCAGTAAGATAGAAAAGGATGACCGGGACTATCGCGAAGCCTATCAGATCGTCGAAGAAGCCTTCCGGTATTTTAGCCAGAAAGGAACCAGTATCAGCGACCTGGAAGAAAAATACGAACGCCAGCGCGCCGCCCTCCTGCAGGAAAAAAAGCGACTGGAAGATGAGATTGAACTATTGGCCTCGGAACGCGATGAGCTTTCTGTCGACCGCGACCGCCTTCAACAGCGGCAGCAGGAACTGGTGCGCGACAAGGCTAAAGTAGAAGAACAGATCACCGAAAAGGATGAGCGCCTGGCTACCATCGCCGAAGCTAAAGAACGGGCGGATTCCGTCGCCAATATAGCCGAACGTAAAGTAAAAACCTTAGACCGGGTTCGCCTGGAACAGGAGGCTGTCCTGAAATCCAAAGAAGCAGAGCTCGCCAAAGCTTCCCTGGAAGCCGAACAAAACCGCCGCATTGCCGAACAGGCCTCCGCCCGCCAACGGCAACTGCTCATCCTGGCCACTTTCGGTACGCTGCTTGCCCTCCTCCTGCTCGTCCTCTTCCTCATCGCCCGCCGCTCCCGCAGCCGCCTGGCGGAAAAGAACAAGATCATCGATACGGAACGGCAACGGTCCGATGAGCTGTTGCTGAACATCCTGCCCAAACCGATTGCCGAAGAACTCAAAGAGTTTGGAAAAGCAAAAGCCCGCAAATACGATCAGGTAACCGTAATGTTCAGCGACTTCGTCAATTTCACCAGCATTTCCGAACAACTTTCCCCGGAAGAACTGGTGGAGGAACTGGACAAGTGCTTCAAGGCTTTTGATTTCATCCTCTCCCAGTACGACGACATCGAAAAGATCAAGACCATCGGCGACGCCTACATGTGCGCCTCCGGCCTGACCGGCCGCCGGGGTATGCCCTACAACATCATTCGCGCCGCCCTGGAAATGCAGCAGTTCCTCAATGAGCAGAAGCAGGAGAAGATGCGGATCGGAAAGCCTTACTTCGAGGCCCGCATCGGCATACATACCGGCTCGGTAGTCGCCGGTGTAGTAGGTGTCAACAAATTCGCCTATGACATCTGGGGGGATACCGTCAACATCGCCGCCCGCATGGAGGCCAACGGCGAAGAGGGGCGCGTCAACGTCTCCAACACAACCTACAGCCTGGTCAAATACCAGTTTGACTGCGAGTACCGGGGCAAAGTGCAGGCCAAGAATAAAGGGCTGATCGATATGTACTTCGTACAAAAGGAAAAGGAGAAGAACCTGGCGGCAGTGACGGCGTAGCGCGCCGGTTATTCGTTATTGGTTTATTCGTTATTCGTTTGAAGCCAGGTAGGTACAACGAAGCCTTATTTATGGATACAGCCGAAAAAATATACATCAAAAATATGGTCTGCCAGCGCTGCGCCATGGCGTTGGAAGCTATTCTTCGGCAGGAGGGAATCTCCTATCACCAGGTGGCCGTAGGTGAGGCAGAGCTCTGCCAGCCGCTTTCGGATAGCGAAAGGCAGCAACTGCAGAACCAGCTGAAAAGGATCGGCCTGGAACTGATCGACAACCGGAAAACGGCCACGATCGAAAAGGCGAAGCAGCTGATCATCCAAAAAGCGCGCAATGAGGTGGCCGAAACGGAAAAGAACCAGAAACTTTCCGCTTTTCTAGCCGATCACCTGCACCTCGACTACAGCTACCTCAGCAACCTGTTCTCCTCTGTTGAAGGCCGCACCATCGAGCACTTCTTCATCCACCAGCGCATCGAGAAAGCCAAGGAACTGCTCGTCTACGATCAGATGACCCTCTCCGAGATCGCCTGGGAACTGGGCTACAGCAGCACCGCCCACCTGTCCAACCAGTTCAAAAAGGTGACCGGCCTGACGCCTTCCCACTTCAAAGAGGTCGGAGCCGCCCGCCGCAAGCCGCTGGATAAGGCCTGACCGCTCTTTCCAAAAATCTTACAACCTCCTCCAAAAATCCTGTAACGCCTCCCCCCTTGTCTTCCCATAACTTTGTTGTCGTAATCATTAACCATTTAAACTTTACAACCATGAAAACGACAATTGAAGTATTGAACAACGCCGCCTGTACCTGCTCCAACCCGGAATGTTCCGGCGCCTGCTGCGGATGCGGCGACACCTGCCCCGGCGCGCAATGCGACTGCGGCTGCGACTGCTGCCGGTAAACAGTTCCGTATCCCCGGAATATTCCAGCCGGCCCCAGGCCGGATATTTCGTGAATTGGGACTTTTTTGAGTCCCAATTCACGTATTTCAAAGCTCCTGGCCGGCCCTCATTCAAGGGCCTCAATTTCCCACCCTTTTCCAGCCCTTCTTTTCAACCTCCCCTCCCCCCCAGGCGTTTCCTTAGGGCGCATTTCACTATCTTTACCGAACACAAACCAGGAGAATTTCTATGTCCTTCAAACTCCAATCTCCTTTTACTCCCACCGGCGACCAGCCGCAGGCCATCGAACAACTGGTGCAGGGCGTGCAGGCCGGCGACAAGGCGCAGGTGCTGCTCGGCGTTACCGGCTCCGGCAAGACCTTCACCATGGCCAACGCCATCGCCGAACTCAACCGGCCCACCCTGATCCTGACCCATAACAAAACGCTTACCGCCCAGCTGTACGGGGAATTCAAGGACTTCTTCCCCGATAATGCCGTCGAGTACTTCGTTTCCTACTACGATTACTACCAGCCGGAAGCCTACATCTCCGTCACCGACACCTATATAGAAAAAGACCTGTCTATCAACGAAGAGGTGGACAAGCTGCGCCTGCGGGCGACCTCCTCTCTGCTTTCCGGCCGGCGGGACATCATCATCGTGGCCTCCGTGTCCTGCATTTACGGTATGGGCAACCCCGAGGATTACAAAAGCAGCATCATTCGCATCAAGCAAGGACAGGTGATCTCCCGCAACAGCTTCCTGTACAGCCTGGTCGAAAGCCTGTATTCCCGGACGGAGACGGACTTCCGGCGGGCGACCTTCCGCGTGCGGGGCGATACCGTGGACATCAACCTGCCGTACGTCGATTACGGCTACCGCGTGACCTTCTTCGGAGATGAGATCGAAAGCATCGAGCGCATCGAGATCGAGAGCGGCAAGCGCATCGAGGGCATGGAGACTGCCGCCATCTTCCCGGCCAACCTGTACGTGGCGCCCAAAGACCGCATGCACCAGATCTTAAAAGATATTGAAGACGAGCTGTACGAGCAGGAAAAGTACTTCGAGCGGGAGCGCCGCCTGCTGGAGGCCAAGCGCATCCGCGAGCGCACCACCTTCGACCTGGAAATGATGAAAGAACTGGGCTACTGCAACGGGGTGGAGAACTACTCCCGCTTCTTCGACGGCCGAAAGCCGGGCACCCGCCCCTTCTGCCTCCTGGATTACTTCCCGGACGACTACCTGATGATCATCGACGAGAGCCACGTGACCATCCCCCAGGTGCGCGGCATGTACGGCGGCGACCGGGCGCGCAAGCTCAGCCTGGTCAATTTCGGCTTCCGCCTGCCCTCCGCCATGGACAACCGGCCGCTCAATTTTACCGAGTTCGAAGGGCTGGTCAACCAGGTCATTTTTACGAGCGCCACTCCAGGCGATTACGAACTGGAACAGACCGGCGGCGTCATTGTGGAACAGCTCATCCGGCCGACCGGCCTGCTGGACCCGCCCATCGAGGTGCGCCCCAGCATCAATCAGATCGACGACCTGATGGAGGAGATCAAACTGCGCATAGAACGCAACGAGCGCACCCTCGTCACCACCCTCACCAAACGCATGGCCGAAGAGCTGACCAAGTACCTGCAGCGGCTGAACATCAAAGTGCGCTACATTCACTCCGAGGTGGACACCCTGGAGCGGGTGGAGATCCTGCGCGACCTGCGCCTGGGCGAGTTCGACGTGCTGGTGGGCGTCAACCTGCTGCGGGAAGGGCTTGACCTGCCGGAAGTGTCCCTCGTCGCCATCCTCGACGCCGATAAGGAGGGCTTCCTGCGCAACAACCGCTCCCTGACGCAGACCGCCGGCCGCGCCGCCCGCAACGCCAACGGGCTGGTGATCTTCTACGCCGACAAGGTGACGGAAGCCATGCAGAATACCATCGACGAGACCAATCGCCGCCGCTCCATTCAGATGGCCTACAATGAAGAGCACGGCATCGTCCCGGAAACGGTGCGCCGCACCCGCGAGGAGATCCTCAGCAAGCAGTCCATCCTGGATATCCGGGGCGTCAAGGAACGCGCCTACGTCGAACCCGACGAGCCCAGCCTCGCCGCCGACCCGGTCATGGGCTACCTCAGCCGCGAGCAGATCGAAAGGATGATGTCGGAAACGGAGGAGAAGATGAAAAAGGCAGCGAAGGAGCTGGATTTTATTTCCGCCGCGCAGTACCGGGATGAATTGTTTGCGTTGAAGAAGAAGCTGAGGGAGGTGGCGTAGGGAAGAGGGCAGGCTGGAACTGGTTATTGGTGGGGCTCACAGACGGCAGGCAGGTTATTCGTTATTTGCCTGGGGCAGTGGCCTCCGGAGCAGCCTTTTTAAAAAAGAAATGATAGTATTACTATTATTATCAATAGATTTAATAACTTTATGCGGGCTTTATTGTTTTTTTTCTAAAAGAGAGAAGCTTATGGAGCATATACTTTTACCATCAGTAAGTTAAATTGCTCCGCCATGAAAAGTATCCTTTTTCCCACAGATTTCGGCGATACTTCCCGCCAGATCCTGCATTATGCCCTCAATTATGCAGAGGCGCTGAATGCAAAGTCCACTATTGTACATACTTATCAACCGACAATGAGCCCGAGGCGGCCGATCATTGGGGAGGGTACTTACCGCCAGCAGATCCTGAAAAAGCTTCGCGATTTTACAACCGTCGTTCTCCTTTTAAGAATATATTCTTCAAAGCTTTGGAAGGCCATCCTGTCCATAAGCTGGTCGAAGCCAGTAAAAGTGGCGATTTCGACCTGATCATAATGGGAAGGAGCAACAGTTACAACTGGTTCATGCACTATTTCTGGGAAAGTAAAACTTCTCTGATCTGCACCAAAGCACATTGCCCGGTGCTTGTCGTTCCGCAGCAGGCTAAATTCGACGGTATTCAAGAGATCCTGGCCATTCATGAAGAAGGAGAGAATCTCGGGTTTCCTTCTGATGCCAATGGCAGCTTTACCGAACCAGGGCAGGAACGCTGGATACATTTCATTCCTTTGTCCGCCCTTACTTTTAATTTTCCTTTTTTGCAGCAGGTATCCGGTTTATTCGGAATTGGCACGAGATCGGGCGAGTGTACCTATACAAAAGTAAAAACGAAGATCCAGGCCTACATCCGGGAAAACCATATAGACCTTTTAGTGATGCGGACAGTGCAAAAACGCCTTCCGGAGCGTACTCTGGCTTCTCATTATGAACACCGGTTGCTGTTGGAATTAGACATCCCGGTATTGGTTGTCAACCGGCAGGTTACAAAAATGGAGATAAATGAACTGGTGCCCGGCTTTGAAGGAAGCCAGAACGAAAATGCATAGCCGTTCGAAGCAAATATTGATCTATCGGGAATCCAAAACCGTTAAAGAGGCTCTGGAAACCGGATTGAATAAAAAAGAATGCGGTAAGCCTTGACTATTTCGCATTGTTTCTTTATTATTGGTTTTCACATTTATTATCATAAACGTTCTCTCTAACCCGAAAAGGCGCCTGCCCACAATAAACTAATTTTCTACATTCAAAAAGAATGGCCTTAGGCATCGTGGCGATGATGAAATGCAGCAGTGCTGGTGTGCATGCAGTTGTCCGGTGGCTGTCATTCAGCTACAGATGAGATATTGCCTCTTTTCAGCTTGGAAATTACTGATCTAACCTTTTAAAAAAGTGAAATGAAGCGTAAGCCTTTATTCTGTGTACTTGCAATTATACTTTTTACTTTTTCTTGTGATGAAGAGGAAGAAATGGTGTGTCCTGAAGGATTCTCAGGAGTTCACTGTGAAGTAGAAGATGTTTGTATTACACAAAGCTTAGATTGTTTAAACGGGGGAGCTTGTATTGATGGTTCATGTGATTGTCCTGATGGTTTCTCAGGAACAAATTGCCAATTTGCAGATACAGATAGGGTGCAAGAATTTCTGGACGGTGGAATTTATAGCCCTGTTCAGCTTTTTAGAGCGGGGATTCCACTTGATAGCCTCTATGGAAAAATATACCAGGGAGGGTTAATTTTCCACTTAGATACTATAAATGGAACGGGGTTAGTTGCTGCACCCAATGACCAGAGTACGGGAACACAGTGGGGATGTAAGGGGACGGCAATTCCAGGGGCATACGGGCCATTTATTGGAATGGGGAAGCAAAATACTATCAATATTATAAACGGTTGTTCAGAACTGGATATAGCGGCAAGGTTTTGCTATGATCTAGACTTAAATAATAAAACCGATTGGTTCTTACCATCAAAAGATGAATTGTGGGCAATGTATACGAATCTTCATCTGCGAGGGCATGGCCAATTTAATGGAGAGGCATACTGGAGTTCTACCCAGCCTTCTCATACTACTCATGCTTCTAAAAGTTACGCATGGATACTGTACATAAGAACTCCTGTTTTCTGGGTAACAGACAATAAAGACTATTCTCATTTTTTCGTTCGTGCCGCACGCGGATTCGAATCTCTTTAAGTGTTTGATCGAATTTCATACTTCGCTGAAAACCTGACTATCTGCGACAAGCAGGCAGTCGTACTTGCCGCGTTCATGGAGCAAACCTCTCAGGTAGTATACACCGAATTAAACAACACATAATCCGTCGTCAGGTCTGTACCCCAGCCGACGCTCTCCCCGTCTCCTCCGTTCATATTAAGGAGGACGCGCAGGTGGGATTCCCGCAGCAGCCGTTTGACCTTGTTGCGGTCGAACTCCGCCGGGCGGCCCTTTTCCAGCACCTGCACCAGAGTGTCATTATCCCCCAGATAGAGGTCGACGGTAGTGTAGTCGAACGGCACGCCCGCATTGCCGCCGGCGCAGATGATACGCCCCCAGTTGGGGTCGCGCCCAAACATGGCCGTTTTGACCAGCGAAGAGTCCGAAATGGCGCGTACGAGCTGCCGGGCGGTGCTTTCATCCGGAGCGCCGGTGACCTTATACTCGATGAACTTGGAAGAGCCTTCCCCGTCGGACACGATCAGCTTGGCCAGGTGGATCATCATCTCTTCCAGTTTTTGCTGGAACAACGGATAGCGTTCATCTTTGGCCG
>JAGFJE010000103.1 GCA_024103175.1 Phaeodactylibacter sp.
TCCCTACTTCGGCTGACGATCAACGATTAGCCGCATCCCTTTCCCGTTTTTGCTTCAGCCAATCTTTTTCGGAAAGGGCGCCCAGGCCCGGCTTTAACCTGGGCCGGGCAAAGTGCAGCCCTTCGAAAACCTCATCCGCCAGTTCTTGTTCGGCTGCGGCCCGCGGGTTTTTCTCTAAAGGTAAGCGCTCTTGCCCATTCAGTTCCACGTAAGGTTCAACCGCATCGGGGTGAATGGTGAGCACATCGCCACTCTTTACCCGAAGGGCCCGCGTGGCGAAGGTGTCCAGGCGGAGAAGGAGCACGGCCTCCAAACCTTGAAAGGAGTACCGGAAAGTACGTTTGCCGGCAACTTTCCGGTATTCCCCCTCCAGAAAGCCCTCCATTATACGTTCTTTAAACCGAAAGCCGGGAACAGCGGCCGGCATTCTTGGGTGAAGGTGCACAGCCCTGTCGGTAGCCATAGGCCGGACGCCCAGGAAATATTCATACCAAACACGGAGGTATTCCGCATTCGACCAGGCCTGCAGGAAGGCGCCGGACAACCCGGGCCAATCGTTGCCGGGGCGGGGCAGGGCGTCGGTATTTTCACTCAGGCTGCCCACCGCCCCCATCTCCAGCGTCATCCGGTTCATATTGTCGAAGAGTGCGTAGGCCATATCCGTTTGTCCGGCTTCCAGGAGGCGCTGCATGGCTATGCCGTTATTCCAGAGCCAGACGGCGCCATTGTGGTAGGCAGCGTCCTTGTGGTAATAGTCCGGGTTTTCGTGGTAGGGGTGGAATTCGGGGTGTTCCTGGCTTAGAGAGGCCACGCCCCAGGGGTAGGCGAGGCCTTCCCATACCTGGCGGGTGATGGCAAAGCGGAGGCTGTCATCCTTGATTAGATCGAGAGTGAAGAGCTGATTGGGGCGCAGGGTAAAATCGGGGGCGCCGTCTGCTTTCAGGCGGTCGGCGAGAAAGGGTTGCCCTGCCGCCAGGAAATCCCGGTAAAAGTTCACCCGAAGTTTTCTGGCGATGCTTTTCCATCGTTCGGCATCCTCTTCTTCCTCCAGGTAATTGGCAAAAAAGATGCTGGCCTGCAGTTGTTGATGCCAAAGCGCCTGAATGTCATTGGCCCGGTTGCCGCGGGGCGACCAGGGCAGTTTCTCTTCGGTTGGGGCATTGGGCTTATCGATGCGGGCGTCCATCCAGGTATCGGCGTCGTCGTGGGTGAGGTATCCCTTTTCGTCCATCCAGTACTTCAGGACGCCCTCGGTGGCCCGCTTCACGGCAGGATACAGCTCCCTGATGATCGCCGTATCGCCGCTGTAGTTGACGTACTCCTGCAGGGCGATAACAAAACGCGGCGAGCCGTCAGTGGTATTGTAGATGGCTTCTCCCGGCCGCAGGCGGTTGGGCACACGGCCGTAATTGGGAGACCGTTCATCCGTATTCTGGTATTTGGCAAAATCGAGCAGGATCTTGCGGGCTACTTCGTATTGTCCGGTTACCAGGCAGGCGCCGGGCAGGGAAATGAAGAGGTCCCTTCCCCAATAGTCGTTAAACCAGGGTAGGCCGGCGTAGATGCCATAGCCCGTCTGCCGGGTGATGAGCTGGTCGAGGGTAAGGGTATTCCAGCGAATGGCGTGAGTGAGCTGGGTGTCGGGAGATTCGAAGTAATTGAGTTCAGTGATCAGGCGCTGCATGCGGCCCTGGCGCTCTGCGGCCCAGGTTTCTTGATTTTGCTGGGCTTCAGCCAGCAGGTTTACCACTGCCGATTCGGTACTGTCCAGGGCAATGAAAAAGCCCTGCGCTGCGGCATCTGCCTGGAGGAAGGTAAGGCTGTCCTTTTCAATGGCCTCTGTGCCTGCTGAATTCCGGACGGTGATCCCCAGGAGGATATCCGGGTATTCCCCATGGCGGAAGAAGGCAATGGCATCTTCATATTTTTCGAATTGGATGGCTTCGCCGATAAGAGATATTGCCATGGTTTGGGCCTCCCCCGCTTCCAGCCTGACAAACAAAACCCGCTGAAAGTCGAAAAGGGCCATTTCTTCTGTCACATCTCCGTACTCCCGGCGCAGGAGGTGGGGGAATACGGTGGCGGTGGCCTGTGTCCGGTCGAGGGGCCCTCCATCCACCAGCAGGCGGTAGTCTCTGAATATACGGCGGGTGCGAACGTTCCAGCCCGAGAACCAGTCGTTGTTCAGCCGGGCATGGGTGCGGCCGTAGTAGTAGGCATCCTGTTTGTCGGTATAGGAGTATTCGCGGTTTTCGCCGGGGAGGACTTCTGTGCCCAGTTCCAGAAGCAGATTTTCACCGGATTCCTTCGGTGAACTGCCCTGCTCTGAGTGTTGGCAGGCGGCAAGTGCCAGAAGAAGGCCGAGGTATGGGAGATAACTTTTCATACAGCGCTTATTTTTTTCCATAATCCTTTAACAGGCGGGCAAACTCAAAGACGTCCTGAAAGCTGTTATAGAGCGGTACCGGCGCTACGCGGATGACGCCCGCCTGGCCGGGTTCCACTTCTCCACCGTGCAGGTTATCCTCCCGCCAGTCGCTGATGACGCCATTTTCTTCGAGGTAATTGTACAACCGCTTCCCATCGTGGTGAGTGTAGATAGAGAGCTGGCAGCCGCGGGCCTGCGGGTCATTCGGCGTGATGATGTGAAACCGCTCTTTCTCCCGGTTGATCTCCCGGATCAGGAACTCCAGGTAGCCGGTCAGCTTTTCGCTTTTTGCCCGCAGGGCGGGCAGGGAGGCCTGCTGAAAGATGTCGAGGCTGGCTTTGTGGACGGCAAAGCTGAAGACCTGGGCATTGCTCAGCTGCCAGCCGGCGGCCCCCTTTATTGGGCGGAAGCCTTTGCGCATGAGGAAGCGTTCGCTTTCGTCGTGCCCCCACCATCCGGCGAAGCGCGGTAAGCCCGGGTTGTTGCCGTGGCGCTCGTGGACAAAAGCCCCGCTCGGGCCACCCGGGCCGGAATTGAGGTATTTATAACTACACCAGACGGCAAAGTCGGCATTCCAGTCGTGCAAATAGAGGGGGACATTGCCGGCGGCGTGCGCCAGGTCGAAACCGGCGTAGGCGTCGGCCTTATGAGCCGCTTCCACGATGGCCGGCAGGTCAAAGAATTGCCCGGTGAAGTAATTCACCCCACCGAACATTACCAGGGCCGTTTCCCTGCCATGCCGTTCGATGGCGGCAATGATATCCTCCGTACGCAGGCATTCCTCTCCCTCAACTGGGGCCACTTCCACAATGGCTTGCTCCGGGGTATAGCCGTGCCAGCGCACCTGGCTTTCCACCGCATACTGGTCGGAAGGGAAGGCCCCTGCCTCCATGATGATCTTATAGCGGCCTGCTGTAGGCCGATAGAAGCTGACCATCATAAGGTGCAGGTTGGTGGTCAGGGTATTCATTACGACCACCTCCTCTTCCTTCGCCCCGGCAATGTGGGCCGTCTGAGGTTGAAGGAACTTATGGTATTCCAGCCAGGGCATCTCTCCCCGGAAGTGGCCCTCAACGCCATGCGTTTTCCAGTGTTCCAGTTCTTGCAGGAGGGCGTCCCTGGCGCTCACCGGCTGCAGGCCCAGGGAGTTGCCCGTGAAGTAGAGTACATCCCGGCCATTGTGTTGGGGGAAGTAGAACTGTTCGCGGTACGGGCGCAAGGGGTCTTGCCGGTCTTGTTCCTGGGCGTAGCCCAGAGTGGGTTGGTAGGACATGGTATCGGTAAAATAATGTTGAGTTATCAAATTGTCATGGGTGCGCCTGATGCTATAGCTTGAATGCCAGTGCTTTATCTGGGTTTTAAACTGGAATTTAGGGAAAATAGGTGATGACCGGAGGCTGTAAACTGTCCTGGTTTTTGCTTTTTTTAACGGGTAACTTTGCTGGGAGCCAAAGTTTTAGCGGGCCCGGCTAGTGGCCAGGCGACTTAAAGTCGACTGGCCACTAGCCCAGCCAAAATTGAGGCTCATTTGCTTTCAAATTCAAAAAAAACTAGAGCTATGGAATACAAACCCCACCAAATCTACCACATCTACAATCAAGGCAATAATAAACAGAAGGTTTTCTTCCAGGAGCGAAACTATAGGTTTTTCATGGAAAAAATGCGAAAGCACCTCTTACCGTTGGTAGATATTTTGTGTTATTGCCTGATGCCTAATCATTTTCATTGGCTGGTTTATACCCGTCCGGAAGCTTGCTGGCCCAGCAAAAAGGTGAAGCCAAGAAAGAAATACCGAAATGGCGCCAACTGGGCCACTCTTCCTCTACCTGACGATGATCACCAGCAAGCTATCAGCCATGCGATTGGCGTTATGCTGGGGTCCTATTCCCGCGCCATCAACATCCAGGAAAACCGTTCTGGTGCTCTCTTCCGCCCCAAAACCAAGGCTAAAGATGGCTGGATAGATGAATTTATTACCTTGGAGGGAAAACACAGGGATCTGTTCTTCCGGCCGGATAATGATTATGCCCGGCAATGCTTTGCCTACATCCATGAAAACCCAAAGGAGGCAGGGTTGGTAGCCAAAGCGGAAGCCTGGCTCTACTCCTCCGCTCGGGATTTTGCCGGACAGAGGAAAAGGAGCCTCTGCAACATCTCACTGTCAAGAGAATTGCTGGCTTTATGAAACGTACGCTCAAAACAAGCTCCCCTGCTGCGCAAAACTCATCGGGTTTTCCAACCCCAGCAGCTGGCGCTTCATATCCAGGCCGTAGAAGTAGCCCTGGAGCTCGCCGCTTTTGGCAATGCAGCGGTGGCAGGGCACGATAATGGCGATGGGGTTGTGACGGTTGGCCTGGCCGACGGCGCGCACCGCCTTGGGGTCGCCCAGTTTTTCGGCGATGGCCTTGTAGGTAGTGGTGTGGCCGTAGGGGACTTTCAGCAGTTCCCGCCAGACGGCCTGGTGGAAGGCAGGGGCGGCGCCGAAGTCCAGTTCCAGGCTGAATTCCCGCCGTTGTCCTCGAAAATATTCATTGAGCTGAACGACGCAGGCTCGCAGCGCCTCCGGGATGGGGCCGGCGGGGCAAGGCTTTTTATCAACCAGTTTTACGGAACTGACGCCGAGGCTGCTGCCCTGGATCTCGAAGCAGCCGAAAGGGGAGAGAAAGTGGGTTTTCTCGAGCATGGTACCACGGTGGAAGGTTCCCTTCAAAATTACGAATTTCCCGGGAATAATGCATTGTGTTCATTGCGGCATGGCTTCCTGGTTTCATGGGATGCAGGCGCCCTCAGCCATGAAACCGTATCTCCCCTACTTCACCAGCGCTTTGATCTTATCCTCCAGTTCATATTCGTCGCCGGGTACGTAGCCGGAGTGGGTATAGACGATATTGCCTTCCTGGTCCAGCAGGAAAGTCTGAGGTATGGTTTGGAAGTTCAAAGCATTGCGGAGCACCTGATTGGCGTCGGACAGGATGATGAAGGGCCAGCCTTTGGATTCTACCATGGGTTTCACCTTTGCCAGAGCGCGCTGGGTGTCCATGGTGATGGCAACCAACTCCATATCATATTCCTCCTGCCAGCCTTCGTAGAGGTCGGCGATGGCGTCCAGCTCTTTTTTGCAGGGGGAGCACCAGGTAGCCCAGAAGCTGATCACGGTGATCTTGCCATTTTGAGCATACTCCTGAATATCGACGGACTGTCCGTCCAGGGTCTTTACTTCTACAGAGGGGAGGCTTTTTTGGCCGAATGCCAGGAGAGAAAAAGAAATGAATGCGGCTGTTATTAGTGCTTTCATGTAAAAGAAGTTTTTTGTGCCTTCAAAGGTAAGGATTCTTGCCTTGTCTCTTTACGCATCTTTGTTTTTTGAACGACTAAGTATGTGAATTAAAACTACCGTTTCCATGATTTGGATCGCGGCTTTTTTAAATTAGCCGTTTAGCCGCTCACCTTAGCCTGAAAACTTTTTTATCCCCTGAATTCAAAGGATAATTGTGGGATTTCGGGCAACCAGGTTATTTTTCCGACGTAAAAAGCGGATAGTGGCAAGAAACAACGAACAAATGAAAAGCCTTAGCATACTACTCTTTTCCTTATTTTTTCTTGTTCCGGGCTTCCCGTTATATGCCCAGGAGAACGACGGCGGACAGATATCCGGCAATCTGGAAACCAATGCAAATTTCTTCATCCGCGACAGCCTCATCGGGGCGGCGAATACACCTCAGTATGACCGGCAGCTCTACGGGGCTGAAGCCTGGCTCAACCTCAGCTACAGCAACTGGGGGTTCGACTTCGGCCTGCGCTTCGACCTGTTCAACAACTCCAACCTTCTGAACCCCACTGATTCCTATACCGATGAAGGGATCGGACGCTGGTACATCCACAAAAGCATTCAGAAGCTGGATATTTCCGTCGGTTACCTGTACGATCAGATCGGCAGCGGCATCATTTTCCGCGCTTTTGAAGAACGCCCGCTGCTCATCGACAACGCCCTGTTTGGCGCCCGCCTGGGCTATGAGATCCTGCCGGACTGGAAGATCAAGGTTTTTACCGGCAGGCAAAAGCAGCAGTTCGACATTTACGAGCCGGTGATCAAAGGCCTTAGCTTCGATGGTTACCTCAGCGGCGGGGAAGGGAGCAACTGGGCCATCGCCCCCGGCTTCGGCGCCGTCAACCGCACGCTCGACGACGCCTCGATGAACTCGATCGTCGCTACCATCAACACCTACACCAAAGAGGACGCTTTTGTACCCAAATACAACACCTATGCCTTCTCCGCCTTCAATACGCTGACGGCGGGCGATTTCACCTGGTATGTGGAAGGCGCCTATAAGACCAAGGACAACCTCAGCGTGCCGCAGGGCGGCGTCGTGTCGGCCGCCGGCCCCCTGTTCCTCGCCGCCGGCTCTGTCGTGTATTCCAGCCTCAGCTACGCCAATAAAGGGCTGGGCGTCACCCTGGAGGGCAAGCGTACGGAAAATTTCGACTTCCGCACCCGGCCCCAGGAACAGCTCAACCGCGGCCTGGTCAATTTCCTGCCACCCATGGCGCGCGTCAACACTTATCGCCTTACCGCCCGGTACAACGCCGCCACCCAATTCCTGGGCGAGCAGGCCATCCAGGCAGACATCCGCTACAACTACAAACGAAAGCTGGGGTTTAACCTCAACTTTTCCAATATCACCACCCTGGAAGACGACCTGCTTTACCGCGAACTGTACACCGAGGTGTCCTACAAACACAAGCGCGCCTGGACTCTCCTGGGAGGCTTGCAAATACAGCGTTATAACCAGGAAGTGTTCGAATTCAAACCCGACGCGCCCATCGTAGAAACGCTGATCCCCTATTTCGATTTTCTCTATAAATTCGACCGCAAACGGTCCATTCGTTTCGAAGGGCAGTTTATGGCCACGGGCAAGGATGACAAGGGCGTAAGGCACGACTATGGCAACTGGCTCTTCGGGCTGGTGGAATTCAGCATCGCTCCACATTGGACGTTTACCATTTCGGATATGTATAACGCCTCCCCGGGCAAAAATTCACCGGTTGATCCGGATACGGGAGATAAGCTCGCGCTGCATTATCCCCGTTTCGATGTATTTTACACCCATCGCGCCAACCGCTTTTCCCTCAGCTACATCAAGCAGGTGGAAGGAGTGGTGTGCACCGGGGGCATCTGCCGCCTGGAGCCGGCATTCAGCGGGGTGCGGTTTACCGTAAATTCAAGTTTTTAAAATCAAGCCATGAAAAAGCTGAGTATTCTTTTCTTCCTGCTCCCTGGTTTGCTTTGGCCGGGCTGTGAGGAAATACCGCCCGAGATCAACCCAAGGATGGGCAACGAAAACCCGATGGATTCCATTCCGGTAGAAGCGCAGCAGCGGCAGGTGCTGATCGAAGAATTCACCGGCGTGCGCTGCGTCAACTGCCCGGAGGGTAGCGAAGCCATCGAAGGGTTGCTCGACATTCACGGCCAGCGGCTGGTGGCCATTTCCATCCATGCCGGGTCTTTCGCACCGCCTTATCCGGAAAGCCAGTATGATTTTCGCATCGATGAAGGCGTCAACCTGTTGAGCTACCTGGGCTCCCCCCTGGGGTACCCGACGGCCGTGGTCAACCGCAAAAAGTTCGACGGGGAATTCGACCTGCAGCTGGGCCGCCTGCAGTGGGCGGGCTTCATTGCCCAGGAGCTTGAGGAAGAGCCGGTAGTTAAGATCGACGTTCAGAATGACTATAGCGGCGAAGACCGAAAACTGGACGTGTCTGCCACCCTTTATATCCAGGAGGACATTCCCGGCGAAGACGTGCGCATCAGCGTGGCCATTACCGAAAATGACATCGAAGACCTGCAACTCACTCCCGAAAGCGGGACGCCCGACCCCAACTACAAGCACAAGCACGTCTTGCGCGATATGCTGGCCAACTACGATGGCGACCCGATTGGCGAACCGCTCACGGCGGGCGCTGCCATTGAAAAAAATTATTCCATGACTTTGCCGGTTGACTGGGTTGCCGCCAACTGCAAGGTGGCCGTATTCGTCCACCGGGGAGGAGCGGAAAAGGATGTATTGCAGGTGCAACAGGCGAGAGTGACAGAGTAAAAAACAGGGCTATGAAATCAGTCGCCATTATATTGGGCAGTGCTTTTTCAAAAGAATCGCTGGAAGAGTATGAATGGACGGAGGTATCCATACCGACACCTTTTGGGGATCAATTGCTATACAAAACCGAAGGGGCGCAGCGCCCGGCCTACCTTATTTTTCGCCACGGCCTGCCCCATTCCCTGTTGCCCAACCACATCAATTACCGGGCTCAGGCCGCCGCCCTGAAGGAGGTGGACTGCGGCGCCCTGCTGGTGACGAGTTCCGTGGGCGTCATGGACAAGGATCTGCCCCTTTTCCAGCCCTTGCTGGCTGACGACCTCATCATGGCGGACAACCGGCTCCCGGACGGCAGCGCCTGCACCATGTTTGAAAAACCGGGCCACAACCATGCTCACCTGGTGCTCAATGAAGGGCTGTTTTCCAAAGCGCTGAATCAACAACTACGGGAAATTTCTGAAGGCTTGATTGCCGAGGTTTCCAAAGAGGTTGTATTCGCTTACGTGGGCGGCCCCCGGGGAAAAACGCCGGCCGAAAACCGCATGTGGATCACAATCGGGGCCAATGTGAATTCCATGACCCTGGCGCCGGAAGTGGTGCTGGCCAATGAAATGGAGATCCCCTGCGCCGGGCTGGTGATCGGGCATAAATATTCCGTTCCAGGCCACTCCAATCCTGAGGAAGCAGGGGTGACGGAATCGCTGGTGAAAAGCCGCGAAGCCACCCGGCAGATCCTGCTTCGCTTTGTTGAAAAAGGAGCCTCCGTGGATTTTGGGAACCATTTGTACCGGTTTGCCAAATAAGCCTGCCCGCCATGCTTTTTTCCGACCCGGAGAACATCATTTCATTTACCGGCAATGCGATTCCCGGGTTTCGGCCTAACGGAAAGATCGAGGTACTCTCCGGCGGGAACCTCAACTTTGTATGGCGGGTATGGGGAGAAGGAGGCGGCACAGTAATCGTAAAATATGCTCCGCCCTATATTGCCAAAGCACCCGACATCCCGATCAGCCCCCGGAGGATATTAATTGAGGCCGCCGTTCTGCGGCTGTTTGACGAGCCGCTGTTACAGCCATTAGGCTCAGGCCGTATCCACCCTCCGAAATTATTATATGCCGACGAAAAGGAGCACGCCATTATTCTGGAAGATATTGGCGTTATGATCCCGCTGGATGAGATCGGTGCAGAGGCTCCCGTTTATAGCCTCGGAAGGGAGCTCGGGGCATTCATCGGCCGGCTCCACCGTTTCACCTGCCGGAACAGGTCCATAGCCGAAGCCATCAACAACCGGGAGATCCAACAGACGCGCCTGGAGGTGCAATACGCGAGGACTGGCCCGCTCCTTCGTGGCTTTGGGGTAGGAAACGCGGCGGCACTGGGCGAGAAAGCCAGAAAACTGGGAGAAAAGTACCTGTCGCAAGGCAAATGCCTCATCATGGGCGACCTGTGGCCGCGTTCAGTTCTGGTTGCCCCCGGGGGAAGCCGGATACGCCTCATCGACTGGGAGTTTGCCCATTACGGCCGGCCGGCCCAGGATGTGGCGCATTTCCTGGCCCACCTGTGGATGCTGCAGCACCGGGCTGGATCTGAGGAAAGAAGATCGGAATTTCGGCAGCTGCAACATTCCTTCATGGAAAACTATCTGGCTGAGTTAGGCCCGGAGAAACCCTTCTTATGGGACAAGCAGGAATGGGAAGACGCCAATATTCACTTCGGCGCCGAGATCCTGGCGCGCACCCTGGGTAGTTTTCAGGCTGGATATCTGTATGAAGGGCTCGCCCCCGGCCACCCGGCAATACGGGAAGCAGTGGGAGAAGCGGTGCGGCGGATGGGAAATGGTTGATTTTTGATGGTTGATGGTTGATTTTTGATTTGCGATGTGCGACGAAGGGCTGTGGGCCAAGCGGCAGCAGCGCGCATCAAACATCGCACATCGCACATCGCAAATCGCACATCAAAAATCAAAAATCAAAAATCAAACATCATACGTGATCTCCACCTCCTCGCTGGTCGGATGCGACTGGCAGGTAAGGATGAACCCCTCTTCCACCTCGTCGTCATCCAGAGCATAGCAGGCCTCCATGGTGACGCTGCCCTTCAGGATCTTGGCCATACAGGTAGAGCAGGCGCCCGCCGTGCAGGAATAGGGCGGGTCGTATCCGGCATCGATGAGCGTATCCAGTATGGTTTTTCCATCCGGGACGGTAACGGTGAACGTTGAGCCATCGAGGTGGGCGGTGACGGAAATCCCGGCTGAGCCCGCCGTTTGCTTACCCTTTTTGGCTTCCGCCGGCTGGTTGCTGCTGAGGAAGCGCTCGGTATGGATGCGTTTGGGATCGATGCCGCGGCTCGCCAGGGTGGCTTTTACCGTATCGATCATACCGCCGGGGCCGCAGATGAAGTACTCGGCTTCTTTGGCCCGCGGAGGGTTTTTATCCAGGAATTCGTTGACTTCACTCATGCCTATGCGGCCGACCCTGCCTTCCCAGGTGATGTTTCCCTTTTTCAGAAAACCGAGCATGCCGCCGGCTTTTTCGCGGACGGGGCGGCTGAGGATGTGTTCGACAATGAGCTGATTGCTGTAGCGCCGCGCGAGTTCCTCCAGTTGTTCCCGAAAGATGATGGATTCCTCATTGCGGTTGCCGTAGAGCAAGAATACCGAGCTCTGGGGCTCTTCTTCCAGGATGGCCCGGAGGATCGACATCAGCGGAGTGATGCCGCTGCCGGCGCCGAAGAGGTAGTAATCCTTGCGCTGATCGGGGTCGAGCTTGGTGAAAAAGCGCCCCTCGGGCGGCATGGCTTCAACCGCCTCGCCTGCTTTCAACACGTTGTTGATGTAGGTAGAGGCTTTTCCTCCTTCCACCTCCTTGACCGTGACGGCGATGTGGCTGTCCATGGGGCTGCTGCACATAGAATAGGAGCGGCGCAATTCCTCGCCATCGAGGTTGAACTTAAGCGTCAGGTATTGTCCCTGAGTATAGTTGAAGGTTTCTTTCAGGTTTTCCGGGATGTCTAAGAAAATAGTTACTGCTTCCGGCGTCTCTCTTTTCACCTCGCGAACGGTAAGCTTGTGAAATGCTTTACTCATTGTCTTTTTTCAGTTTGCTAATTGTTTGGTTTTCCCTAATTTTATTCAGCCGGATGGCTCGGCCAAATTTACCGAATAAGATTTCGAAATGGTAACACCCCTGATACCTTTCGGTTTAGCTCCGGCAGGAAAATTCAATCGCCATTATTATGTGGAGAGACGCAAAATACCTGATCGCCTATGTGGCGCCGCTGGCGGCCTACCTGGGCATTTACCTGCAGGGCGCCTGGTCATTCGGCAGCATTTATGTCGGATTCGCCTTGATACCGCTGCTGGAGTTTTTCCTCCCGCAATCGGTGGAAAATATACCTCCGGAAGAAGAACCGGAACGGGAATCCTCCCTTTTCTTCGACCTTCTTCTGTACCTCAACATTCCCATCCTTTACGGCCTCATCATCTATTATTTCGATACCCTCGGCGCCGGAGGGCTGGCTATTTACGAGATCGTGGGCATGACGCTGAGCGTCGGGCTGATCGTGGGCACGATCGGCATCAATGTGGCGCATGAGCTGGGGCACCGTTCTACCCGGTACGAACAGCTGATGTCAAAAGTACTCCTGCTTTCCGCCCTGTACACTCACTTTTTTATAGAACACAACCGGGGCCATCACAAGAACGTGGCCACCGATGAAGACCCCGCTTCCGCCCGCCTGGGCGAATCCCTCTACGCCTTCTGGTGGCGCTCGGTCACCGGCAGCTACCGCAACGCCTGGCAACTGGAACGGGAACGTTTGGAAAAGCAGGGCAAGCCGGTTCTGAGCTGGGAAAATGAAATGGTGCGCTTCACCATATACCAAATTCTTTATCTCCTTGCCATCGGCCTGCTGTGGGGCTGGTATATGACCGGCTATGCCGCGGCCATTGCCGTCGTGGGTTTTCTGATGCTGGAGTCGGTCAATTACATCGAACACTACGGCCTGCGGCGCCAAAAAATGCCCAACGGCCGGTACGAGCGCGTGAGCCCGCTTCATTCCTGGAACTCCGGCCACGAGCTGGGCCGCATCTTCCTCTACGAACTGACGCGCCATTCCGACCACCACTACAAGGCCACCCGTAAATACCAGGTGCTGCGGCATTTTGACGACAGCCCGCAGCTGCCGATGGGATACCCGGCGGCGATATTGCTGTCGCTGGCCCCGCCGGTTTGGTTCCAGGTGATGGATAAGAAAGTGAAGGAATTGAGCAAAACAGATGTAGGGTAGAATTAACTACAACATCAACACCCTTACCAGCAGCACCACCGCAAAAACGATCAGCGCCCCTCCCGAAATGCGCCGCAGCCACAGCAGATGTATCGGTTTCAGAACACTTCGGATGCGTTTGGACAGCACCACCTTGGAGAAATCCGTAAACACGATGGTGCCGAGTATGCCGCCGAAGAAAAGGGCAGCCTCCCGAATATCGAGCCCGCCGTCGGTGGCGGTGGCGGTCGCCACGCTGATCCAGAAAAAGAACGTGAAGGGGTTGATGGTATTGATCAGGAAGCCTTTCAGCCAGAGGGAAAAGTAGCTGGAAGAACGAAAAGTTGTTTTTGCCCACTGCAGGTTGCCGCCGGCCCTGGGAGCAGTAAGCAGGGTGCCCAACCCGAAAAAGGTGAGCGTGACGCTGCCGGCAATACCCAGGTAAAGGGCAAACTGAGGCGCCTCCACCAGGCTGGTAAGATAAGACACCCCAAAATAGGCGCTGAGTATAAAGAGGATGTCGCTGACCCAGATGCCCAGCCCCACCATGGCGCCGGCGCGGATGCCCTGCTCCACGCCCGCCTGTATCAGGGCGAAGAAAATAGGCCCTACCAGAATGGCGAGGATCACCCCTAGTTTGATGCCGTCAAAAACAAGGTCCATTCCTTCCTGTTAGACTATATTCTGAAAATTTCCGCAAGGAAATGCCATCATCGTGTTCACCCTGTGAAATAAGCAATTGCTCCATCGGGGCTATTTCACAGGGTAAATCCTGAAATCCCTGCCTGCCATTACCGGCAGGTAGGCAGGCTCTCATCCTGTCTATTGATTCGCTTTGCTCGCGCTGGCTTTACTGCCGCGGTTTTTTATCCTTTGCCGGACAAACGCTTCCCATTCCTCAAACTGCCGGCCTTTCATCACCCGCGGAAACTTATTCTGCCCGCCCATCTTTCCCTTTGATTCCTGCCATCGATAGAACAGTCCTACAGGAATGGTTTCCACCTGAACACTGAGGAGGGAACTGCGCTCGGTGCGGTAATCGTCGTTTACCTCCATCAGCCTTTCATCCAGGATGCGGGCTACGGCGGCGCTGTCGGCCATCGGTTCACAACCGATGTACCACTTGTGGGCGAACCGCCCTTCCTGCACGACGGGGCTGACGGTGAACTCCCGGATACTGATGTCGAGTTTCTCTTCAACCTCCTGAATGCCCTGGTTCATATTGTCCACCGAGAGGTGTTCTCCGCAGATGCTGAGGAAATGTTTGATGCGCCCGGTGATGATGATCTCCCACCGTTCTTTATTGGTAAACCGCACTGTGTCGCCGATGAGGTACCGCCAGGCGCCCGAGCAGGTGCTGATGACGAGCGCGTAGTCGACGCCTTCCTGCACCTCATCGATCGGCAGAGCGGCCTGCGGATGCCCTGTGAGCCGGCCCTCTTCATCAAAATTGGTGGAATTGAACGGGATAAACTCGAAAAAGATGCCGTTGCGCACCAGCAGCCGCATCGCCCTTGTCTCCGGGCGGTCCTGATAAGCTATGAAGCCCTCCGATGCCAGGTAGGTATCCATATACACCAAAGGGTGGGCCAGCAGTTTTTCGAAGCCCTTCTTCAGCGGTTCGAAGGCGATGCCGCCGTGCACGCAGACCTTCAGGTTGGGCCATATCTGGTGAATGTTGTCGAGGTTGTGGTATTCGATGATGCGCTCCATCATGAGCTGTAGCCAGGAAGGGATGCCGACGATAAACCCGATGTCCCATTCCGGCGCCAGGCGGGCGATCTCGTTGATGCGCTCCTCCCAGTCGCGAATACGGGCGATCTCGGTTCCCGGTTTGTAGTAGGGGCGCAGCCAGAAAGGGGGCTGGCTGGCGTTGATGCCGCTGAGGTCGCCCATGTAGTAATCCCCCTGGCTTTGCAGGTCGCTGCTACCGCCCAGCATGAGCATGGGTTTGGTGTACTGCTCAGGGTCTACGTCAAAGTTGGTCAGGGCGAAGAACATCTTGAGGCCGGCGTGGCGCATGGCCCGCCGCATCTCATCCGAGACCGGAATGTGTTTGCTGGGCGCCCCGGAAGTGCCGGAACTGAGCGCAAAGTATTTGATCTTCCCCCGCCAGGAGACATTCTCCACACCCCGTAGGGCCATGTGCCACCAGCGCTCGTACATGGTGTCGTAGTCGAAGACGGGCACGCTGGCCTGAAACTCCCGCGCCAGGTTATGATTGGCTTTCAGTATGTCCTTGAAATTGTAGTACTGCCCGAACGAAGTATGCTGGGCGCGCTTCAGCAGGCGGCGCAGCGTCCGTATTTGCTGCTGCATAGGGTCTACCTGCCGGTGCTCCAGTATCTCGCCAATGCGCAATCCTCTCTTTAGTAAGTTCCCGAAAAAAGCCATAGTCAAAAGGTTTCCGCTCAATTTAACAAAAACGGGGCATATTTATAAATGAACAGGAGGGTGATGGCTGGGGTATTCGTTGATTGGGCTGCTCTCTATCAACCCAATCAACCCAATCAACCCAATCAACCCAATCAACCAATTTTACCCTGAGCCTGTCGAAGGGCAACCAATCAACCATACACCGTCGCCACCAGCTTCCGGCTTCCTCCATGGTTCCGGAACTCGCACAGGTAGATACCCTGCCAGGTGCCCAGGTTGGGCCGGCCGTTGGTAATGGGAATACTGACGGAGGAGCCGATCATCGCGGCTTTGATGTGGGCGGGCATGTCGTCCGGCCCTTCGATGGTGTGGGTGAGGAAGGGCAGGTTTTCCGGGACGATGTGGTTGAAAACGCTCTCGAAGTCCGTCCGCACGTCGGGGTCGGCGTTCTCGTTGACCGTCAGGGCGGCGGAGGTGTGTTTGATGAAGAGGTGGAGGATGCCTCGGGAGGGCAGGCCTTCCGGCAATTGTCGGAGCACTTCGCCGGTGATGAGGTGATAGCCCCGTGGATAGGGCGGCAGGCTGAATTCTTTCTGTAGGACCATAGCGTTTCTCTTGTTCGGGCGAAAGATACGATTTCCTACCTCCTCCCGTACTCCGGGCAGCGGATATCGCCGAAGTAATAGACCAGGCCCACGCCCAGCATGACGAAGCTGTCGTTGTTGTTGCTGTTGCCCCGCTGGGTGCCTTTCTGGCCGATCTGGCTGTCTTCCACCCCGGGGAGGTCGATGGAGCGGTCGGAGAGGTCGACTGCCGTTTGGTTGCGGAGTTTGAGCAGGTCCTTTTTGTCGGGATAGACGGTGCTGACGTCATCCAGGTAATCGGTGAAGAGGCTGCGGGCGCTCAGCTCGAAGTTGAGGCTCCACTCGTAGCTCAGGTCGACCTTGATGCCCAGGCCGTAGGCCAGGCCGCCGCTGACGCTGTAGTACTCTTCGCCTCTGAACTGCCCCTCCGTACCCAGGGGGCGGAGCTCCACCATTTCGCCCTGGTAGGATGCTTTGGGGTTGAAATGGAAAACGTTGAAGCCGGCAAAAATATAGGGCGTGAAGAATTCGTCCCGGCTGCCGTGGGTGTAGGGCAGGAAGTTGAACTCCAGCTGGGCTGCGCCTTCGAGGATGCTGGATTCGAAGCTCAGGTTCCTCGCCTGCTCGAAAGGGTTGCCGGAGTTGGCGTCATCGGCCATCACTTGGCCGTAGTTGGCCGAGAGTTTAAAGCAGACGCGGTTGTTGAAGTTGTACCGGGCGATGGCGCCTCCCGCCAGCCCGGGCATGCTCAGGCCGTAGTTGGTGTTCAGGTCTCCGAAGTAATAGGAAGCGCCGAGCCAGCCGCCGGCTTCCCAGCCTTTTTGTGCATGGGCGAAAGAGAGCGTTCCCAGGATTATAGTAGCAAGAAGTACTGCTTTTTTCACGTTTGGTGCTTTTTTTGAAATCGAGCGGCAAAGATAGCCTTAAAATTTGGGAATAGAACGGAAAAAGCATTACTCATGGTATGTTTGCCGGCCCGAAAACAACTGCCGGGCAATTCCGAAAATCCTGAAAATACTGTCTATTTTTGCTGGCATCAACCAAACGCTTCTTCCGATGAAACGCTTTCTCCTTTTGTCCTTCGTTCTCCTGCTCGGCCCGGCGGGCCCGGCGCAAACCAACCGCCCGGAGCATTACGAAAAACCATACGTCATCCTCATCTCCTGCGATGGCCTGCGGTATGATTATGTCGAACGCTTTCGGCCGCCCCATCTCAGCAAATTTATCGAAGAAGGGGGGCAGGCCGCCTCTATGATCTCCAGCTATCCGGCCAAGACCTTCCCCAACCACTACACCATCGCCACCGGAATGTACCCCGAGAACCACGGCCTGGTCGACAATACCTTCTACGACCCCGAACGGGAACAAATGTACCGTACCGGCAACCGGGATGCGGTGGAAGACGGCTCCTGGTACAAGGGTACGCCCCTCTGGGTCAATGCCGAACAGAACGGCATGGTGTCGGCCAGCTATTTCTTCGTGGGCTCTGAAGCGGACATACAGGGCATTCATCCTACTTACTACTACACTTACAAGCATGATACCCCCAACGAAGTGCGCGTGCAGCAGGTGCTCGACTGGCTGGCCCTGCCCGCCGCCCAGCGGCCGCATATGATCACCCTCTATTTTGCAGATATGGACGATGCCGGCCACCGCTACGGCCCCAGCGATGATGAGCACATCGGCGCCGCCCTGCTGAAGCTGGACCGGGCGCTGGGCCAGCTTTTCGAAGGCGTAAAGGCCAGCGGCCTGCCCGTCAATACCATCATCGTTTCCGATCACGGTATGGTCGATGTCAGTATCGATAAACTGATCAATACTGACCCGCTGGAACAGGATGAGCAGTACCGCATCGCCAACAACGGCGCCCTGGCGCATGTCTACCTGAAAGAAGGGGCCGACAAGGAGGCTGCTTACCAGTTCCTGAAAGCCAAGGAAGAAAACTTCCGGGTGTACCGGATCGAGGATTTCCCGTTTTATAATTCCTGCCCGCCCAACCCCCGCCTGGGCGACATTATCATTCTTCCCGATTACGGCTATTACCTCCGCGACAGCCGCCGTATCGCCATGGCCCGGCAGGGCAATTTCACACAGGGCGGCGAGCATGGCTTCAACCCGGAATTTATTGAGATGCACGCCATTTTTTATGCCAACGGGCCGGCTTTTAAGAAAGGCTTCAGAATACCTTCTTTCCGCAATGTGCACGTCTACCCGCTGGTTTGCCGGATACTGGGGCTGCCGGCCCCGGATAATATAGATGGGAGAATAGAAGTGTTACAGGGCGTATTGGTGGAATAGGCTTGGATGTAGCTGTGTCTGTCAGAGAGCGGTGTGTCAGGGGGAGCCATTGCTTTCGCATGGCAACCCGTTTAACGCTGGACACTTTTGGAAGCAGGTGAGCCGAGGCCGCCCTATAAAACCCCGAACGGCCAAATACCGAACGGCGAACAGCGAATAGCCTCCTTCCTCCCATCACTGACAATTATCATTTTCATTCTCCTTTCCAACCCTTAGCTTTTGGGAAAAACAAAACCGTCATGGCCGAAAAGACCCTCAACGACTTTCACCGCAGCCTGAGCTGGTCAACCCGGATCTATACCTTGCTCACCATAGCCATTGCCGTCGGCGCCTTCATTTTTGACGCCTGGAGCACCAACTGGGCCATGACCATGATGGTAGCCCTGGCCGTCGTGCTCTTCGTGGAAAGCTTCGCCCT
>JAGFJE010000113.1 GCA_024103175.1 Phaeodactylibacter sp.
GAAAAGGTCGTGCTGCAATGACCCCCCAGCAGGCAAACAGGCATTATTGTGTAAGTGTGTGAATGTTTAAAGGTGTAAAGGAGGCGGCCCGGGAGCGCAGCACATTTACACTTTTCGGCCTTTACACTATATGTCTAAGTTATCGGCTCCGGCTCCGTATTCCCGCCGCCGGCTACTTTTACGTACAGGTTTATCATCTGGGCAGCCAGGGGTTCGCCCCGGAACTGCTGGGCATGGGCGTATCCTTTTTCAATGAGTTCCCGGCGGTAGGCCTCATCGGAAAGGAGCTTCTCTATTCCCGCGGCAATTTCCTCCGGATTTTCAGGATTGACAAGGTGGGCGCCCGGCCCCCCGGCCTCGGGAAGGGAGGATACGTTGGAGGTGATCACCGGTGTCTTACTGAAAAGCGCTTCCAGGATGGGAATGCCAAAGCCTTCGTAAAAGGAAGGGTAAAGGAAAACTGTAGCTTTCTGGTAAACGGCGGGGAGGTCCTCGAAACTGACGTCCGCAAAGTGCACCAAATGTTCCATCCGGTTCTTTCGGAGGAAAGCCTCCACCCTGACGCGGTGGCGCCCCCCCCTGCCGACAACCACCAGCGGCAAACGGTTGCTTTCGGGCAGCATTTTCAAAGCGCGGACAATGCCCATCAGGTTCTTCCGGACGGTGATCGACCCTACGGTGAGCAGGTAATTCTCCGGCAACTGGTAACGGCGGCGCAAACCCTCAAATGTCTTCCGCGATTTCTCGACCATGTAGCGCTCATGGCAGGACTGGTATATGACGGAGATCTTTTCCGGGGCGATATCATAGAATTCGATAATATCCCGTTTGGTATTCTCGCTGATGGCTACGATGTGGCCGGCATGATGGCAGGCATACCGGAATTTGAAACTGTATATCTTGCGGTCAATCAGCGGGTAATGCTCGGGAAAGCGCTCAAAGATGAGGTCGTGAATGGTGACAATACTGCGGATATTGGTTTTTTCCAGGCCAAAGGGGATCTCGTGGCTCAGGCCGTGAAACAGCTGTATCTTATGGCGGTGCAGGTCCCGCTTGATACCGAAACTGCGCCAGAAAGCGCCGGGGCCTCGCTTTGGCAACTGCACGTTGAACAGGGCGCTGTTCAGGAAGAAGTGGGTTTCGTCATTCCGGGTAATCTTCGGGCTGTACAGAAAGTAGGCATTATCCGGGTAGTACTCCGCCAGGTTTGCCAGCAGGGTGCGGCTGTAATTCCCTAGGCCGGTAAAGTTGTTAAAAAGCCGTTTGGCGTCGTACCCAATGCGTAACATATATCTTTATACCGAGAAGCTTTCCCCGCAGGCGCAGGTGCGTGAGGCATTCGGGTTATTGAAGTGAAAGCCCTTACCGTCCAGCCCGCCGGAGAACTCCAGCGTCGTATTGAACAGGTACAATACGCTGCGCAGGTCGGTGACCACCCTGATCTCATTGTCCTCGAATTCCTGGTCATCCGGCTTCGCTTCATTGGAGAATTCCATCTGATAGGTCAGCCCGGAACAACCCCCGCTGGTCACCCATACCCGGACGAAATAATCCGCTCCATACCCCTCCCGCTTACGGATCTCGGCAATCTGTTTTTTAGCGCTATCGGCAACGTAGATCATGGTTGTTGTCGCTTTATTTCGGTTTTGAAAAGCTAAGATAGTAACACTATATGATGAAATCAAGTTCAAACAGCTTCTTACCGGCCGAACCCGCTTTCGATTTCGGAAAATAAACGGCCGAAAGCCTATCCATATCCAAAATTTCTCCCAAATCC
>JAGFJE010000123.1 GCA_024103175.1 Phaeodactylibacter sp.
GCTCATTGAAAAGGTCGATATCCAGAATGCTTCCAAGGTCCGGTCTCGGCAGGGGCTGATTGTCCACACTTTTGGGAAAATCGCCGCTGCCTTGCTCAATTGGTTCTTTTAGCTCTGGATTCGCATAACCATATAACAATATAACCATTCAACCATATACCCCTCCAGCGATCCAGCCTCCACTCCCTCGGCATTCCACCGAGAATAAGTATCTTTAGCGCTCAAAAAGATGACAATGATCCATACCTCCCGATATATGGCCTTAGTGCCGTTGATGTTAAGTGTGATAGCCCTCTGGGGCCAGCGCGATGACGTACCTGCCCGGGCAAGCTGGGGCGAAGAACTGGCCGAACCTTCCGGCACCAGGATTACCAAAGCCATTGCTGTCAACAAGGATGGCTACTACATGCTGCGGCAGAAGAATGAAGGCGCCCTGTCCAATGAACAGGTTTACATTGAATACTATGACCGGGCGATGAAGCTGCGCCGGTCTCAGAAGCTGGACCTTAAGTATAAAGGAAAACGGCGCGATTTTGAGGATGTCGTCATGATCGGCGGCCAGCTCTACCTGTTCACCAGTTTCAACAATCAGGCCCAGAAGAAGAACTACCTGTTCTGCCAGAAGGTCAGCGGCCGCTTGCAACCTTCCCGGGACCTGGCCATGATCTCGGAGGTAGAAGCGCGGAACAAAGGCAGGGAGGGTTCCTTCAACCTCGTCATTTCCAGTGACAGTTCCCGCGTGCTGCTGCATAGCCAGCTGCCCTACCAGAAGAAGGACCCCGAGCGCTTTGCCCTCAATGTCTTCGACGGCCAGATGAATAAACTATGGAGCCGGGACATCGTGCTGCCGTATACCGACCAGCAGTTTTCCGTCGAAGATTACCGGGTCGATAACCAGGGCAACGTCTACCTTCTGGGCGTCCTCTATCTCGATGGGGTGCGTGAACGGCGCCGTGGCCGCCCGAATTACCAGTATATCATCCTGGCCTATACCCAGCAGGGGGAGGATGTGCAGGAGTACCACGTAGCCCTGCAGGATAAGTTCATCACCGACCTGGCCTTCCGCATCGCCGATGACGGCAACCTGGTCTGTGCCGGCTTTTTCTCGGGGAAGGGGACGTACAGCGTAAAAGGGACCTGCTTTTTCCGGTTGAACCCCGCTTCCAGGGAGATCTTCAACCTGAGCTTTAAAGAGTTCGGTTTCGAATTCCGGACGGAATTCCTGCGGCCGGGCGAGCTCCGCCGCGCCAGCCGCGCCGAGGCTAACGACGACCCCGGCAGAGAGCAGGAACTCTACCGGTTTTCCCTGGATGAACTGGTGTTGCGCAGCGATGGCGGCGCCGTGCTTGTCGCCGAGCAGTATTTCGTCTTTGAACGGGCCTACCGGACCTGGGACGGCCTGCTGCGCTTCGACTACTTCTACAACTACAACGACATCATTGTCGTAAACATTAAGCCGGACGGAAGTATTGAATGGGCTACCCGCATCCCCAAACGCCAGGAGACGGTCAATGACGGAGGGTACTATTCCTCTTACGCCATGTCGATCGTACGCGACCGGCTGTATTTTATCTTCAACGACAACAGCCGGAATTTCCGCGATGACGGCTCTACCCGGCTCCATAATTTCAACGGCCGCAACTCCATCGTCGCCCTGGCGGAGTTGCACAAAGACGGGCAGTTGCGAATGTACCCCCTGTTCAATAACCGCGACGCGGATGTCGTCACCCGGCCCAAGATCTGCAAGCAGTCGGGCAGCCGCCGCATGCTGGTCTATGGCGAGCGGGGGCGGCGCTACCGCTTTGCAGAGCTTCAGTTTGATTGAAAAAACGCAAGTTCGCGCTTCGCTGTTGGGTATTCGCTCTGTAACCGGATCCCGGATCAACGGATCACCGAAACCCGAACACTGAACACCGAACACCGAATCACGAAACATGGCCAACATTGCAATATTTGCCTCCGGAACAGGAACAAATGCGAGAAAAATCATCGAATATTTTAAGGAAAATGCTAATATTCACGTGGCACTGGTCGTTTCCAATAAGGCAACGGCTCCGGTATTGGATATGGCGGATGCCTTCGGCATCGAAAAAATGGTGATCAGCCGGCAGCGTTTTTATGAGACGGAAGAGCTGTTGCAGGCCCTCAAACAAAGGGATATCAACTTCATTGTCCTGGCCGGCTTTTTGTGGCTCATTCCGGAATATTTGGTTCGTGCTTACGACAAGCGCATGGTCAACATCCACCCGGCACTGCTTCCCAAATACGGTGGAAAAGGTATGTACGGCATGCACGTCCACCGCGCGGTGAAGGCTGCCGGCGAAGCCGTTTCGGGTATAACCATCCATTACGTGGACGAACGCTACGATGAGGGAAGCGCCATTTTTCAGGCTTCCTGCCCCATCAGCCCGGACGATGAGCCTGAGGATATTGCCCGGAAAGTACAGCAGCTGGAACATCAGCATTTCGCTCGGGTGATCGAAAAACTTGCCGGGCAATTGGAGGAGAATAATACCATCGAGTAATAACCAATAAACCACAAACATGACAAGGAAGCTAATACTCTTGATCGTCCTGTCTGTAGGCTTTGTAAGCCTGGGCTCCGCCCAGAGCTGGCGCAAGCTCAAAAAGGAAGCCGAGCAGGCCTATGAGGAGGGGCAACTCGCCGACGCGGCGGATAAATACGAGCAGGCCTGGCGCAAGAAGCGCAAAAAGGAAGGCCTCATCTATCAGGCCGGAGAGCTGTATTACCAGCTTCGCGACTATCGCAAGGCTGCCGAAGCTTACCGCACGATCAAAGAAAAAAACGATGAATACCCCCTGGTGGGGCTGAAGTATGCCCGCTGCCTGAAGCAGGACGGCCAGTACGACCGCGCCATCAACGAGTTTGAATCCTTTATGAAGGGGTATACCGGAGACGGAAGGGATATTCTGGAGGAGATCATCCAGAATGAGATTGCGGGCTGCCGCCTCGGCATGGAAGCGCCTGCCCAGGCCGACCGCGACCTGGAAATGCTGCTGCTTGGCGATGGCGTTAATTCGGATAAGGATGAGTTCGCTCCCTATCCGGTCTCCGACAATGAACTCTATTATTCTTCCACGATCGGCGACCGCGCCCGTATCTATACTTCCAGAAGGGAGGGCAGCGCCTGGAGCAAAGGGGAACCCCCACGCAATTTCCCGGTTATCCAAACCGGCCATTTCTGCAATGGCGCTATGGCGCCCGATGGCAGCCGCCTCTATTTCACCGTTTGCAGCAACACCTCAGGGCCCTGGAATGACGTCAAGACCCGCTGCGAGATCTTCGTCACCAAAAGGGTTGGCGCCGTATGGTCGCAACCCGAGCGCCTGCCCGATTACATCAATATGAACGGTGTGACGGCAACGCATCCCTTCCCCGTTCACCAGCGTGGCCAGGAGATCCTCTTCTTCGCCTCCAACCGTGATGGCGGCCGGGGCGGCATGGACCTCTGGTACGCTTCCCGGGACCTGGGCGCCGACAATATAGATTTCTCCTTCCCGGTCAACCTCGGCCCGGTAGTCAATACCCTCGGCGATGAGATCACCCCCTACTATAATGGGGAGGACCAGACGCTATACTTCTCTTCCAACGGGCACATCTCCATTGGCGGGTTTGATGTCTTCAGCGCCATTGGGGATGAGGTGAGCTGGTCTCAGCCGGACAACCTCGGCATGCCCGTAAACTCCAGCGCCGACGATTACTTTTACATCCTCAACCCTTCCCGTACCGGTGGGTTTATGACCTCCAACCGCGTTTTTGCCGGGCAGAAGACCTCGACCACTCAGGAGGATGTTTTCGAATTTGCCGCCGGCGGCCGCCGGGTGATGGTCAAGGGCAACGTCTATGACCGGCAGTCGGGAGAACCCATCAATGACATCACGGTTACCCTCTATCAGGTATTTGACGACGGCCGGGAGTCCGAACTGATCACCCGTTCTTTTAGCGATGGTAAGTACTCCTATGAGATCCTGCCCAACCGGAGCTTCCGGGTGGAAGTGCAGGCCTACGGATACGAGCCGGGGGCCTACCGCTTTTCCAGCGAAGATATGAATACGTTTACCTACGGGCAGCCCATCTTCCTGGAAGTGGAAGGCGCGGTGGCGGCGCCCTCTCCAGACCCCACTTACCCCGGAGAACCGGCACAGCCAACCCAGCCTGCCCCTGTCGCCGGCCAACCGGTTCCAGGCGCCCCCGCAGGGGCCCCCTACACCGCACGGGGCAGAGGGCCTAACGATACGTACGAGTACCAGACCACGGCGCCCCGCCATCAGGGCACCTACTACAAGATACAACTGGCGGCAGTAGGAGAATATAATCCGGAGCGGTTCAGCAACGTAGCTAATATGGGCCGGATCGACACCGAACTGATCCTTGCCCGCAGCCTGACCCGAGTCCTGCTGGCCGATTTCTTTAGCCTGGCGGAGGCGCGTTCGGCCATGCAACAAGTGAAAAATAAAGGCTACAGCGGCGCTTATATCGTCGAGTATATCGATGGGGAACGGTATAGCCGGGTGCAGTAAGGAGCGGTTGATTGGGTTGATAAAGTTGACTGTGTTGATTGAGAAGGGCCTCAGTCCATCAACCCATTCAACCCGGCCAGCCCAGTCAACCAATCAACCAATCAACCAGTCACACCAATAACTGAAAATTTGCCTTAGGCGCGCCACCCCAAGGGCAAAGCGAAGCACAAACCCCGCAGAGCCGAAACCAGGCCAGCCAAATGTCTTCCCAGCGCCGTTAGGAAGAAGCCGCTAAGCCAAGCTCCTCGAGGGAGAATTGATGTTT
>JAGFJE010000135.1 GCA_024103175.1 Phaeodactylibacter sp.
GGCCCACCCAGGAAGCTCCTAACCTGGCAATGGCTAATATAGGGCGAATGCTCCTCAGGTAGCCAGGCCGGGGGTGGAAATTTGGCTATCCCTCATATTATAGATAGTTAAGTTACCGCCTATGCGAAAATATCGGGACAGGCTCTTTCGCCTTTAAACTACAGTGGTTTAAGCTAAAGTCCAGTGTAAAGGCGAAAGATGTCACCTGGCTGAGCGCTAAACACATACTTCGTTCCGGAGGCACTAGTTTTTGCCCGGGACCAGCTTACGGCGCATGACCGGCACGTCTTTTACGGCCATCTGTACGGTGGTGTCCTTGATCTTTTCTTCCAGCAGAACGATCTTTCCCCGGCGCAGGTTATCCAGCACATCCTGCTGGTAATGGCGCACGGTGATGAGTTCCAGCCCCCGGTCCAGCATCACTTTGAATTTGTCCTTGAGCAGTTCTGCCAGCCGGTCGGCCTTATCGTCGATGTCATTGATGATGAGGCTGAAGCTGATCGCTGAATTCTGCATCATATTAACCTGAATGCGGAGGTCGGCAACCATGTTGAAGATGTGGCTGATGTGGTGCTCGGCGACGAAGGAAAAATCGCGGGTGCTGATCGAAAGCAGGCACTGGTCTTGTTCTACAGCCACCATCGGCGGGTAGTTGTCTTCCACTTCGTCGGAAATAAGCGTCCCCTCCCCTGCGGGGTCGATAAAGGATTTTACAAAGAGGGGTATGCTCTTGTTCTGAAGTGGTTTGATCGTTTTGGGGTGGATCACCTTTGCGCCGTAGTAGGTCATTTCGATAGCTTCCTTGTAGGACAGGCGGTCCAGTTTGACCACGTTCTCGAACAGGCGGGGGTCGGCGGTCAGCACTCCGGGCACGTCCTTCCAGATGGTCATATCTTCAGCGTCCAGGCAGAAAGAGAAAATGGCCGCCGTATAGTCCGACCCTTCCCTGCCCAGCGTGGTGGTAAAGTTTTCAGTGGTGCTGCCGATGAAGCCCTGGGTCAGGATAAAGCCTCCTTTCTCGAGCATGGGGCGGGCGATCCTGGCCGAGCGCTCCAGGGTTTCCTCCCATTGCACCCAGCCTTCGCGAAAAATATCATCGGTGAGGATGATATCGCGCGCATCCAGCCATTGTACCGGCAACCCCACCTTATTGAGATAGGCGGAGACGATCTTGGAAGAGGCCAGTTCTCCCACGCATACGATCTGGTCGTACATGTAATCGTAATTCTGATGGGGTTCTTCCTCCAGCACCCATTCCACCTCGACGAAGGTGTCGTTTACCGAAGCATAAACTTCGTCATCATCCTCAAACAGATCGGCGATGATGCGGTAGTGCTGGGCTTTGATGTCATTGAGAATATTGAAGGCTTCCCCGGTACGGGCAGCGTGGGCCTCCACCACTGTCTCCAGCGCATTGGTGGTTTTACCCATAGCGGACACCACAACGGCCAAAGGCTTTCCCTTATAATCCTGAAGGATATTGGCGACATTCTTAACGGCGGCGGCATCCTTCAGGGACGAGCCGCCGAATTTGAAGACTTTAATCGGTTGCTTCATGAACGAAGTCATTTAAATTGATCCTGGCTTCTGACTCTTAAAAGCCGCGAAGGTAACGATTTGCCCAATAAAATAAAACATCCCGGGCTTTGGCCGAAGCCAAAGCCCGGGATGCCCCCTGGTTCAACCGGCAGATTGCCCCTACTTCATATTACTGATGATCTCCTCCCCAAACTCAGAACACTTCAGCAGGGTAGCGCCTTCCATCAGACGGTGGAAATCATAAGTTACGCGCTTCTTGGAGATGGCGCCTTCCACGCCGTTGACGACCAGGTCGGCGGCTTCTTTCCATCCCATGTAACGGAACATCATTTCACCGGACAAGATGACCGAGCTGGGGTTGACCTTGTCGAGGCCGGCGTATTTAGGCGCTGTACCGTGGGTAGCTTCGAAAATTGCCCGGCCGGTGGTGTAGTTGATGTTGGCGCCCGGAGCGATGCCGATGCCGCCGACCTGAGCGGCCAGAGCGTCGGAGATGTAGTCGCCGTTCAGGTTGAGGGTGGCGATAACGGAATACTCTGCCGGGCGGGTGAGGATCTGCTGCAGGAAGGCGTCGGCGATGGAGTCTTTTACGAGGATGGCGCCTTCTCCCAGGGCTCTTTCCTGAGCCTTATTGGCCGCTTCCCTGCCTTCGTCGGCGGCAATACGGTCGTATTGCGCCCAGGTGAAGACCTTGTCGCCGTATTCCCTTTCGGCCACTTCGTATCCCCATTCTTTGAACTTGCCCTCGGTAAACTTCATAATATTGCCCTTGTGGACGAGGGTCACAGAAGGCAGGTTGTTATCTATGGCGTAGTCGATGGCGGATTTCACCAGGCGTTCGGTGCCTTCCACCGACACCGGCTTGATGCCCAGAGAGACCGTATTCGGGAAGCGGATCTGGGTAACGCCCATTTCGTCGATGAGGAATTTCTTGAGCTTTTCCAGTTCCGGCGTTCCGTTCAGGTATTCGATGCCGGCGTAAATGTCCTCGGTATTTTCCCGAAAGATGATCATATCGATCTGGTCCGGGCGTTTTACCGGGGAGGGCACGCCGGTGAACCAGCGCACGGGGCGCACGCAGGCGAACAGGTCGAGTTTCTGGCGCAAGGCCACGTTCAATGAGCGGATGCCGCCGCCGACCGGAGTGGTCAACGGCCCTTTGATCGCCACCAGGTATTCTTCGATCGCGTGCAGGGTGTCGTCCGGCAGCCATTCACCGGTAGCGTCGAAGGCCTTTTGCCCGGCCAGTACTTCTTTCCAGTGGATCTTGCGTTTGCCGCCATAGGCTTTTTCTACGGCGGCGTCAAAGACGCGCTCGGAGGCTGCCCAGATGTCAGGGCCAATGCCATCCCCTTCGATGAAGGGAATGATGGGGTCATCGGGTACGATCAATTTTCCATTTTCAATGGTTACTTTGCTTCCACTCATTTTATTATCCAGTTTTATTTGTTGTATATTTTCTTCTCTTTCCGGGAAGGTTTTAAAAAGCAGCACAAAAGTAATAATTAAAATCTTTTCTGATGAAGGAGGCCCACAATTTTCAAAGGTTTTAAGACACTGGCTAAAAATTGTATCTTGAAAAAACCTCTTACCTTTGAGCAATTGAACTGAAGAAGGAGAAAGTATATGCAGAACCCAAACCTGGACCCGAGCGAGGGCCGGCTGAGCGCCGAAGAACAACAGATAGAGAAGTCGCTGCGCCCCAGAGCGCTGGAGGATTTCAGCGGCCAGCCGAAGATCGTCGAAAACCTGTACATCTTCATACAGGCCGCCAAACAGCGGGGCGAGGCCCTGGACCACGTGTTGCTGCACGGCCCTCCGGGGCTGGGCAAAACTACCCTGTCCTATATCATCGCCTTTGAGCTGGGCGCCAACCTGAAGATGTCTTCCGGGCCGGTGCTGGAAAAGCCGGGCGACCTGGCGGGCCTGCTCACCAACCTGGAGGAAGGGGACGTGCTGTTCATCGACGAGATCCACCGCCTCAATACCGTGGTTGAAGAGTACCTCTATTCGGCCATGGAAGACTACCGCATCGACATAATGATCGACAGCGGCCCCAACGCCCGCAGCATTCAGATCACGCTCAACCCCTTTACCCTGGTGGGCGCCACCACCCGCATGGGCCTGCTGACCGCCCCCATGCGCGCCCGGTTTGGGATCAACTGCCACCTCGATTACTACGACGCCAGGACGCTGGAACGCATCATCAAGCGCTCTGCCGGCATCCTTAACGTACCCATCACCGAGGATGGCGCCGCCGAGATCGCCCGCCGCAGCCGCGGTACGCCCCGCATCGCCAACGCCCTGCTGCGCCGCATCCGCGATTTCGCCCAGATCAAGGGCGACGGCACCATTGACGTGGAGATCGCCCACTTCGGCCTGTCCGCCCTCAATGTGGATGAAGGCGGCCTGGATGAGATGGACAATAAGATCCTGTCGACCATCATCCATAAATTCAAGGGCGGGCCGGTGGGCATCACCACCATCGCCACCGCCGTGGGCGAAGAGGCGGGCACCATCGAGGAGGTGCACGAGCCTTTCCTCATCATGGAGGGCTACATTCAGCGCACGCCGCGGGGGCGGGAAGCTACGGAGAGGGCCTACCGCCACATCGGGGTAGTGCCGCCCGGCCGGGCGGGAACTTTGTTTGACGGGGTGGACCCGGCAGAATAGATGCCTGATAAATATCACTTCCCCCGCTGAGGAAAGTCAGCCCGCACTGATGGAGAATGCCCCATCTTAGCACTTGTTATTCATGAGAGGCTGATAATACCATGGCACTTCATTATAGTTTAATAAGCGGATAAGGAATGCTGTCGGGAATAGGAAAATCCCGGCAGCATTCTTATATTATGGAGGTGAAAAACAAAGCCTATGAAAAAGATCCTGGTTCCCACCGATTTTTCCGATACCTCCCGAAATGCCTTGTACTATGCCATAGAGCTGGTAAAACACCTGGAGGCAGAATCCATAGACATCGTGCATGTCTTCCTGCCGGAAACCGCCGGAGAGGCGGATTTCATTCCACCGGTAGCCCAGCTTATGGAAAGCAGGAAAGAAATGCTCCAGACTTTCGTGCGGGACAGCCTGGGCGAAGCAGGGCCGTGCCCCTGCCCCGTCAAGCATGAAATCCTGGTAGGTTTTCCGGGAGATGAAATCACACAGGCTTCCGAGGATTACGATATGGTGGTCATGGGCACTACCGGACAAAGCGGAGTGCTGGAGAAGATCTTTGGAAGCGTCTCGTCCAGCGTATCCCAACGGGCACACTGCCCGGTTCTGTTGGTCCCTCACAACGCCCGTTTCCAACCGATCCGCCACATCGTCTACGCGAGCAATTACGAATCAGCCGACCAGGAAATGGTCGACAAGCTGGAAAAATTCAACCGGCCATTCAAGGCCCATATCCATTTTGTACACGTCCGGAGGGAAAAGAAAGAAAGCGCCAGATTCGCCAAGGCCAAAGAAGAGATCTTCCGGGAACTGTTCAAAGAAGGCGAGCCAGACTTCGCTTTTGAGGTCGCAGAAGTGGAAAACGAGGACGTTGCCGAAGGGTTGAGCCAGTATGCCGACGACAATAAGGCCGACCTGGCGGTGATGGTTACCCGCCATCGCAGCATCTGGCAAAGCCTCCTGCACCGCAGCCAGACCAAACGGATGGCCCTGGCCACCCATATCCCGCTGATGGTGCTGCACCTGGATTGAATGAAGGAATGAGGGAATGAAGGAATGATTGATTGAATGGGCCGATTAATCATTCCCTCATTCCTTCATTCCTTCATTCCTTCATTCCCTCATTCCTTTCCTCCACCTCCACCTCCACCAGCTCGCTCTTCACATCCGGGGGCAGCCCGTCCCAGCTCAGGCCGATGCCGAAATCATAGGCCCCGGCAAGGGTATCCGGGACAGAGAGTTGTGCTTCAAAGGCAATGGTATCTCCCTCAGGAAGGGCCAAAGCGCCCCCCCTGAGGGTGAGAAACGGATAAGACTGAGGCGCCCCCTTCCGGAGGAAAACCCCCTTGGCGCTAATCGGCAGCGTACCCTTCTGAAAGGCAATATCAAAAGGATAAGGATTGTAAAACTTAAGCGGCAGAACAACCTTTTGCGCCACTTTCCAGGTTGCGGGAAAGCTGTCGGGAAGGAAGCACTTCACTTTTTCATGCACCTGCAGGCTATCCAGCAGCTGGAGCTTAAAGGATTTGCGGGTAAACTCCACCTTTTCACAGCGCTCACATTTCCAGGAATTCTGGGCGGCCAGCAGTACCGTTTTATTGTGCAGTTCCTTTTCCCAGTCCCAGATATCGAACTGGTTGGGGCGGTATTCAATGTCAGAAAAGGCATAGGCTTTTTCGCCGGCGTAAAAGCTGTATTTGGATACATCCCGGTAAGTGTTGTGAAAAAGCACCGGATAGCCCTTTGCCTTTTCTTTCAGTTCGTACACCCATTGCCGGCGGTGAAAATTGCTCTTCACGCCTGTCCAGTTGAAAGCGAGCTCCAGCCGGGCCAACAGCAGCAGCAGGATGGTGGCAAGGGAAAAGATCCGCAACCAGCGGGCAAACCCCGGATTGCGGCGGCTTTCCTCAAACAGGGCCAGGACAATGGGGAAACTGAGCACTGCCGTCCACTGCGGTTCGACATGCCCTTTAAAGGAGGTATAAAAGAAAAAGCCCCAAAAGCCGAACAACAGAAAGCGGTAAGCCCGGCCCATAACCCCTTGCGCCCGCCGCTTCCAAAGCACCCACGCCAACATGGGAAACAGGAAGGGGCTGAAGATCACCATCTGGTTCAGCAGGTAAGTGGCGGTATATTTCAGCTTATAAAGGTCATCTCGTCCCTGCAGGTGGTACAGGAAGGACGGGAAACCATGATCGTATTGCCACAGCAGGTGAGGCAGAAACAGTAAAAAACCGAGGGCTGAGGCCAGATAGAACGAGGGCTTACGCAAAAGGGACAGATTGGAAAGAAGGACGAAGAAGATGAGCAGCACTCCATGGTATTTGCTGTACAACAGCGCCGCCATGCAGGCGCCCAGCAGCACGGTGTACTTCCAGCCTCCTTTTTGTGTGTACTGCCGGTACAGCCATAAAAACAAGGCCGTAAAGAAAAGCAGCGGCCCGTCGGGAGTAGCGACGAAACCATAGGCCTGGAGGAGGGGAATGGCGGCCAATAGCCCTATCAAAGTAAGCGCTTCCCACTTTTTGCCGGGCTGGCCGGCCAGCAGCCAGATGAAATAAAAGGACAGGGGCTGAAGCAGGACAAAAAACAGGCGAACCCCCAGTTCTCCCGGCAGGAGCAATATTCCGGCCCGGATCAACAGGGCGGCGGCAGGCGGATGGTCAAAATACCCCCAGGCCGGCGCCAGGGAATACATGCGGTAGTAGGCCTCATCCGGGTCGAGTTCGGTGAGCGCCGCCTGAAAGGCATTGATGGCGGCCCAGGCGGCCAGGAGCCCCCAAAACCACCACTTTCCCGAGGCGTTCCGCCTCATGATCGGATCATTTTCTGTCATTCCGGAAAGTGAGTTGCCCTTCCGGGCCGGTTAATTCCAGGAAAACGAGGTTTACCTTATTGCGGTTATTCAAGTTTCAACAGGCCAGACAATTCTTCCCGGCTGATGGTAAAATCGGTAGGGCCGACAGCGTAGGCGGCCACCTCATAAGGGTTGTAAAAAAAATACAGGCCATCTTCGGTAAGCGCGAAATTTTCCGGAAGGGTGAAGCCCTCCCCCCAGAAGAAGCCTTCATCGGCGAGGCTTTCGTCCGGGCCCAGCCCGCGCGCCTCCCGGAAAGCCGCTTCCGCCATTTCGCGCAGGCGGGCGGTATCGGACACGATCTCCGGGAGCTGAAGCAATTCGCCGGTACGGGCATCGAAGTTGAGGAGGTAAACGAAAGCGTTCGGGTGCGCGCCTCCGGCGTAGGAATACGTGCTGAGCTGAATGGCGGCATGCTTTTCCGACTGGTACAGGGCCTGGCCCTCTACTTCCACCACCCATGGGGTTGCCGACAGTTCGTCTTCGGCCATCATCATTTCGTATTCTTGCAGGAAGTTTTCGGCTATGGCATCCAGTGATTCCGGAATTTCTTCCGGCGAGGGGGCAAAAACGGCAAGGCTGACCCGCAGGTAAGCCAGGAGAGAGTCATTGACCCTTTGCACCACTTCTTCCGGGCCGGAACTGGCAAGCGGGTAAACAGCCTCCACGCGGGCGCAATAGTTGGAGTCCTGCGCACAAGCCGAAGATTGGCGGCTGAAACGCTGCTGCTCGAATGCCAGGGCAGGGGCCCTTTGCCCATTACCGGCTTCTGAATCGCCGCTACCATTGCCTGCGGGGCGGCAGGCAGACGCTATGGCCAGCACTACAGCAAAAATGAATAGGCGGTTATATTTCATTTGATTATCGTTTTAAGCTTTATCACAACGCGGGCCAAAAATACGAAAAAAGGAAAACCCTTAGAAGGAAGGCCCCCGCATCAGCTCTCCCAGCGTATTCACCCCCCGCTTTTTCAGGCGGGCCAGCAATTTCATGAACAGCACTGCGGTGATGAAGGCATCGCCGGCCGCGGTATGGCGGTCGCTCATGGGTATATCGTATTTTTTGCAGAGCGCATCCAGGCCCAGGGTTCCCGGTACTTCATAGCCTTTTTTTTCCGCTACCCGGGCGGCCAAAGCAGCGGTGTCCAGGCGTTTATTAACCAGCTTCTGCCCGATCAGGCCTTTCAGGGCCTGGTTGATCATGGAAATATCAAAGGCAACATGGTGGCCTACCAGAACACTGGCGTGGCAGTATTTTACGAAGTGCTGTACAGCTTCGATCTCCTCCATATCGCCGGGGCTTCTGGCGCCGGGCAGTATACCATGGACAGCGATGGTCTCTCCTACCGGCTGGTAAGACTGCTTCACATAGCAATCCAGGCAGGCGCTGAGGCTTATCTGCCAGTTGCGCACTTTGACGGCTCCGATCGACAGGATGCGGTCTTTCTTCACATCCAGGCCGGTGGCCTCCGTATCGAAAACGACAAAACAAACCTCCTCGATGGGGGTGCGTTTTCCCAACACCCCATCGAAGCTCGACAGGTATTGCCTCCAGAACTCCGGATGATCGGGAGCGGGGCCCAGCATTTTGGCGATCCAGTCGAAGAGCATGATGAATGGTTTAATTGGTGCAATGGTGTATGGGCGTATAGCGGCACTGAGATCATTAAACCATGCAACTATAAGACCTTGACTTCCCCCTACCGGAGATAAGCCAGTTGGTACCTCGTACTGAGCAGGGACTGCAGTTCCTTGATGGGTTGAAAGCAATTCCGAAGGTTGACCCGTTCCATTTTCGACAATTCCGAAGGGTTGAAATAACGCCCGGAATCTTTATTCTTCAGGCCCTGCAGGGCGCGGTATCGCATGAGTATTTCATAGGCGTCGGCCGCCAGTTCATATAGCTCTTTATTCTTCGGCTCCAGTTCGGCCAGTTTTTCGAAACGGCGGAAGGTATTGTTGATCTTCCCCACTTTGGCGTCGAGGATGAGCACCCGGGCGGAATCCGCGAGAGGCATCATGGCCCGGGCCTTGATGTCGAACTCATCTTTGTGCTCCCCGCTGCTTTCCACGACGAAATTTCGGAAGAAGGTCAACGGAGGCGGGTTTTGCATGGCATCCTTAGCCAGGAAGCCCAGGAAGATGGCCTGTCCGCCAATGATCTCAAAAATGTGTTCGGTAAGCTGGCCCGACAATTCCTTTAGCCCGTAAATGGGGCGGTAATCGAAGAAAATGGTGCAGTACATGACCGCTTTCGGGCTGGGCTCGAAGATCCATTTCGAAAACTGTTTCTTCCACTCTTCCAGAGAAAGGCACCAACTGGGGTTGCTGGCCATCATCTCGCCCGGGCAGTATTCGTAACCGATTTCGTGGAGTACCCGGGTTACTTTTTCGGCCAGCTTCAGGTAGTAGCCTTTTGTCGGATCATAGTCTTCCTCGGGAACGTCCTCGAAGATCAGCGCATTGTCCTGGTCGGTGCGCAGCAATTGCTCCTGCCGGCCCTCGCTGCCCAGGGCCAACCAGCAGAAACCGGCCGAGGGGCGCTGATGGCCTTCCTCATCCATTTCCGCCTGGCAAAGCCTGATGGCCTGAGTGATGAGTTCATCGTTCACCTCCGACATAACCGTCGAAATAAAAGCAATGGCGACCTCCTGGTAGATGTACTTTTTCAGCAGCTCTTCGGCTCGTTCCCGGATGTTGCGCAGTTCCCCGCCATTCTTGCAACGGCGGACCTCCCGGATGAGCAATGCCGGGTTATTGCCCTGAACCACCATGAGGTCGTGTTCGGAAAGTACGCCAATGACACGGCTGCCGGGCGTACCGTCTTCGGTAATACACAAGTGGTTGATGCGGTTTTTCACCATTTCGATCTGCACATCGGCCACGGTGATGCTGGGGCCTACGGTAATTACCGGGCTGGACATGATGGCGGTTATCGGTTTTTCCAGGCTGACGGCGCCGGTCGCCACTTTCGACCGCAGGTCTTTATCGGTAACGATACCCACCGGCCGCCGCTCTTCGTCCACCACGATGATCGACCCCACTTCATGGTTGCTCATGACAGCCGCCGCCTGGCGTATGAGCGTGTCCGGCAAGCAGGTGACCGGGTCCTTGCTCTTTTCCAGCGACTGTATCTCAACCAGAGGGAAATTGGCGTCTACCATCTTATCCTGTTCCAGGAAAAGCATCGGCTTGCCTTCCTTACGGTACTTTTCCCCGATTCCGGCGGCAAAGGTGCTGGCCAGGTAAAAGGCCACCCTGGGGTTGTTTTCCAAAACTTCCCGAAAACCTTCCACATTTATCGCATAGACGAGAGATTCCTCCACTACTTTCGCCGTAAGCGCATAATTGTCGGAAGCCAGAAGGGGCCTGATCCCGAAAACATCCCCTTCATCGCACTGCTCCACCATCAGGCTCTCGCCATTTATTTCCCGGAGCAGGTGCACAGCACCCTCCCGCACGATATAAATATGCGTGCCGGGAGCATCCCCCTGCCGGAAGATCACCTCATCGGGTTGCCGGTACTGTACCAGGATATTCTCCGATATACGCATGAGCACCTCCCGGCCCAGTAAGTTGAAGGGCGGAAATTCTTTCAGGAAGTCGTATATCCGGCGCGGAATTGTATTCTCCATAGCGATAAATACTTAATTCTGGTAACTTTTACTTTTCCTATAGACTTATTTATAAAAATAGATGTTTATATTTGTTGAACGTCCAAGCTACTGAGGAAAATGAAAACACATTTCAACGCTGATTTTCTTGAGGAATCTACCGAAACACTACGAGCAGTAGCTCATCCCATCCGAATAGCCATCATTGACCTGCTCTATAACAACGGGCAGATGACCGTCACCAGCATTTACGAGCAATTGCAGATAGAACAGGCCATCGCTTCTCACCACCTGCGCATCCTCAAAAACAAAAACGTCGTAAATGTTGAGCGGGACGGCAAAAATTCCCTCTACTCGCTAAGAAAAGAAGAATACTATGAGGTCATCAAGACCCTGATCAAGGTCATCTGACCCCAAAACCACAAATACCCCTTATTTCAAATGAAAACGCTGCGCTTCCGCCTTTCCCCTTTTACCTCGTCCTGGCCTCCGGGCCGGCGCGCCGGGCAAAACTTTCCAAATATATAAAAACCAGTATAATTTCTGTATCATCCTGCTAAAACGAATCGATCAAGGGGGCGGCGAAGGGCCCCTGAGATCAAAGGCCCCCTTATTTTCTTCTTCTGACCGACATATATAGCTCGCTATATATCCACCCTGGCGCTTAAAAAAACTCAGGCGCCCCCACCCCCTAAGCCAACCAAATAAACCTTCAAAATACCGGCGCTGCGCCAAAACCTATTCCCCTCCGGCCCGAATAGGATAACATAATATTTTGACGAAAAGTGAAGTTTTTCGAAAAAAAGCTTGTATATATATAGATAACTATATACTTTAGCTGAAAATAAGCGCTGATCTTTCATCTTAAAACACAGTTTATGAATGCGAAACTACTACGCCAATTGCTCCCGCTTCTGGCTTTTTGCCTGGGATTGAGCTGGAACGGGCTCGCCCAGGAGAATGCGGAGAAGCCGGAAGCCGACCACTCCTACAAGCCGCTGACGCTCAAGCTTTCGGAAGACGGTAAGAAGTACGTCCGGTTCATTATCTGGCACCAGCAATGGATACAGACCAACAACCTGGCCATTGACAATGCCCCGCTCCAGCTGACCCACCTGGCCCGGCGGTCGCGTTTTCTGGCCTATGCTCAGGTATCGCCTCGATTCCTGATCCTTACCCACTTTGGCCTCAACAACCTGACGCCGGATAACCTGACCTCGCTGGGCAACAATGGAGACTCCCCGCAGTTATTCCTGCACGATGCCTGGACGGAGTTCAAGGTTTCCAATGACGAGGCCCTTTACATCGGCGGAGGGCTGCACTATTGGAAAGGGCTAACCCGCCTGGCCAGCCAGAGCACCCTCAACTTTATGACCCTGGACCAGGCCCGGCCATTCATCCACTGGCACTCTCTGGCCGTGACCGACCAGTTTGCCCGCCACCTGGGCATCTATGCCAAAGGGCAGATCGACAAGCTTGACTACCGCCTGGCCATCAATAACCCGGGAGCGAACGGCCTGCAGAATGACCGCAGCATACTCGGCAGCGACCTGGCCTACGACGGCTTCCTGCAGCCGGATAAAGACGGAGACCCCGTAGGCAATACCATTTACGAGGGATATTTCCGCTATAATTTCTGGGACGCGGAATCCATCAAACTGCCTTATAACGTGGGCAGCTACCTGGGCGCCAAAAAGATATTCGCCATCGGCGCCGGCTTTTTCGCCCACCCCAATGGCATGTACAATAATGCAACGGGCGAACACGAAAACGTCGCCCACTTCGCAGTCGATGCTTTCCTCGATATGCCCCTGACAAGTGATGACTGCCTGAACTTCTATGCCTCTTTCATTAATTTCAACTACGGCGCCAATTACGTCAGCCGCTGGGCGGGCACCGGAACGGCCCTCTACGGCCATGTGGGGTACAAACTTCCCGCTTCCCGCTTCATGCCCTATGTAGCCCTTCAATCCGGCAACTATGACGGCTTTGAGGATAATGTCCTCGGGCTAGACCTTGGCGTCAACTATTTCATCCTGGGGCATAGCGCCAAGTTGACGCTGGAATACCACATGATCAACAATGACCCGAGAGAAGGCGGCGTTGACCCGGAAACCGGCGAGGCCCGCGACGTACAGCAACTCCGCCTGCAGGCCCACATTTTTTTATAGGCTATACATGCAATTATCAAGATATTCCTAATTTCTTCATCAAAACAACTTAAGACCATGGCGTCGCTAGACAAAAGAGCTCAACAATACTGGAGGGAGAACATCAAATACGTTTTGATCCTACTCGCCATCTGGTTCCTGGTATCCTATGTATTCGGGATCTTCCTGGCCGAACCGCTCAACAGCATCCGCATCGGAGGCGCAAAGCTGGGCTTCTGGTTTGCCCAGCAGGGATCCATTTATGTTTTTGTCGTCCTGATCTTCGTTTATGTCTGGCTGATGAACAAGCTGGATAAGAAGTACGAATTCGATGAGATCTGAAATTTACCAACCAACTAAACAAAAAGAATCATGAGTGTTCAAACCTGGACTTTTATCATAGTGGGCCTGACCTTCGCGCTCTACATCGGCATCGCGATCTGGTCGAGGGCGGGCTCCACCTCAGAGTTCTACGTCGCCGGCGGCGGCGTTCACCCCGTTGCCAACGGTATGGCAACCGCCGCAGACTGGATGTCTGCCGCCTCTTTTATCTCCATGGCGGGCCTGATCTCCTTTATGGGGTATGACGGGGCCGTGTTCCTTATGGGCTGGACGGGAGGCTACGTGCTCCTGGCCCTGCTCCTGGCGCCTTATCTTCGAAAATTCGGGAAGTTTACCGTTCCGGACTTCATCGGAGACCGGTACTACTCCAACGTAGCCCGCACCGTGGCCGTTATCTGCGCCATCATCGTATCCTTTACCTATGTTGCCGGGCAGATGCGCGGCGTGGGGGTGGTATTCTCCCGCTTCCTGGAAGTGGATATCAACACCGGGGTATACATCGGTATGGCCATCGTATTTTTCTACGCCGTACTGGGCGGCATGAAGGGCATCACCTATACGCAGGTGGCTCAGTACTGCGTTCTTATCTTCGCCTACATGGTGCCTGCTTTTTTCATCTCTCTGGCCATGACCGGCAACGTCATTCCTCAGCTCGGCCTGATCGGTGACGTTACCGGCGGCTCCGGGATGGCCCTGCTCGACAAGCTCGACCAACTGCACACCGAACTCGGTTTTGCCGAATATACGACCGGGACCAAGACGATGGCGGACGTATTTGCCATCACCTTCGCCCTCATGGTCGGTACGGCGGGCCTGCCGCACGTGATCGTCCGCTTCTTCACCGTCCCTAAAGTGAAGGACGCGCGGATCTCCGCCGGCTGGGCGCTGGTTTTCATTGCCATCCTCTACACCACAGCGCCGGCAATCGCCGCTTTTGCCCGTACGAACCTGATCAACACCGTGAGTAACGAACAGTACGCCGCCATGCCCGAGTGGTTCAAGAAATGGGAAGAAACCGGGCTGATCACTTTTTCGGACAAGAACGAGGACGGCGTCATCCAATACGTTGCCGATAAAGAAAAGAACGAATTGAAGATAGACGCCGACATCATGGTATTGGCCAACCCGGAAATTGCCAACCTACCCAACTGGGTGATCGCCCTGGTTGCCGCGGGCGGTTTGGCCGCCGCCCTGTCAACGGCTGCCGGCCTGCTGCTGGTAATTTCCACGGCTATTTCCCGCGACTTGATCAAAATGCAGATCAAGCCCGACATCACAGAAAAAGGCGAGCTTATGTGGGCGCGTATCGGGGCTGTTTTTGCGGTTATGGTGGCCGGTTACTTTGGGATCAACCCTCCGGGGTTTGTAGCGGCGGTGGTGGCCCTGGCCTTCGGTTTGGCTGCGGCATCCTTCTTCCCCGCTATCGTACTCGGGGTATTTGACAAGCGCATGAACCGGGAAGGCGCCATTTCCGGAATGGTAATTGGCATCAGCCTGATGCTGTGGTACATGCTCAAGTTCAAGTTCGGCATCTTTGATGGCGGCAAGGACGCTGTCGCGGCCCTGCAGCCCGACTGGTGGTTCGGCATCTCCCCTGAGGGCTTTGGGACGGTGGCCATGGCAGTCAACCTGATCATAGCATTTATCGTATCCCGGCTGACGGCTCCCCCGCCTCAGGAAGTGATGGATATCGTTGAGGATATTCGCGTACCCAGAGGCGCGGGATCGGCACACGTGCATTAACATGCAGGGGAAAAAGCTGAGGGGGGCTCCTCCCCGGCTTCCCCCTCTACGGGTACGGGTTTAAGATCATTGTATCCTGATTTAGTAGGTGCCCACTGTCTGCACAATTAATCCAGCCGCTGTTCGGAGGCGGGGCGCCCCGCTTCCGGGCAGTTTTTCGAAAAAACTCCACCAAACCGGTAAAAAAAGAGAATTATGAAATTCCAGTTAGGCAGAAAATTATCCGATCTTTTCGTCACGGTTTATATTTTCACCACCCTGGCCTTGAGGTTCTACCTGGAACCACAGCTCAATGGGCATTACCTGGTTTCCATAGGGCTGGGAGCATTTGCCCTGCTGTTCCTCTGGGCGTTGTCCAAGAGCAAATTTATCACCCCTTCTCTTTTCGGCTTGTGGCCCGGAGAAGCGGAGGAGGAAGCGGCTATGAGCAGTAAATAACCAAGAGCATTGATGGCTAAAGACAAAACATACAAGCTTCTGGGGTTGTTCCTCCTGGCTTTGCTGCTTTTCAACTTCCCCATGCTCAGCCTGTTCGACGAGGGCAAGCCGATGGGAGGGGCTGTCGCTATTTTCGCCTACATTTTTCTGGCCTGGGGCGCCATTATCCTGTTTACCGCCCTGATCGTTGAGTCCAAACAGAACAACAAGCCGAGATAAAGAATTATGGATGCCGGCATCATCATATTCATATCGATCGCTTATGTAGCCTTCCTGTTTCTTATTGCCTACCTGGCCGAAAAGCGGGAAAAGGCGGGAAGAAGCCTGGTCAATAATTCCGTCATTTATGCTTTGTCGCTCGCCGTATACTGCACCGCCTGGACCTATTTCGGGAGCGTGGGCAGGGCGGCCACCGGCGGCCTGGGGTTCCTGCCCATCTACATCGGGCCGGCCATCATTGCTCCTCTGTGGTGGATACTGCTCAAAAAGGTCATCGTCATCAGTAAATCGCAACGGATCACTTCTGTTGCCGACTTCATTTCATCCCGTTACGGGAAAAGCACCTGGCTGGGGGCAATTGCGGCTCTCATTGCCCTTTTTGGCATCATCCCCTACATTTCCATCCAACTGAAGGCCATTTCCACCAGTTTCGACCTGCTGGCAGAAAACCAGCGTGCAATTTATCACCACTCAGAGATCCCGTTTTATCTGGATTCTGCATTGTATATAGCCATCGCTCTCGCCGTTTTCACCATTCTGTTCGGCACCCGAAACCTGGACCCCAACGAACGGCACGAAGGCCTGGTTGCCGCCATTGCCTTTGAATCCATCCTGAAGCTGGCCGCTTTTCTGACCGTTGGCGCCTTTGTCACCTTCTGGATGTACGATGGCTTCGGAGATATATTCCAAACGGCAATGGATAACCCGGAGCTTTCCCGTTTATTCTCTCTGGAAGAAGCCAATATCAACGGATGGGAGTGGTTCTGGCTTTCCTTTCTGTCCATGTCGGCAGTAATGCTCCTGCCCCGGCAGTTTCACGTATCGGTAGTAGAAAATACCGACCCCGGCCACGTCGGCAGGGCGTCCTGGCTGTTTCCCCTCTACCTCCTGCTGATCAACATTTTTGTATTGCCGATCGCTATAGCCGGTTTAAACCATTTTCCCGCCGGCACTTACGAGCCTGACAGCTTTGTGTTGAGCCTTCCCCTGGCATACGGCAAAGACATCCTGGCCCTTTTTGTCGGGCTGGGCGGTTTTTCCGCTGCCACCAGCATGGTGATCGTGGCCGTGATCGCGCTCAGTATCATGATCGGCAACAATCTCGTCCTTCCCCTGGTGTTGAGGGCAAATGCCTTTAAAGAAGAGCAGCATGCCAACCTCAGCGGGCGCCTGCTGGGTATCCGCCGCATCAGCATAATTGTGGTCCTGCTCCTGGCCTACGGCTATTTCAAGGCGGTGGGAGAACAATACAGCCTGGTATCGGTAGGGCTGATCTCCTTTACCGCCATCGCCCAGTTCGTGCCGGCTGTTCTGGGAGGGATCTACTGGAAAAGGGCGACGAAAAAAGGCGCCCTCTGCGGCCTGCTGCTCGGCTTTGGCATCTGGGCCTATACCCTGCCCCTTCCCACCATGGTGGATGCCGGTGTTCTGTCTATGCAGTTCCTGGAAAACGGGCCTTTCGGCATCGAATTGTTCAAACCCCATCAGTTGTTTGGCCTCAGCAACACCAGCCACATCACGCAGGCTGCGTTCTGGAGCCTTTTGTTCAATACCCTTTCCTATTTCTTCGTCTCCCTGTACACTTCGCAGTCTCCACTGGAAGTTTCTCAGGCCGACCTGTTTGTCGATATCTACAAATACCGAAAAGGCAGCTCCGATTATGACGTCATGCGCCGGCAGGCAATGGTCCAGGACATCCGCATCCTGCTCAACCGCTTCCTGGGCGAGCCCCGCGGCAACCTGTTGCTCAATGCCTATGAGAACAGCCAGCGCCTAGACCTGTCCCAGCAAAAAGTCGCCGGGCCCGACCTGGTCAACTACGCCGAGACACACCTTGCCGGCGCCATTGGCGCCGCTTCCGCCAAGATCATCATCGGCTCCATCACCAAAGAGGAGCCCATCAGCCTGGAAGAAATGTTCAAAGTGCTGGAACAGACCAAAGAGATCATCCAGTACAGCCAAGCGCTGGAAAAAAAGTCGGCCGAACTGGAACGGACGACCAAACAGCTGAAAGAGGCCAACGAACAGCTTAAGGAACTGGACCGCTTAAAGGCGGATTTCATCACCACGGTTACCCACGAGCTCCGCACGCCGATCACTTCCATAAAGGCCCTTTCCAGGATCATGCAGGAAGCTCCGGAGCTTCCCGAGGAGCAAAAACAGGAATTCCTCGGTATCGTCGTCAATGAAAGCGAGCGCCTCACCCGCCTGATCAACCAGGTCCTTGACCTGGAGCGGATACAGTCCGAGCAGGAAAACTGGGTTCTGGAACCCATCGACCTTGCCGAAGTTACGGAAAAGGCCTACCTGGGCCTGAGACAGCTGATGCGGGACCGTAATGTGCAGCATGAACTGGAGATCGAAAACCGGCCGGTGCAGGTCATGGGCAGCAATGACCGGCTGACCCAGGTAGTGGTCAACCTCATGTCCAACGCCATCAAGTTCTGCCGGGAGGATGACGGGGTAGTTTCCGTCTACCTTCGCAAGACAGGGGCGAAAGCCGTTTTGGAAGTGAAAGATAATGGCACGGGCATTCCCGAAAAGGACCAGAAGCTGATCTTCGAAAAGTTCACCCAGCTGAGCGACGAAGCCAGGGGGAAGCCCAAAGGCAGCGGGCTGGGCCTCTTCATTACCCATTCCATCGTGGCTCAACATTCCGGCAGCATACACGTCAAAAGCGGGCCGGACAGCGGTGCGACATTCGTCGTGGAAATTCCTCTTTATACCGGAGATAAAGCTACCCCTATGGCAATCGCAAGAAAATAAAAGGATGCGACTCCGGGGCTGAGTGAGTAGGTTTCGGAACCCTGTAAGGGTGTCAGCCCATTGCCTGGGGCAACGCCCCAGGGCAACAATGGGAAGGCGTTCTAAGCCCTGTAAGGGCGACACATCCCCCCCCCCGATTCGATAAAAATATGTACATTCTGGCTAAAAGTAGCCATGGAACAGGAAAAGAAAGCGCCAAAGAGCCTAACGAAGCACTTCAGCAGTATACCCGACCCGAGGAAGCCACAGGGCCTATTGCACAGCTTAGAGGCCATATTCACGATCGCCATTCTAGCAGTTATATGCGGAGCGGATGAGTGGACGGAAATCGAAGAATTTGGAAAGAGCAAGCAGGAATTTTTGGAGGGCCTGTTGGAGCTGCGCCATGGTATACCTTCTCATGATACATTTGGCCGGGTTTTCAGCATGATAGATGCGGAGGCTTTTGCCGCCTGCTTCATCAGTTGGGTTAGTAGCTTGTGTGAGATAAACGGTGAGATTGTGAATATAGATGGCAAACAATTACGGCACTCTTTTGACACCCACTCTGAGAAAGCTGCCATACACATGGTAAGTGCCTGGGCTAACGCTAATGAAATGGTGCTGGGACAGGCTAAAGTGGATGAGAAATCAAATGAGATCACAGCCATTCCTAAGCTGCTGGATATTTTGGACTTAGCAGGAAGCGTAGTTACCATAGATGCGATGGGCACCCAAAAAGAAATAGCCGAAAAGATAGTGGGTAATGAGGCGGATTATGTATTAGCTTTAAAAGGTAACCAAGGCGAACTACACGATGAAGTTATAGAAGCCTTCCAACGTTATTCGGCAAAGAAAAAAGGCGAGCACAGCCGGCAAAGCAGCCTGGGCCATGGCCGAATAGAAGAACGCAATTGCTATGTGGCTCCGGCAGCAGAGTTCCTCTCACCCAATGTGCTAAAACGATGGAAAGGCCTGCAGGCAATTGTGAAAATAGAAGCCTATGTGGAGTACAAAAACGGCAAACGCCAAGGTGAACAGGTATACGAGGAACGTTATTACATTTCAAGTTTAGGCTTGGATGCAGAACGGATGAATGAAGTGGTACGGTCCCATTGGGGCATTGAAACCAAACTACACTGGGTACTGGATATTGCCTTTAGAGAGGATGATTCAAGGATACGCAAAGGCAACGCATCTGAGAACTTCGCTACCCTGAGGCACATTGCTATTAACAAACTAAAAAACGAGAAATCTCTAAAAAGAGGCATCAAAGCCAAACGCAAAAAAGCAGGATGGGACAATGACTATCTCATCAAAGTCTTGGCCGCTTAGTTTCTTGCGATTGCCATAGCTACCCCCCGTTAAATTTTGTTTTTTCTCAAAAATCTGTAAATTTAGCTTCGTATTAATTCGGAGCCTGCTCGATATGACGGATAAAACCAAAACCCGAATCCTCCTGGTCGATGATGAGCCCAATATACTGGTGGCGCTCGAATACCTGGTCAAAAAGGAAGGCTATCAGGCCTTTAAAGCCGAAAACGGGGAGCAGGCGCTCCGGCTCATGCCCCGCTCTCAACCTCACATGGTCATTCTGGATGTAATGATGCCCGGTATGGATGGCTTCGAAGTAGCCCGCCAGATCCGTGCGGATGCCCGGTACGATAATACCCGGATCATCTTCCTGACGGCAAAAGGCACCCAGGAAGACCGCTTCAAAGGATACGCAACCGGCGGAGAAGTCTACATCACCAAGCCTTTTGACAATGATGAACTGATAAATACCATAAATGAAGTGATAGAATTTGGATAATTCCCCCAGGTTTTTTTTCTTTGAAAGATATAAACATATAAATATCTATATATTTCGAAAAGAAACCTGCTACATCAAGGTGAAAAAGACCGTAATTAAAAATAAAACAATAGCGATATGACTCTACAGATCAAGTCCTTCGACGAATATAAGGACGTCTACCGCCGCAGCGTAGAAGACCCCGAAGGTTTCTGGGCTGAACAGGCCTCCACCTTTACCTGGCGTAAAAAATGGGACAAAGTCCTGGAGTGGAACTTCCGCGACCCCGATATTAAATGGTTTGCCGGTGGAAAGCTCAACATTACCGAGAACTGCCTGGACCGCCATCTGAAGAGCCGCGGCGATCAGGTTGCCATTCTTTTCGAACCCAACCAGCCGGACGCCCCGGTGCAGAAATACACCTATAAAGAATTGCACGCCGCTGTATGTAAAGCGGCCAATGCCCTCAAAGCCAATGGTATTGAAAAAGGGGACCGCGTTTGTTTCTACATGCCCATGGTCCCTGAGCTGGCTATTGGCGTTCTGGCTTGTGCCCGGATCGGCGCTATTCACTCTGTGGTTTTCGCCGGGTTCTCCGCCCAGGCCCTGGCCGACCGGATTAAGGACGCCACCTGCAAAATGGTGATCTGCTCCGACTACAACGACCGGGGCGCCAAGCACATCCCGGTAAAACAGGTCGTCGATGATGCCCTGGCCATGGATTGCGATAGCATCGAAACCGTGCTGGTCCACAAAAACACAGGAGACGGCGTCAATATGGTGAGCGGCCGGGACAAGTGGTGGCACGAGGAAGTGGACGGCCAAAGCCCCGAGTGCGAGGCCGAAGAAATGGATGCCGAAGACATGCTCTTCATCCTCTACACTTCCGGTTCTACCGGCAAACCCAAGGGGGTCGTCCATACCTGTGGCGGATACATGGTTTACACCGCCTATTCGTTCCAGAACGTATTCCAGTACCAGGATGGCGACATCTACTGGTGCACCGCCGATATTGGCTGGATCACCGGGCACTCCTACATCGTCTACGGGCCGCTTCTGGCGGGCGCCACCACGGTCATGTTCGAAGGCGTGCCCACCTACCCGGACGCCGGGCGCTTCTGGGCTGTTTGCGACAAGCTGAAGGTCAACCAGTTCTACACCGCGCCTACGGCCATCCGCGCCCTGATGGCGCAAGGTGACGAATGGGTAGAAGGTTACGGCCTGGACTCTATTAAGGTTTTAGGCACAGTGGGAGAGCCTATTAATGAGGAAGCCTGGGAATGGTACTATGAAAAAGTGGGCAAGGGCAACTCCCCCATCGTCGATACCTGGTGGCAGACGGAAACGGGCGGAATCATGATCTCCGGCCTGGGGGCGCTCAGCCCCATGAAACCGGCTCACGCCGGCTATCCCCTGCCGGGCGTCCAGCCCTGCCTGCTGGATGCGGACGGCAAGGAGCTCAGCGGCAACGACATCGAAGGCCTGCTGTGCATCAAATTCCCCTGGCCTTCCATGCTGCGAACCACCTACGGAGACCACGAACGCTGCCGGCAGACCTACTTCTCGGCTTTCAAAGACAAGTACTTCACCGGCGACGGCGCCCGGCGCGATAAAGACGGCATGTACCGCATCATCGGCCGGGTCGATGACGTGATCAATGTGTCCGGACACCGAATGGGTACGGCAGAGGTCGAGAACGCCATCAACGAACACCCCCAGGTAGTGGAGTCGGCAGTAGTCGGTTATCCGCACGATATCAAGGGGCAGGGCATCTACGCCTACGTGATCACCGCCGGGCCGGTGAGCGACGAAGAAGCCTTCCGCAAGGAGATCCTCGCCGTGGTGACCAAAGAGATCGGCCCGATCGCCAAACCGGATAAGATACAGATCGTCTCCGGCCTGCCCAAAACCCGCTCGGGCAAGATCATGCGCCGGATACTCCGCAAAGTGGCTTCCGGCGACACGTCCAACCTCGGCGACACTTCTACCCTGCTCAACCCGGAAGTGGTCGATGAGATCAAGAGTGGAGCAACCAGCTAGTGAAAGCGGAACGAATTAACAGGTGAACTCAAGCTACTGTGAACCAGGATGTTAAGGGGCCACGAAATCGCCCGTTAATTCGGTCTAGTCGCACTAGTGAATTACTAACCTTCAATGCCTGCGAGGGGCTGCTCTTTCGGGAGCAGCCCATACTCCCTTTTCTTATTGAGGCTGCTCCGTCTTCGTCGGCAGTAGCCCGGCTACGACGGAGCAACCTCCTTATTGCAGTCCTTCTTTTAAAAATACATGCAAAAAACATCAGATCATGACCTACCAAGAATTTTACGATAGAAGCATGTCGTCTCCCGAAGCGTTCTGGCGGGAACAGGCGGAAGCTATACCCTGGTTTAAGAAACCGGAGAAGATCCTCTCTAAAGATGAAGAAGGGCTGTATCGTTGGTACGAAGGCGGGAAGCTCAACACGGCTTATATCGCCCTGGACCGCCATGTCGAAAACGGAAGGGGCCAACAGGTAGCGCTGTATTACGATTCGCCGGTAACGGACAGCAAACAGGTTTTCACCTATGAAGAATTGCTGGACGAAGTAAAGTTGTTCGCAGGAGTGCTGCGGGAACGGGGGGTTCAAAAAGGAGATACCGTTATCATCTATATGCCCATGATCCCCCAAACGGTGATCGCCATGCTGGCCTGCGCCCGGCTGGGGGCCATCCATTCCGTGGTTTTTGGCGGCTTCGCACCACACGAACTGGCCATTCGTATCGATGACGCCAAACCAAAATTACTCCTGGCCGCCAGCTGCGGTATTGAGATCACCAAGGTTATTGACTACGTGAAGATCATCAATGAGGCCCTGGAGGAATCCGAACACCAACCCGAAGGCTGTATTGTCTACCAGCGGCCACAACTGGCGGCGCCCCTGAAATCAGGGCGCGATCACGACTGGCAGGCCCTGCTGGACAAGGCCGAACCGGCGGACTACGTCCCGGTGGAAGCCACCGACCCGCTCTACATTCTCTACACCTCAGGCACTACGGGCCGCCCCAAAGGGGTCATGCGTGACAACGGCGGGCACGCCGTGGCCATGGAGTTCAGCATGAAGTACATCTATGGCGTACAACCCGGGGATGTATACTGGGCCGCCTCAGATGTCGGCTGGGTAGTGGGGCATTCCTATATTGTGTACGCCCCCCTCATTCACGGCTGCTCCACCATCCTGTATGAGGGCAAGCCGGTAAAAACGCCCGATGCCGGCTCTTTCTGGCGGGTCATCGAAGAATACAAAGTGAAGGCCTTCTTCACGGCGCCCACCGCCTTCCGCGCCATAAAAAAAGAAGACCCCAACGGAGTCCTGAAAAAGAAATACGACACCGGCAGCCTGCAATACCTCTTCCTGGCCGGCGAGCGCTGCGACGTAGCTACGCTGGAATGGTCCGGCAACCTGCTCCGGGTGCCGGTCATTGACCACTGGTGGCAGACCGAGTCCGGCTGGCCCATGCTGTCCAATATGGTAGGGGTAGAACCATTGCCCATTAAACCCGGCTCCGCCGCCAAGCCGGTATGCGGGTACGGCCTCAAGGTCGTCGGCCCGGACGGCGAGGGCCTGCCGGCGCGGCAGGAAGGCGCAGTAGTCATCCGGCTGCCTCTTCCGCCGGGGTGCCTGCCCAACCTCTGGAACGATACCGCCCGTTTCCTTTCTTCTTACATGAGTTCCTACCCGGGCTATTACTTCACCGGTGATGGGGGCTACATCGATGAAGACGGATACGTGTTCATCACCGGCAGGATCGACGACATCATCAATGTGGCGGGGCACCGCCTTTCCACTGCAAAGATGGAGGAAGTCGTGGCTTCTCACCCGGCCGTTGCCGAATGCGCCGTGATCGGCGTCGAAGACGAAATGAAAGGCCAGATACCTATCGGGTTCGTTGTCCTGAAAGGAGGCGTTGATAAAACAGAAACAGAACTGGAACAGGAACTGATACAAATGGTAAGGGCCAAGGTAGGCCCGGTCGCTTCCTTCAAGAAAGTGGCGATAGTGCCCAGGCTGCCCAAAACGCGGTCGGGGAAAATACTGCGGCGCATCATGCGGCAGATCGCCGACGGCAAACCGTTCGCCACCCCTTCCACCATCGAGGATATGACCGTGCTTCCTGAACTGGAAACCCTCATGCGGGAAAGGAAGATCAGCCATGGGGCCTGAAATAAACTGTATCGCCAAAGGCTTGTTTTTCAGATGAAGCAGGGTGAGTCCGGCAACCAGCCTTGCGTTGGACAAAGCCGGAATGGCTTTAGGCTTTCCGCAACCCTTTGGCTATCAATAGTGTCCAACCTTAGACGGGTAGCCGTGAGTCCACTTTCCAGATGACACCTTTCGCCTTCAAACAACAGTACTATAAGCTATGGTTCGGTGTGTAGGCGAAAGATGTCACCTGGCTATCTGAAAAACTAAGAACTTGTATAAATAGAGGCATTGGCGATATGATGAAAGGCAACGTCCCGTCCAAAAAAAAGACCCTGATCCCGGTCAGCCCCAGGCTCCGGGATTACCTGCGGCGCCACAACCGCGCCACCGGCCTGACCATCCAATACCGGGACCTTCTCCGGTATGAGTCCTCCGTACCGCTGATTGACCAGCAGGGAAACGATACCCTCTGGGAAACGGTCTATTACTCCGAATCGGACCGCCGCGAGGTAAACGACGCGATGAAGCGCATCTACGCCCTCCTGAAAACGGATGGGGATGTGGAAGTGCTCGACCACCTCACCGTAGCGCGCATCGACTTCTGCACCTTTGGCAATACCAAACCCTTCCGGGTCCGCATCATCAACCGGCTGAATGACAACTACGACCATTTCTATGTCAAAAAAGCCGATTCATCGCGCATATACGGCCTGGAGCTGGAGGATATCCTCTCCCCCAACCGGGTCATGTTCATGGTCGACAGAGACACGCTGATCGAAGAGCACGTAGCCGGCATTCCCGGCGACGATTTTATGCGGCGCAGCCTGGAAGACACGACCTTCAACCAGATCCGCATCGCCAAGGAGTTCATCAAGTTCAACGAACGCTGCTTCGTCCGCCTCCTGGGGGATATGCGCTCCTATAATTACGTAGTAGACATCACGCCCGATATTGAAGGCTCTCAGTTCCGAATGCGGGCCATCGACTTCGACCAGCAGTCTTTCGAAGGGCGCAAGAGTTTTTACCTGCCTCAATATTTCAAGGAGAACAACCCCATTATTTTCCTCGGCATGAAGCACATGCGGCCGGAGACCGTAAAGCAATACCAGCTCGAGGAACGCAGCCTCATCGCCGCCCGGGTGAAAACAAACGACGTTCAGTTTACCGACCTGATGGAAGTCATGGTCAAAGACGAACTTTCCACCGGAGACAAGATCAACCAACTCCGGGAAGAGCTGGCCTACCACCATAAAAACAGCCAGTTCGACAAATGCAAAACCATGGGCGAGATCGTACTGACCAATATTCAGCTGCTCCTGCAGAAAGACTTCAAGCAGAGTATTCTTTATGAGGAGTGACCAGAATTTTTACCATATTTGCTGAAAGCTATCGGGGGCTATCATCTTGCGCCCCGTAAACCCTGAATTATGATCAAGCTATCCGAAATACCGACTACGCCTCCTCCCGATGTGGATGAGAACAAACTCAAAGACGAAACCGATAAGCTCGCCGAACGCCTCGGAGACCTGCAAAAAGTGATGTTTGCCGAGCAGAAACACGCCGCCCTGGTCATTTTTCAGGGTATGGACGCTTCGGGAAAGGACGGAGCGGTCAAGCACGTGTTCAAGGACTGCCATGCCCACGGCATACAGGTGTACAGCTTTAAAAAACCGACCGATGAGGAATTCGCCCACGATTTCCTCTGGCGCGTGCACAAACAGGTTCCGCGCCGGGGTATGATACAGGTCTTCAACCGCTCCCACTATGAAGACATCCTCATCCAGCGGGTGCACGGCTGGATCGACGATAAACGGGCGGAAAAAAGGATGAAGGCCATCAATGCTTTCGAAGAACTGCTCGCCTTCGACAACCACACCGTCATTTTCAAATTCTACCTCCACATTTCTTATGAACAGCAGGAAAAGGAACTGAAGGAAAGGATACAGGAACGGGACAAGAACTGGAAACACAACCCCAATGACTGGAAGGAACGGGAACATTGGGACGAATACATGCGTTACTACGAATACGCCATAAACAACAGCAGCATTCCCTGGGCCATCGTCCCGGTTGATGAACGCTGGTACCGGAACTACATCGTCGCCAAAACCATCGTAGAGGAACTGGAAAAGCTGAACATGGAGTATCCGCCTTTGCCGGAGGGGTGAGAGGGGG
>JAGFJE010000157.1 GCA_024103175.1 Phaeodactylibacter sp.
ATCCTTCATAAACTCGTCCACCTTTTCCGGCTCCGTGCCATTGGCGTAAGAGCGGATGTGGCGGCCCTTGTCGATGAGCAGGATCCAGCCGCTGTGGTCGAAGCCGCCGGGGGCGTCGGGGTCTTCGGTGGCGATGCTCATGTAGTCGTCGGCGATCTCGTAGATCTCGTCCTTATCACCGGTGACGAACCGCCAGCGCTCCGTATCTACCCCCAGGTTTTCGGAGTACGTCTTCAGCCGGCCCACCGTATCCCGCTTGGGGTCGATGGAGTGGGAGAGGAACATCAGCCGGGGGTCGTCCTGGTATTTTTCGTAGATGCGCAGCATCTGCTTTTTCACCTTGGGGCAGATGGTCGGGCAGGAGGTGAAGAAGAAGTCCGCCACATAGATCTTGCCCTCAAAGGTAGCGTTGGTGACCACCTGGCTGTCCTGGTCGATGAATGCGAAATCCGGTATCTGATGGTAAATGGTGTCTTCGCCCTGAATGTCGTGGTTGCCGATGATGGGCAGCGCCTGTTGCTGTTCAGGGCTGTTACAGGCGAAGGCGGCCAGGGCTATGGCTGCCAGGATATAGTACTTCATCATTAGTTTTCATTTTGCGTTTTTTCCCGGAGTCCGGCCAGGACAGACTGGGCGCTCTCCAGGCTTCTCGTCATGGCGGCGCCGATCTCGTCGATCTTTTCCTGCTCGGCGTCCAGCAGGGTCATGACCTGTTCGTGGTTGAGGGTGTCGCGCAATTGCCCCATTTTCGGGCTGCTGGCCATCCACTGCATCATGGCCTCCTCGGCGCCTTCCAGGCGTTCGATGGCGAGGTTGACCTCTTCGATCTGCGCTTCGCTTTCGAGGGAATCCCTGTAGGGCTTGAGATCCCGGGCGGTGCGGTTCATCTCCGCGATCTTCGCCATGGCTTCGTCATGGACGTCCATCATCTGCTGGTAAGCCTTATCCTGCTCGGATTTCTGTTCGTCGGTTAATTCCCCTTTGGTTTGACCGCCGCAGGCGGCGACAAGCAGGGCAAGAATAAAGGAAAGAAAGAAAATACGTGTGTGCATAATTCCAATTTTTCGTTGTGAATTGAACCCCACTTTCCAGTGGGATACAATAATAACAATCTCTGTGGGCGAATGTGCAACGCCCGGGGGCATATTTATACCCGCACTAATTAAGAACACGCCAGCGGCCTACTCGTTGAATGGACATGCTCTTAGGCTGCTCAGAACTTCCCCCCTCCGCCCTTTGTTTGAAAACAAACGTTATCTTCGCTACTCCTAACCAAAAACAGGACATGAAAGAAACCTACATCATCGACGCCATCCGCACCCCAATTGGAAAGTTCTCCGGCGCCCTGTCCCCGGTGCGTACCGACGACCTGGCCGCCCACGTGCTAAGGGCCCTCATTGCGCGCCACGGGCAGATCCCGCCCGACGCTTATGAGGATGTTATCATGGGTTGCGCCAACCAGGCCGGGGAGGACAACCGCAACGTTGCCCGCATGGCTCTGCTGCTGGCGGGGCTGCCCCATTCGGTGCCGGGCGAGACGGTCAACCGCCTCTGCGCTTCCGGCATGTCGGCGGTCATTCACGCCCACCGCGCCGTCAAAACCGGGGATGGGGATCTGTTCATCGCCGGCGGCGTCGAGCACATGACCCGCGGCCCCTGGGTCATTTCCAAAGTATCCAAGGCCTACGGCAATGACGCTGAAATGCACGACTCCAGCTTCGGCTGGCGCTTTGTCAACCGGAAAATGAAGGCCATGTACGGAACCGACGGCATGGGGCAAACGGCGGAAAACCTGGTGGAACAGATGAAGATCAGCCGGGAGGATCAGGACCAGTTCGCCTACTGGTCGCAGATGAAAGCCACCGGGGCCCAGCGCTCCGGCCGCCTGGCCGAAGAGATCGTTCCCGTCGAGATCCCCCGCCGCAAGGGCGAGCCCTTCATCTTTGAGGCGGATGAGTTCATCCGCCCCGATACGCGCCCGGAGATCCTGGCCAAGCTGCGCCCGGCCTTCAAACCGGAAGACGAAGGGGGAACGGTGACTGCCGGCAACGCTTCCGGCCTGAACGACGGGGCCGCCGCCATGCTTATCGGTTCGGAAGAGGCGGTGAGCAAGTATCATCTGGAGCCGCTGGCCCGCATCATCACTTCAGCGGTTGTCGGCGTAGAGCCCCGTATTATGGGCATTGGCCCGGTTTACGCTTCGAAAAAAGCGCTGGCAAAGGCGGGCCTGAAGATGGACGACATGGATATCATAGAGATTAACGAGGCCTTTGCCGCTCAGGTGCTGGCCTGCACCCGCCAATGGGAGATCGCCGACGACGACCCCCGCATCAACCCCAACGGCGGCGCCGTCGCCCTGGGCCACCCGCTGGGAATGACCGGCACGCGCATCCTGCATACCGCCGCGCTGGAACTGAACAAACAACAGAAACGTTACGCGCTGGTGGCCATGTGTATCGGGGTAGGGCAGGGGTATGCGGTGATCCTGGAAAGGGCGTAGGGAATGAACCGCCGAAGAGGGCGGTTCATTGGTTATTGGCTGATTACACTACAGCCTGGCAGAGAGGGGTTATTGGGTATTTCCCGGGGGCCTAATAACCACCAACAACCTCTGGCCCAGGAAAGGCAATAAGGCCTCATTCCTCAACGACCTGCGAAAGCAGCAGGCCTTCTTCCGTAACCCGGACGACCTGGCTCTTCACCTCATCTTTTTGCTTGACGTAGAGGATGTAACTGCCTTCCGGAAGTTGCTCCAGGTCGAGCAACATGCTGAAGCCGTTATGGTTGAAGATATTCTTCTCGTAGTAGACCTTTCCCTGCCGGCCCTGTATCTGCAAGGTGGTCGTTTCCTGCCCCAGGTTATAGAGGTGGACGGCGACCGATTTTTGTTCAACCGCTTTGGTTTTGACGGTGATCTCGCCGGGGGTGGCGATGGGGGTTGCCCACATGGGCAGGCTCATGGCGGTGAGCAGCAGTACTGCTCCCAGTTGCTTAAGGATTGACATAACAGTCGGGTTTATTGATGAAAAAATAAAGTTTCTGTGTACGGTGATTTCCATCATTATTAGAGACCCAAAGAAGCGGAAGGAGTTGCTTTTTTCCGAATCGGATCGATGAATGGGGGGCGTTTTTCGATAAATCGAACAGGAGAGGAAAGGGGGCGGCCTGTCCGAAAAAAAAGGGGCTCCCGGTTATTCGGAAGCCCCTGCCGCTTATAATACAATTTGCTTACATGCTTTTCAGGCTATTCTGCGCATTGGGAAACGAGCAACCTGTCTTTCGTTATTTTAATGATCTGTGATTTTGTTTCTCCCTTTTGGATGACGCTCAGGATGTAGCGCCCCTCCGGCAATTGCTCCAGGTCGAGTAGGGCGCGGTGGCCGTTGTGTTTGCGGATGTGATCCTTGTAGTAGACCTCCCCGAAAGTACTTTTCAGCAAGATGGAGGTAGGCTGTTGTGCCAGGTTGGCCAGTTCGACCACCACTTTCTTAGCTTCCACCTGCTTGGTGCAGAACTTGATGAGGTCGAAAGGGTTGACGTTGGCCCGGACGGGCAGGGAAATGGCCAGTAAGGCCAGAGCAGCTAATGCAATTCTAAAGGTTTTCATAATAAGTCGGGTTTATGGAAAAAATTAGTGATCTCCGTTTTATCGGGCCTTAATAAATGAAACGGCAGGCCTGCCGCCAAAAGTTTGCCGCTAACATTCTCTTAACAACGCCTGAAGCTGGAAGCCGCGATTTTCCTTTATGCTGTTAAAGAACTTTAACACTACTGGGAGGCCCTCGCTAAAACCGGTGCCCGATCGTCAGGAAGAACCGCACATTGTCCGGCAGCGTGCCATCCGTATCGATGGGATACATCAGGGTGAACTTCACCGGGCCCAGGAAGGAGCTGTAGCCGAAGGTAAGGCCCAGGCCGGCGAGGAACTGTTCTGGTTCCGGCAGGTTGCCGGAGAACTGGCCCGGCTGGGCGAAGAATCCGGCGTTGGCGTCGATGGAGAACATCATGTTGTCCCGGAAGAAATGCTGGTAGCCGATACCGCCGCCGACGGCCACCTGGGCCACCAACTGGTTGGCGTTCAGCCCGTAGAAGGGGATGGAACGGCGGGTGAGCGCTTCCGGAGCGCCCACCAGGTAGAAGTCGCCGAAAGTATTGCTGGGGTTGAAAACAAAACCGGCGAACGGGCTGATGATGATGGATGCCCGCGGGTGCAGGGGCAGGTAGCTCCTGGCCTGGAAGGTGAGCTTGGTATAAGGGTTGAAGGCAAAGAGGGAATCTTCCGGCACCGGCGATTGGGGGCTGAGCTGACGGACGTTGAAGTTGTCGTTGTTCAGCCCCTTGAGTTCCAGTGCCAGCCGGGCGCCCTTTGTCGGCAGGATGTTGCGGTTCAGGGTATTGAGTTGCCAGAAGGCATAGGCGTTGTAGTTGGTATAATCCAGCCGTTTGAAGAGCGGGTCGCTGCTTACGGTGGGTCGAAAGAAAAGGTGCTCCCGTTGCAGGCCCAGGCCGATGAGGGAATTTCTGCCCAGCCGGCGCTGTAGCCGCAGGTCGATGAGCAGTTCGAAGAGGCGGAATTCCGCATTCTGCAGCCCATCCTGGAAAACGGGGATCTCATCCCGGGTCAGGGTAATAGCGCCGACGGCTGACGAGCGCTGGGCCTCATCGGCGTATTTGAGGTAGTTGAGGTCGAAGCGGTAGTTCTCGGCGATGGTGCCGGTAAACATCAGGCGGGAGGCGGGCAGGACGACATTGCGGGTGCTGGCGTTGAAAAGGAAGCCGGCGCCGAGATAATTGTCGTAATTGATGGCGGCGCGCAGCAGAGTAGGGGCCTTTTCGACCACTTCCAGGGTGAGGATAGTTTGGTTGCCTTCCTGGCGAAGGCGGTAACTCACCCATTCGAAGTAGTTGGTGCCGAAGAGGCGGTTGACGGCCTGCTCCAGTTCATCGACGGTGACGGTTTCCTCCACTTCCAGGCCAAAGCGGCCGATGATCTCGGCATCGCTGAAGCGCTGGTTGCCTGCCACCTCGATCTGGCTGAGGCATACTTCTTCCACCGGAGGAAGGGCTTTGGGGCGGTGCGGCGGCCCCAGGGCATTCAGGGAATCGGCCAGTGCCTTCAGCCGGCCGAACTGGGCGCGGGCGGCCAGTTCTCCCCGGTACATGATGCTGTCGGCCTTTCGGAAGTCCTGCGCTCCGTAGCCATCCATGTCGGGTTCGATATAGATGTCCACCATGGCGGCTTGCTCCTCGGCATCCTTGATGCTCATCAGAAATGCCGACTGGATCAGGATGTCGGAAAAGGATTCCAGGTCTTCGGCTCTGGCCCGGAGCCTGCCGGCGTACACGCCGATGATGATGTCTGCCCCCCACTCTTTGGCTTCAATTACAGGGAAGTTGCGCACCAGGCCCCCGTCTACCAGCAACATATTCTGCAGGTGGACAGGGGTGAAAACGCTGGGAATGGCCATGCTGGCGCGCAGGGCGCTGGGAAGATACCCTTCGTTGAAGACAAAAGGTTCCCCCTTCAGCAGGTTGGCGCCCACGCAGCGGAAGGGAATGGGCAGGCGCCGGAAGTCCTGGATCTCATAGGCGGAAAGGGACAGTCGAGACAGCAGGGCAGAGATCTGCTGCCCGTAGATGAGGCCGCCGGGGGCCTGCACTTTCCCTTCTTCGTAGGGCAATTCGATGAGGGAGTTCCGGAAGTAGTCCTTTTCTTCAAAGATGACCTCCTGCAGGGGGATGCGGTCGCTCAGCACCCGGTCCCAGTCCTGTTCCAGCAGCAGTTGCTTCATCGTATCCGCCCGGTAGCCGATGGCGTACAGCCCCCCGATGATGCTGCCCATGCTGGTGCCGGTAATGACGTCGGGTACGATGCCGGCTTCCTCCAGGACTTTAAGCACGCCCACGTGGGCAATGCCCTTGGCGGCGCCCCCGCTGAGGACGAGGCCCACCTTGGGGCGGGCGGGGGGCGATTGGGGAAAGGCAGCTTGGGTAGGAATGAAGAGGCAGGCGGCCAGGAGGAGAAATGGTTTCATTGTATTGGGATTTGAGGGTAAAGATAGGGGTTTTAGGTGGATGGGAACAGGGTTGTGATGCCGGTGGCCCTCCTGGCCGCCTGTTTATCCGCCATCAGGGCTGTTCCAGCTTATTGTCTCCAATTCGGGGCCGGGTAAAAATTCCGAACAGCGCCTAATTCCGACAAGCGGCGCCTCAGAATAAAGCGCAGCCTCCATTTATTAATGAACGCCAGATGCCTTTGGCGCCTGCCCCGCCTACCGTCCGCCCATCTCTGTGCGGCTGTTTTTGGGAGGAAATCATTTACTGAAACACCAACCTGCCGGTCCGCACTCTCCCATCCTCCCCTTCCAGCTGATAAAAATACAGCCCTGCCGGCAGCCCCTCGCGGCGCACGATAAAGTCCGGCGCCGGCAGGCCCCGCTCTTGGCGCACTACCTTGCCCGTAGGATCGAATAGGCGCAGCTGCACTTCACCCGCAGTAACCGGCAGGGAGAAGCGGGCCTCCTCCTGCGCCGGGTTGGGGTAGGCCAGCGCGTCGTTGGCGATGGGCTCCACCTCCCGGATATCGGTCATCACCACGCCGGCGGTGTCTTCGGTGTACATGACGATCATGACCATCATCTCATCCTCTGAGGTGGGGCCCCAGCCGACGGGCTGCGGGCCGTCGTTGACCCAGGCCGCCTCGTGGATCAGGCCGTTCTGGCTGTTGAAGGTGATGGGTTCCAGGGGCAGGAAGTACCGCATGGGGATGTGCTGATAGTCGAAGAAGGGCGAGATGCAGCCGGGAATCCCCTGAGCGCAGGCGGCGTCGTAGATCAGTTCGCCGCGCTGGCCGCCGGGCAGGCGCCGGAAGATCTTGTAGCCCGTACCGTATTGGTGGGTGTGGCCCATCAGGCCCCAGACGAACACCTCGCCCAGGTTGTACGTCAGGTGCTGGGTGTGGGTCACCGGCGCGCCGGTATTGGGGATGGGTATGTCGGTATTGGCGATCAGGTCGGTCTTCATCTCCTGAGCGGCGGTCCCGGCCGGCTGGGTGTAGATGTTGATGTAGGTTTCCGCCTGATAGACATTGGTGGAGGAGTAGTTGATGTAGTGGGAGTTGAGGTCCAGCACCAGCTGGTTGTCCCAGCGGAAGGCCGTTCCCTGGGGCAGCTTCAGGTCGGTGGACTCCTGCACGGCGGCCACCAGGCCGATGTCGGAATGGTTGGCGTTGCGGCGCAGGCCGTGGGGGATGCTGGTGGCGCCGCCCGGGTTGAAATCGTAGAGGATGAAGTGGTGGGAATAGGCGCCGATCTGCACGTCTACGCGGTTGACCTCCACGTCGGCGGGCAGGTCCAGCTCGTACTTCTGGAAATATTCTACCTCGCCGCCGGGCTCCAGGTAGAAGGGCCCCATCTTGACCTGAAACCCTTCGCCGGCGGCGGGAGGCGCCGGCGGCCCGTCGGGGAAGGCCATCTGGGCGTTGCCGCTGTAGAATGCTTCCAGCTGTTCCTCATCGGATATCGTACCGCTGAGGGGCGCCGCAAAAAGTATCCATTGCCGGATGAGTTCCTTTTCCACATCCGTCAGCTGAGGCTGCCCGTAGGGCGGCATGGGCTGGTTCTCGCCGGCATCCAGGCCGAGGGTGGGCTCCAGGCCCTGGTTGACCTTGCGGAAGAGCAGGCTCTTGTCCACCCGGCCGGGGTAGAGGTACTTGTGCCCTTTGGCGGCCGAGGCGGGGTTGGCGGGGGTGACGTTGAACAGGTGGTTGCGCACCTGAAGGGCGCGCGCCGTTTCCGTTGTCCCGTCGCCCTGAAGGTCAAGGCCGGCCTCCGGGCTGTCGTGATCGTGGCACTGCACGCACTTTTCCTGGAAGATGCGGTAAACGCGCAGGGTGGTGGATTGGGCGCTGAGCGCGGAAGAGAGGAACAGCATGGCCATCAGAGAAGTAAAGATCTTCATGTGAAAAAATTTTGGGTGATGAATTAGGGATTTGGTTGACTGGGTTGATTGGGTTGACTGGGTTGACTGGGTATGGTGGTGCTCCCGGCGCGTTGGCCAGGGATACATTAACCAAATTAAATCAGCCGGTTTAGAAATACAATATACAGATGTTTCCTGATGGGCAATACCCCTACTGCATACAAAAGGGGATAACCGTCAAGGCCTTACCAGCTCACTCCCGCCCCGCCGCCGCCGGAGCCGCCGCCGCCCCATCCGCCGCCGCCGGAGCCGCCGCCAAATCCCCCGCCGCCCCCACCGGAGGAACGGACTTTCTGGGGGATAATCTCTATCCTGATGTCCCGGTAATGGCAATTCTTACAGGCGTAGGTGATCTCCCGCTCGCCGCTGTGGGAGTAGGTTGCGCGGTGCACCACGCGGGAATTTTGCTTGGAGTAGGTGAGGTAGCCGCACTTGGGGCACTTTTCGTATTTGGTCCACCGTTTGGCGTAGCGCAGGATGAGCACGTCGTCGTAGTCATCGGTTACCCAGACGTCGTAGTCTACCGAGCCGATCTCCTCTTCGGTAACCTGTCCTTTTTCGAGGAATTCATCGTCGGCCTGTTCGTCCAGCTTGTGCATGAGCTTGCCGTTCACTTTGCTGTAGCGGGGGTGGTTGCGCAGGTGTTTCAGGAGCCACTTCAGGTAGAAGTAGACGGCGATGAACGGGATAGGGAAAAGGATGATGAAAATTATGGAATGAAAAGGCCGGATGGCCATATAGCGGTCGTACAGCTCCTGCTTGCTGAAACGGGTGTAGAGCAGCCAGATCAGCAGGAAGAGGAGAAAAACGGCGGTGGCGACGGCGTACCAGCCCAGCGCTGCCGGCAGGCCGGGCACAGGCCGGTAGGGCGCCCTGCCCTTCAGTTCCGAGCGGATCTCTTCCAGCGCTTCGGGGTCTTCCAGGGTCTTTTTGATGCGGGCGGTGGCGGCGTAAAGGCCCAGCCCGTACTGCCCTTCCCGGAAAAAAGGCACCAGTTCCTGCATGCCTATCCGGTAGCAGATGACGTCGGGCAGCACCCCCTCCAGGCCGTAGCCGGTCTCGAATTCGGTGCGGCGCTGGTCCATCACCGTGAAGATGAGCAGGCCGTTGTCCTTGTCCGCCTGCCCGATGCCCCAGCGCTGGAACAGGCGGGTGGCGAATTCCTTGGGGTTGTCCTCCCCGATGCTGTTGACGATAACGATGGCCACCTGGGCGGTGGCGTTGCGCTCCAGTTCAGCAATGAGCGCATTGAGTTTTTGCACCTCTGTATCGGGAATTACATTGTCCGGATTGCTGACGTAGCCGCCGCCGGCCCGCTTGGGGTCGGGGATGGTTTCGACGGTATAGGCGGTTTGGG
>JAGFJE010000169.1 GCA_024103175.1 Phaeodactylibacter sp.
TCTTTCAACCCGTGAGTGACGAAGATGGCCGTAATGGCAAAATCCCCGGCGATGCGCTTGAGCAACTGCTGCATGCTCGCCCGGGTTTCCGTATCGAGGGCGCCGAAGGGTTCATCCAGCAGCAGCACCCGCGGGTTGATGATGAGGGCGCGCCCGAAGGCCACCCGCTGCCGCTGCCCGCCGGAGAGCTGGTGCGGCATTTTACGGGCCTGCTCCGGCAGTTCCAGGTTGGCGAGCATTTCCTCCACCAGCTCCCTTATTTCTGCTTCCCGCATTTTACGCAGGCGCAGGCCGAAAGCTACATTTTCAAACACATTGAGGTGCGGGAAAAGCAAGGGTTCCTGGTAGAGGTATACGATATTGCGGCGGTTGGGGGGCACGGTGCTCAAGTCCGCTCCCTGAAGCAGCACCTTCCCGGAATCCGGGGTTTCCAGGCCTGCCAGTATACGGAGCAATGTAGTCTTCCCGCTCCCCGAACGGCCGAGGATGCTCAGCATTTCGTGCTCGGCGAGCTGCAGGCTGAGGTTGTCGAGTACCTTTTCGGAGCCAAAAGATTTGTTGATATTTCTTGCTTCTAAAAACATCTCTGTCCTTTAGAACTTCCAGATCTCGGAGATATGGAAGTTCTTGCTTCGTGATAGATTTTCCAGATTTCTAAAATCGTATATGTTTAGCGGTGCTCCAGGTGACATCTTTCGCCTATTCATCGAACCTTCCGCTTGTAGCATTACTGTTCAACGGCGAAAGGTGTCATCTGGAAAGGCCTGGCACTGGAACGAGATGACACCCTTTTTGCCCTCAATCTGTAGAAATTAAGCTTAATCGCCAGGAGCAGGGGCAAAAAGGATGTCACCTCGACGCTAAACACATACCAACTGCAAGTTGTCCCTTGACGAGCCCCCCGATCCGCGCCCATCCGCCGCACCCGCGTTTATCCGCGTTCCATCTACGGCCGCGCCTTCTGCATCGGGTTCGTCACCTTCCCCTCCTTATGCGCTTTGAACACCTGGAAGCGGCTCGGCACCTCCCGCACCGGCCAGTTGTTGTTGCTCTCGTCGATGTCGGCGGTTTCGCGGTAAGGGTCGAGGCGGATAGCGGTGACTACTTTGTCTTTGACGAAGACTTTGGAAAATTGCTTTTCGTTGTGGCGCCACACCTGCACCGGCACGCGCTCTATTTCCGTAGTGCCGTCCTCGAATGTCCATTCCAGGATGACGGGCATGACCAGGCCGCCTTTGTTGCTGAAAAAGAGCTCGTAGTAGTTCTTGTCCGAGAACAGTTGCTTTTTCTCTTTTTCGGAATAGGTTTCCTCGAAGAGCTTTAGCGGCATCTGAACCAGGGAATCCTCCGTATTCCAGGGTTCGTAATCGGTGTAGAAATCGCGGAGGGCGGGGTCTTTATCGACCTCGGATTTCATGCCCGCTTCGCGGTTGCGAATCTTGGAGAGGTCTTCGAAGGGTTTTTCCCGCTTTTGGATGGTAGCAGTATAGTCCTGCTTTTGAGGATTATTCTCCAGGTCCACCTTATACCAATTGATGCTGTCGAGACTGATGTCCACCGCGTCGGTGGTGTAGAACCAGCCGCGCCAGAACCAGTCGAGGTCTACCCCGCTGGCGTCCTCCATGGTGCGGAAGAAGTCGGCGGGCGTGGGGTGTTTGAACGCCCAGCGGCGGCAGTACTCGCGAAAAGCGTAATCGAACAGCTCCCGGCCGAGGATGGTCTCCCGCAGGATGTTGAGGGCGGTGGCGGGCTTGCGGTAGGCGTTGGCGAAGTAATCGAGGATGTTCTCGCTGTTGGTCATAATGGGCTCCAGCGCCTCCTTGGGCAATGCCATGTAGTCAGTAATGAGGTGGGCCGGGCCCGACCAGGGCTCGTAATCGTTGTCGAACTCCCGCTCGGCGAGGAACTGTACAAAGCTATTGATGCCTTCGTCGAACCAGGCCCACTGCCGCTCGTCGCTGTTGATGATCATGGGGAAGTAGTTGTGCCCCACTTCGTGGATGATGACCGAGATGGCCTGGTGCTTGGCCATTTCGGTGTAGGTGCCGTCTTCCTCCGCCCGGCCGGGGTTGAAACAGATCATGGGGTACTCCATGCCGTTGGCGGCTTCCACAGAAATGGCTGCCGGGTAGGGATAGGGAATGCTGTATTTGGAATAGATGTTCAGCGTGTGCGCCACCGCCTTGGTCGAATAGCGGCTGTAAATGGGATAGGCCTCCTTGCCATAATAGCTCATGCACATCACCCGTTTGCCGGCCTCGGTGGTGTGGGGCATGGCGTCCCAGACGAACTTGCGGCTGGCCGTCCAGGCGAAGTCGCGCACGTTGTCGGCCTTGAAGATCCAGGTTTTGGTTTCCTGCGCCGGCTTGGCCTTTTCGGCCTTTTTGGCCTCTTCCAGGGTGACGATCTCTACCGGAGCTTCTGCTGTCAGAGCCTTCTTCCAGCGTCCCATTTGCGTGGGCGTCAGTACGGTGGAATAATTGAGGCATTCGCCGGTGGAGCCTACCATGTGGTCCGCCGGCACTGTCATTTTCACCACGAAATTGCCGAAGGTGAGGGCGAACTCGCCCCGGCCGGTAAACTGGTTGGTTTGCCAGCCGGTGAAATCGCTGTACAGGCAAAGGCGGGGGTACCACTGGGTGATGGTATACAGGTAGTTGCCGTCATCCGGAAAAAACTCGTAGCCGCCGCGCGCCAGGCTGGTGGCCCGGCTGCTTTCTCCCAGCAGGTTCATCAGGCTGATGCGGTCGACGAGGTAGTAGTGCCAGTCGACCCGGAAGCTGAAGGACATGCCCGGCTTCAGGGGCTCGGGCAGTTCCACCCGCATCATCGTCTGGTTGATCATGTACTGGAGCGGCTTCCCGTTGGCGTCGGTGACGGCCTCTATTTTATGGCCGTATTTGTCTTTGCCTTCAGCCGGCTCCAGGTTGCGGAGGTCCTTCTCGCTCATCACCGGCTTGATGGCGCTGGGGTCGAAGTACTGGTTGTCGTTTTCCGGGGAGTGTTGGTTTTCGTCCAGTTGCAGCCACAGGTAGCGCAGGGTTTGGGGCGACTGGTTGTAATAGGTGATCAGCTCCGTGCCGTCGAGGCGCTGTTCTTTGGTATCCAGCGTGCATTCGATGTCGTAATCGCAGCGTTGCTGCCAGTATTCGGGGCCGGGGGCGCCGTCCCAGGCGCGGTAGTCGTTGGGCGGCGGGAGGATGGTTTCGAGCTGTTCGAATTTGTTGGCGTGGTTGGCGTTGGGGTTTTGCGCCACAAGGCATGCCGGCAGCAAAAAGGCCAGCAGGAAGGCGGAGGTCAATCGGTTGTGCGAGTTCATTGTCTGTCGTGTTGCTTTTTCAGAAAAAGGAGATCAACAGACAAAGTTAGGGAATTTCGATGGGGGGAGGAGGGCAAAAGTTGCGGGAAAGGAACAAAATCAGGCGGAGAAATTCATCCTATCAATGGATCTCTACGGTATACCCATGCCGAAACTCCCCCCACCCTTCCAGGGCGACAATCCCTTCCTTTTCCGCCAGTTGCCGGTTGTGTTTTGTATGGTCCGTCACGCCAAACCAGGGCTCAATGCAGACAAAAGGAGCGGTGCTGCTTTTCGACCATATGCCCAGGTAGGGAAACCCGGAAAAGTCGAGGGTGAGGACAGGCTCTTCCCCTTTACTCAGGGAGACGGAAGAAGAGTGGAGCCCTTTGAAGATCAGCGCATCTTTGTCGAAGAGGCTGTCGGTGATGGGCAGGCGGCGCTCCCCGTTCAGCACCTGTTCCCAGGCGCCGTTGCGGAAGCCGTTGATGATGCGCTGTATGCTGATCGTTTCGGGTTGTTCGAACACGAGCTGGTAATCGGAGCGTTTTTCTCCTTTGTGTAATGGGCAGTTGAAGGCGGGGTGCCCGCCGATGGAAAAGAACAGCGTTTGTTCGGAAGGGTTGATCACCCGATAGGTGGTTGTCAGCTGATTGTCCCGCAGGGAATAGGCGATCTGCAGTTCAAATTCAAAAGGGTACCGCTCCCGGGTGAAAGGGTTGCTCTTCAGGGAGTAAACCAGTTTATTGGCCTCCCTGTCCACCAGGCGGAAAGGCAGGTCGCGCGCCAGGCCGTGCTGGCCCATTTTATAGCCCTTTCCCAGGTGGTAATAGATCCCATCTTTGAGCGCTCCAACAATAGGGAACAGGACGGGCGCATGACGGTTCCAGTAATCGGGGCCCGCCTGCCAGATATACTCTGTCTGCGTCTCTTTTTTGACCAGGCTGCACAATTCGCCGCCCTTCTCTTTGACGGCAATGCGTAAACAGGTGTTTTCCAGTGTCGCTTTCATGTTACCTGTTTACGTCTACGGGCAGAAGATGTTACACAGCGGGCAGGCTAATCCTGGCCGGAAAAGGCATTTTGCCTTTCGCACCGAACATCCTGGTTATACAATCGTTGAAACAGTGAACTATTTCATTAAAAAATCACAACTATGTTGTTGATAGCCAAGCGTTTAAAACCAATTATTTGTATAGTCGCGGCCATGCTGGCGGTTTCACTTGCCACTACCGTCTACGGCCAGGACAAAGACAAGGATTACATCCGGGTAACAGAAGAAGGGACAACCTATGAGTTGGTTGGTATGGAGTCTAATGTAGTATATAACCCACATACATTTACCTGGTTTGCCTGGGAAGAACCCGTATACAAGGAAGAAAAAAAGATGGTGAGCAAACTGATCCCCGTTTCGGCATTTGAACGGCCGCCGGTATTCGGCAATGAATGCCTCACCGAAGAAGACCAGTTTGAATGCTCCAACCGCATGATCCAAAAATATGCACAAAGCAATTACTTCGAATATCCGGACGAAGCACAAAACAAGATGCAGGAAGGCCTGGAATACGTAACCTTCCTTCTTAATGAAAACGGCGAGTTCGAAGGCAACCTCCGGGTCGTCTCCAAAGACCCCAACAACCCCTGCGAAGGCTGCGCTGATGCCGCCGCCGACCTGGTAGCTTCCATGGAAGACAAATGGTATCCCGCCATCAAGGACGGCAAAGCCGTGAAAACGCAATTGACCGTCCCGGTCCGGTTTAACCTGTTGAACCGATAACCAGAATAGCTAGTGCGCACTAGATAAAAAAACGAGAGGCCCGTACTTCAAATGCAAGTACGGGCCTCTTTACTATGCAAAACATTATAATGCGCAAAATTTCCCTTAATTCCTGTAATTCCTGTCGATCCTGTCCGATCTTTGGCAAAAATTTTCTGCCATGCAGCGCTTAACCATAATATTCATCGCTACCGCCTCCTTGCTCTGGAGCGGTTGCTACTCCTTCCGCGGCGTCAGCATTGACCCTTCGGTAGCTACTTATTATGTCGAGCAGTTTACCAACAACTCTCTCAATGCCCAGCCGGCCCTGGCTCAGCGCCTGGCGGAAGACCTCAAGGAAAAGATCCGCACCGAGTCCCGCCTGGTCTTTACCGATACGGATCCGGATATCGAGTTCACCGGCATCATCGTCCGCTATGATGTGACTTCCGAGGCCCCGCAACCCGGAGAAACCACCGCCATCAACCGCCTGACCATCACGACCGCCATAGAGTACATCAACAACGTCAATGAGGAGAAGGGCTGGAAGAAGAACTTCTCCTTCTTCTTCGACTTCCCCAGTTCGCAGGACCTGGCCAGCGTGGAGGACGAGGCGGTGACAGCTATTTCCAACCAGATGATGGAGGATATTTTCAATGCAGCTTTTACGGACTGGTAACGATACAACCTGCCGGGTTTTCATCCGAGCAACAGTCCTGGCCAACCCGGCAGCGTTTATTCGGAGACGCTGGACGGCGCCGGCCCATCGCTCTTGGCAAAACCTGCCGGCCTTGCGGCGCAGGCGGGTGCTGGAAGGTTACGGCCGCAATTGGTTTGGTGCATTGCTTACAGCTGGATTGGCCGGCTTATCTCATTAACATAACCTCCCCTTCCAACGGAACGGTTCTGCCGTCCAGCCTTCTGGCGATGAGCTGATACACATAAGCCCCCGGAGGCGCCGGCTGCCCGTTCACCTTTCCGTCCCAGCCCAGAGACTCGTCATTCGGCCGGAAATTGGTTCGCTCGAAGAGCAGGGCGCCCCAGCGGTTGTAGATGCGAAAGGATTCCACCGATTCGACAGACGCATCCGAGTAGGGAGCGAAGCGGTCGTTGCGGCCGTCTTCATTGGGGGAAAAAGCGTTGGGTACGTAGATGCCCTCATGCCGGCGGACAAACACGGTGATCTCCGCTTCGGCCTTACAGCCCAGGCTGTCGGTAAAAAGAGCCTGGTAGGCAGTGGTTTGCAAAGGGCGGGCCACCGGCGCAGGCCTTCGATGGAAGAAGCGGCCTGCAGGGCGCCTTCCTCCATCCCGATGAAATACGGCCCCACCCCTCCCGTAATGCTGTCTATCACCACCCTGCCGGAGCTTTCTCCCGCGCAACGCGGGTGCTGCAGGGTAAAACCGGCCTGAAGGTTATTCTCCGCCAGGCTGATAACGGCATCGGCGGTATAAGCCGGCGGCGCCGTCGCTCCAGTTGACGGTGTAAGGCGGTGCGCCTCCTTCCGCTGACAGCGCTACAATGCCGTTGGCCGCTTCCGGGCAGGCGGCAGGGGTGATGGCCTCGGAGAAGAAGTTGAGGGGCGGGCAGGCGGGGATCTCGATATCGTAAGTAAAGGTGCATTCGTAAGTGTTTGTCACCATAAGGGTATATACCCCGCCAATTTCTATATTAGTTGGCATCATTACAAAAGAGGTATAGCCATTTGGACCTGACCATTCGAAATTGAAAGGGCCGGCACTACCCTGCGCTACAACTGAAAAAGCTTGTTGTGGATTGCCCTCGCAGACGCAATCGACCACAGGCATTACAGATATTTCCGCTCGGGAGGATAAGAGAGATAAGAGAAGAGCTGCGGTAGTAAAAAGGTATTTCATGGTTTGCGCGTTTTAAAGAATATTTCAGGGAAAAATTGTGCACAATTTTTCCCTAGCATATTGGTTTTATAAGTGCTAATTCTTCCAGAAGTGATGGCAGAAATTTGATATACCCTTGATAAATTTTAGCCTGCGGTCCGGTTGACGCTTTTTTAAATCCATCAAAAACAGATTGACCGTACTCTTGCCAATTTGGATTGTCGCAAAGTCGATTTATAATAATTCTTCTAATTGGTTGCGGTGAAAATAAGAACTTATTTATTTTGGAATAATCATTATTATATTTTAAAACTTGGAAATAAACATCTTGTAGAGCATTATAATTTTGAAAAAAAGGCATTATATCCTCTTCGATTAATTCTCGTAAATAAGGCGCCACTTTATCAATGTCTTCATCAGATCTAATTGCTATCTCTCCAATTTTTTCAATTCTTCTGCTAATTAAGTAAATAGTCACCAGAGGCTGGTCAATGCCCACACTGTCATAATGTCTTTCCAAAATATTCTCTACAGCGTCAAATGACTTCCATCCAGTTAAATACGGAGCCAATACGTATTCACCAGAATATTTTTTATATGAAAAAAGTATTTGATAGATTGAATCCCGAAAGGTTTTTCTCAAAGAAACTACCCCAGCTCCTTTTGAGTCTACTTTGCACCCCTTAATATTTAGTTTTTCCCTTAATGATTTAATTAATTCTCGTTTGTCCATTTTTAGTTTATAATTTATCAATTCCTGATAAAACATCTCCGTTTTCAGAGTTTGGTTCCCCATTCTACATAAACCTGATCCGCTACAAAATAGTCATCGCCACCATACTTAAGCTGTACTTGAGAATACATATCATAGCTATCCAGGTTAACGCCAAATTCTACATTTACTTTAGAGTTGTTCCGAAATAACTTGATATTAAAATTTTAATAGGGCTATCGGCAATAGGTTTTGTGCATTTGTGGGTGGACTTCCCCTTTAGGGGATTTGAGGGGCTGGGAGGGCTAATGCACAAAACCTATTGCAACCAAGTATAGATGTAATGTCCTTGAATAGATCCAGCATCAGTTCATCAGAAAACCCTTCCCTGGCCGCCTTCTGCCATGCCCTATAGGCGTCATCATTACCCTCTTCAATCATTTTGAGGGCCACTCTGGCATTTTCGGATATACGTGAAGTTTTCACCGTGTTAAAAAGCCAGTTCCAGCAACGGGAAGCTTCCGTAGGGGAAAAGCCCAAATTCCGCATCCGCTCTATTTCTTTTATGGCGTCAATAGCCCTGTAAGAAGAAGAGCCATTCGTTAACAAAATTTTAGAAAAACCAAATTTAGTAGTTATTTTTTATATGAAATTTTATTGCATATAAATAGCGCCCTTACAAATTCAACCAATACGTCACCTTCAGCACCAGCGCCCGGTTCTTTTCCCGTGGATTGCGAAAAAACTGGTCCGAAAAGTAATTATCCGTATATACCAGGAACACATCCGACACCGGGCGGAAGCGCCACTGCAGGCGGCTGTTGATGTTGACGTTGTTCGCCTGGGTGTTGTACTGCAGGAAGGTGCTGAAAAAGAGGCTGCGCGAGAAGGACAGCTCGGCGCGCGGGCCGACGAGCCAGAAGCTGGCGCTGTTGTAGGGGTCCGGCAGCTGAATGTCGTTGTAGGCCACCGTGGCGGCCAGGATGCCGAAGGGCTGCCAGCGGAAATTGAGCGCCCCTTCCACCCGGCGGATGTCGCCGTTGAAGTATTCTCCGCCCGCTACCTCGACGTCGAAGTAGAACTTTTTCCGCACATCGGAATTGAAGCTCACGCCTACGGAATTGTACCGGTATTCCCCGACCGGAAGGTTCCTCAGGCCCCCAATGGTATCCTTATTGGTGGGGTCGAAGGGGAAATAGAGGAAGGTGAAATCGCTGGCGAAGCCCACACTCAGGGTACTCTGGCCGGGAAAAACGACGAAGGCGCCCGGCTGCAGTTGCCGGTCGGCCAGGCGGTAATCGGGCTGGTTGTAGGTGAAGTTGGTGCTGAACTCCAGGCCGTACTGAATGATCTTTTCAGCGACTCTGGGGTTTTTCGGAAAGATGTTGTGGGTGATTCCCGGGCTGAAGGAAAAGAAACCCGGGCGCGGCACGAAGCCGGCATCCGCCCGAAAGTTCCGGCCGATATACTGGGTGGGCAGGAAGAGCCGCCAGTTGCGGGTGAAATGGCCGACGAACAGGGCGGCCGACTGGGCGTCGTTGTTGTTCTCCGCCGAAAAGGAGCGGTGGTAATATAACTCCGCTTCCCATTTTCCATCGGCAGAATACAGGTTGTACTCCAGGCCCGCCACGCGGTTGTAGCCGTCGGTATCCAGCTCGTAGCCTCCCTCCCCGTCCGGTTGGAAGTTCTCCTTATTGACGAAGACGGCGCCCACGTAGGAGCGGTCGAAGACCTTGCGCTGCAGCACGCCGACGGAATAGTTGGCCGGGTCGATGCCGGCGCTCTTCACCTTTGCCGTCTGCATATTGAGCAGGCCGATGCGCCAGTTGTCATCCAGCTTACCGCTCAGGCGGGCGCCGGCGATGATGGGCACCGGCCCGGCGCTCGACAGGCCGATGCGGCGGCTGAAAAAGGGGCGCGCATCGGGGAAGCCGAACTTGCTGAAGAGGTCTTCATTTTCGAGGAAGAACTGCCTCCGTTCGGGGAAGAACAGCTCGAACCGGCTGAGGTTGGTGATCTGCCGGTCGACCTCTACTTGAGAGAAATCCGGGTTGAAGGTAAGGTCCAGGTTGAGAGAAGGGGTGATGGCCACTTTGATATCGCCGCCGGCGTCGAAGTTGTTTTCGGTTGGCGTACCCTCTTCATAATCCCTGCCGGTGCTGGCCGTCACGTAGGGGATAACGGAAACGTTCAGGCCGGGCTTCGGGGGCTGCCCCTCCCACTCCAGCAGGCCGGAAAAGGCCAGGTGGTTGGCGCCGAACTGCCGGGGCACCGGCGCCCAGCTGGAGCGCTCGTTCTGCTTTACGGCAATGCGGGTGAAATTGACCCGCCAGGTGTTGGGGCCTTCCACGCGGGAGTAGCGGAGCGTCCGGAAAGGGATGGCCATCTCCACCACCCAGTACTCCGGGTGGGTTTTCACTTCCGAGTACCATTTGTTGTCCCAGTCCTCGTTGATGTTGGTGCCGTTGTCGATGATGCCTTCCCGTTGAACATTGAAGGGCGTAACGGCAAAATGGAAGCCGTTGATCTTGTCTTTGAACGGGTCGATGTTGACGGCGAACTCGTCGCTGCCGCCGATGCCGAAATCGCGCTTGAGGGAGGTGATGATGTAATCCTCCCGGGGCTGGTAAACGGTGGCGCCCACGTAGAGGAAGGCCTCGTCGTAGGCCATTCGCACCTCCGTCTGCAGGGCGGCAAAGGAGGAATCCATGGGGAAGTTCTGATAGAAGCCCTCGGCTACTTCGGCCTGCTGCCAGGCGGGTTCATCCAGCAGGCCGTCGAGGTGGATCTTGCTTTCAGCTTTTCGGATGGGCAGGCGGTAGGCGCCGCTGCCGTTCGCCGGCTGCTGGGCGTAGCCGGTGGAGATCAAAAAGGCGAGTAAGATGGCTGAGGCGTAAAATCTTTTCATGGGGGATACGGTGATTTCAAAAATGGCCTGCAAAAATAAAAAATTGTACCGCTATCCCCCTGCTCAAATATCAATTATCCTCAAAGTCGAAATCGCCAAAGCCCTCCTCTTCGTCAAACTCTTCGAAATCCTCCTCTGCGTCCTCATCGTAATCTTCATCCATGGTGTCGACTACCGAAGATTCAATGGAATACTCGAAAAAGCGCTGAAATAACGCCCAATCCAGCGGAGAGGGCCAGGCGGTTTTGTCCATACACCAGTCTTCCAGGACGTGCGCCAGGAAGTCTTCGCAATTTTCCTGCACCCATTCTTCGGTTTCTTCGATCGAATCGAAATCGGGCAGCAGGAAAATATCCTGTTCATCGTGCTGTTCCATCTCATCGTAGTCGATGGGGTCTTCCGGAAAGACGGCGTTGGCCCAGTCGATCATGGCGCGCGTCGGGCGTATGATGAGCGCATTGCGGTTGATGGAATAGAAGTCGTGCATAAAATAGTTTTTTTGCCGGATAGGCGAGTGCGCTCGGAGGGAACTGAGATAGCACTCCCCTATCCGGCGGAGTTTTGCCCTAAAAGTACGGTTTTCTGAAAAATAGCGCTTGTTTTTTTTCCTGGAACATCCTGCCGGGTTTCCCGCTCCCTACAGCCCGCCTAACCCGGCAGTGTTTATCGAAGATGCTAAGGGGCCGGCGAAGAATAACTTCCACATTTGATGTGGCTATTTTTCTTCGGCCCCTAAGCCCTCTGGACTTTGGACAGTCCTTGGGTAAAGTGGGAAATCGGAAGGCGAAAAAGAAGGCGTTGAGCGCCCATTCTGGACCAAATTCCGACTTCCGACTTTTTAACCGGCTGACCAGACGGTCCCACTTCCGACTTAAAATGGCTGCACGTCCAAAGTCTAGTAAGTCCTGATCCTGGCATAACCTGCAAGCTCAGCTGATACCTTTTCCAAACTCCACAAAGAAATCCAGCGATTCCGGGTTGCGCAGGGAGTCGGGGTTGGCGGCCTTTTCCACCGGCCGGCCCAGGAGGATCTTCTTTACCGGGGCCTCCAGTTTTTTGCCGCTGATGGTGTAGGGCAGGTCCTTTACCTCGATGATCTCATCCGGCACATGGCGGGGCGAGTACTCGCGGCGCAGGATCTGCCGGAGCTTGTTTTTCACTTCATTGTCCAGGGCCTGCCCCTCGTTCATCACGACGAAGAGCGGCATGTAGTGGCGCCCGCCGCTGAGTTCCAGGTTGACGATGAGGCTGTCCTTCACTTCTTTTATTTTATTGACGGCGCGGTAGATCTCCGCCGTGCCGATGCGTATCCCCTGCCGGTTGAGGGTGGCGTCGGACCGGCCCAGGATCACCAGGCTATGGCGGGGCGTAACCTCCACCCAGTCGCCGTGCCGCCAGATGCCGGGGTACATTTCGAAGTAGCTGCCCAGGTAGCGCTGCTTGTCCTCATCGTTCCAGAAAAAGATGGGCATAGAGGGCATGGGCTTCGTGATCACCATTTCGCCGACCTCCCCCACCACGGGTTCGCCATCATCGTCGAAAGCATACAGGGCGCAGCCCAGGCAACGGCACTGTATCTCTCCCAGGTAGACCGGCTCGGTGGGGCAGCCTCCGACAAAGGCGGTGCATACGTCCGTACCTCCACTCATCGAACACAGCCAGACATCCTCTTTAATGTTTTCATACACGTAATCGAATGCCTCCGGCGGCAGGGGAGCGCCGGTGGAACCGATAGACCGAAGGTGCGACAGGTTGAAATCTTTTCCGGGCTGCAGCCCCTGTTTCATACAGGCCACCAGGTAAGGCGCGCTGGTACCGAAGTGGTGGATGCCCGCCTTTTCGGTGAATTCCCACAGTACATTCAGGTTGGGATAGGCCGGGCTGCCGTCGTACAGGACGATGGTGGCGCCCACGAGCAGGGAAGCCTGCACGAAGTTCCACATCATCCAGCCGGTAGTAGAAAACCAGAAGAAGCGCTCGCCGGGATGGACGTCGTTGTGAAAGGCCAGGTACTTGAAATGCTCTAACAGAACGCCGCCGTGGGAGTGGGTGATGGCTTTGGGAATACCGGTGGTGCCGGAGGAATACAGCACCCAGATCGGATGTTCGAAGGGTACGGCTTCGAAGTCCAGCCCGGTTGTTTCCGTTTCCATAGCCTGCGCCCAGAGGATGCCGTTGGGGATCAGACCGGCATCGGCCTTTTCATCGAGGTAAGGCAAAAGGACTGTCTTATCCAGGGTAGGTAATTTATCGCAGAGCTCTCCTACGGCAGCCATCTTATCGTAGGGTTTGCCGTTGTACTGATAGCCGTCGACGGCAAAGAGCACCTTGGGTTCTATCTGCTGGAAGCGGTCGACAACACTACTCACTCCGAAGTCCGGAGAACAGCTCGACCAGATGGCGCCGATGGAACAGGCGGCGAGGAAAGCTACCGTCGCCTCCGGGATATTAGGTAGAAAAGCTACAACACGGTCTCCCTTTTCCACTCCAATGCTGCGCAGGTAAGCCGCCATTCTTGCCACTGCGCGCTCCAGTTCTTCCCAGCTGACTCCCATAAGGGAATGCCGTTCCGACTGGAACAGGATGGCGGGTTGCTCGTTGTTTTTCATCCGGAAGATGTGCTCGGCGTAATTCAGGGCGCTGCCTTCGAACCAGCAGGTGTCGGGCATGGGGTCATCTGACATCGGCCGACGGTAGGGGCTGTGGCTGATCACCTCAAAATATTGCCAGATGGATTCCCAGAATTCCGCCGGCTGATCGACGGACCAGAGCCAGGCGTCGTGATAAGCGTTGAGTTTGAGGCCTTTACTTTTTTCCAGCCAGCTCAGATAATGTTTCAGGCGGGAATTGCGGATCATTTTTTCAGAAGGTTGCCAGAGAACAGGAGGGCTATCGCTCATGGTTTTGGTTTGTTTTTGGTTGGAAAACAAAGATAGGGCGGTAAAGCCGAATAAAAAATTTTCCCTACTTTAGCTGCCACCTGATTCAAAACAAAGCGATGCAAAAAATACTAGTAGCCAATCGAGGAGAGATCGCCCTGCGGGTAATGCGCACAGCCCGGAAGATGGGCATACTGACCGTTGCCATATACTCGGAAGCGGACCGCCTTTCCCCGCACGTGCGTTATGCCGATGAAGCCGTCTGTATCGGCCCGCCCCCTTCCAGCCAGTCCTACCTGCGGGGCGACAAGATCATCGAAGCCGCCAAAGCCCTGGAGGTCGACGGCATCCACCCCGGGTATGGTTTCCTCAGCGAAAATGCCAGCTTTGCCCGGGCGGTGGAAGAAGCCGGGATCACCTTCATCGGGCCCAGCCCTTTTTCCATCGAGATCATGGGCAGCAAGCTGGCGGCAAAAGCGGCCGTGCGGGAGTACGACATCCCCATGGTGCCTGGCCTGGACGAAGCCATTACAGACCTCGAAAAGGCCAAGAAAGTAGCCCGCGAGATAGGCTTCCCCATCCTGGTCAAAGCCTCGGCCGGCGGCGGCGGCAAAGGCATGCGCATTGTTGAGGAAGAAGCCGATTTCGAGGCCCAGATGAAAAGGGCCATCAGCGAGGCGGAATCCGCTTTTGGCGACGGCTCTGTCTTTCTGGAAAAATATATCGCCTCTCCCCGCCACATCGAGATCCAGGTATTGGCCGACACCCACGGCAACATCGTCCACCTGTTCGAACGGGAGTGCAGCATTCAGCGCCGCCACCAGAAGGTCATCGAAGAAGCGCCTTCCTCCATCCTTACGCCCGAGATCCGGGAGCGCATGGGGCAGGACGCCGTCAACGTCGCCCGCGCCTGCAACTACAAAGGCGCCGGAACCGTAGAGTTCCTGCTCGATGAAAACCTCAACTACTACTTCCTGGAAATGAACACCCGCCTGCAGGTGGAGCACCCGGTCACCGAAATGATCACCGGCGTCGACCTGGTCAAACAACAGATCCGCATCGCCCGGGGAGAGCCGCTGGATTTCAAACAAGAGGGCCTGCAGATCAAAGGGCATGCTATGGAGCTGAGGGTTTACGCCGAAGACCCCAGCGACAACTTCCACCCCAGTGTGGGGAAGATCTCCGTCTACCGCCGCCCCCAGGGCAGGAACATCCGCCTCGACGACGGATACGAAGAAGGGCTTACCATCCCCATCTATTACGACCCGATGATCGCCAAGCTCATTACCTACGGAGAGACCCGGCCGGCCGCCATCCACAATATGCTGGAGGCCATCGAGCACTACGAGATCGAAGGGGTGGCCACTACCCTACCCTTCGGCATCTTCGTTTTCCACCACAAAGCTTTCACTTCCGGCAATTTCGACACCCACTTCGTCAAAAAATACTTCACGCCGGAAGCATTGGAAAAGGACAACCGCGCCGGGGCCGAGATCGCCGCCCGGATGGCCGTCAAGCTGTTTGAACACAATAAGAAGATCCTGAAAACGCCGGATGTGAGCGCTTCGGAATGGGGGAATGGGAGCAGGTGAAATGAAGGAATGAAGGAATGAAGGAATGAAGGAATGAATATGCTACGGCGCCACCGTTTCAAAAGAAATGACCTTCACGGGCGTGCCCCACATAAAGATGGAGACATCCTCACCGGTTTCGACAGCCGTAATTTTCACCTCTTTACCTTCGTATTTGAGCTGCTCCGGCATGTTAACCGGGCGCCATTCTTTGCCGTCCTTTCCGATGATGCCCCAGAAGCCTGTCCCCAGGTTCTGGTAGCGGGCCGTACCGGTGATCTTAATCTTCTTCATGGGGGGTTGGTTCTTTTGCGGCTGCGACGACACCCCGGTGGTCGAGCAGGCGCTCGATGGTCTTGTTCAGGCTGTCGATCAGCAGCGTCTGTTTGTTGATGGTTTGTTTCAGCTCGCGGACCTCGTCGTAGAGGTAATTCTGGATATTCTGAGGAGAAGGCAGGAAGGGGCTCACCTTGGCCCGTACGTACCAGACCTCCCGGATATCGCCCAGGTTGATGGTGTAAGGCTCATAGAAACTGTTGTCGGAAAGCACCTCCAGCTGCTTTTTCTCTTTGAGTTTGTTGCTCACCCGTTTGACCACCACATCTCCGCGGGTCACGATCACATAGACATAATTGTCCTTGATGGAAGTTTCCCAGAGGGTAGGTTCCAGGAAGGAGCAGACGACTTTGTCGCCCTCGAAGAGGGTTGGTTCCATGCTATCGCCGGCGACGTCGAAAGAACGGTGGGTGCCTACTTTGTACTTATAATCCGGCAGGGTAAAGGTGGGCAGGTCCTGTATGAAGGTGGGGTCTCCCATTTCGGCGGCGTAGCCGGCCTGGGCAGGAACCGGGACGTGCACGATGCGCTCATCCTCCTGGGCGTTGGTGACGATGGTAAGGACCCGGAAGCTCTTATGGCCCTCCTCCGTCATAAACATCGGCCCTTCCCCGGTATAAATGTACACGGGGTTGATCTTATATTTTTCGACCGCTTTGCGCAGCAATTCGATGGTTACATCGCGGCGCCCTTTCAGGATTTCGCTTAAACTTTGAGGGAGGTAATCCAGAGAGAGGGCAAACTGGCGGCTTGATCGAACGCGGTTCTCATCACGGAGTTTATTGTGGCATTTGATAAAACGTTGGGTTACGATGCTGCTCATTGTAGGCCGGTCTTTAAAAGATGAACTAAACAAATTTAGAAAATTTGTTCAGCAAAAGAGTAGCATCCCGGAAAATTTATTCAAAAAAGTGATACTATTGAATGGCGCCGAATTGGCCGGCTCCGCCTGCCAACTTTCCTGTTACAGGCGGAGCCGGCCATTTTGGCTTTTACCGGCGCCTCCGGGCCCTTGCTGTTCTTTCCCTCAGAAACTGGAGGCGATGGCCAGGAAATCTCCGGCTTTGAGGGATGCTCCTCCTACCAGGCCGCCGTCTACGTCCGGCTGTGAGAACAGCTCCTTGGCATTATCCGGTTTCACGCTGCCGCCGTACAGGATGGACGTGCCGCCGGCTACCTCCTGCCCGAATTTCTTCCGGAGCAGGCCGCGGATGAACCGGTGCATTTCCTGGGCTTGTTGCGGTGTGGCCGTTTTGCCGGTGCCGATGGCCCACACCGGTTCGTAGGCCACCACTACCTGCTTCATCTGCTCTCTGGTGAGGTGGAAGAGGGCTGTTTTCACCTGTTCGCCGACCAGTTCTTCGTGCTTGCCGGCCTCGCGTACTTCCAGCTTCTCCCCACAGCAATAGATGGGTTGCAGGCCGTGTTTCAGGACGATATCGATCTTTTGGGCTATCAGTTCATCACTCTCGCCGAAGTACTCCCGGCGTTCGGAATGGCCGAGTATAACATACTCCACCCCGCAGGATTTCAGCATGGCCGCCGAGATCTCACCCGTGTAGGCGCCGCTTTCTTCCTGGTGGCAGTTCTGTGCCGCCAGCTTGATATTGGAAATGTCTTTGATGATGCCGCTGATGTTTTTCAGGTGTATGTAGGGGGTGCCCAAAATAACCAGCGCATCGGAAGGTTGAAGGCCGGAGACAATCGCCTTGGCCAGGTCGCGGCCCTGGTCGTAATCCATATTCATTTTCCAGTTGCCGGCGGCAATAAGTTTGCGTTCCATTTCAGGTTGTTGTTTTTATTTCTCTGATATTCAGTTAATTGTCCTTTTTTATTCTTTTTCTCCTTTGGCGGTGGCTGTAGGCTTCGATGCCGAAAATAGCCGCGGCGGCGCCGGCCATCATCAGCAGGTTCCAATACCAGGCCAGTGGTTCCTGGCCGTATTCCACGAAGACCGCATTTTCGCTGAGGCCATATCCTTTTTCTACCAGTTGCCCCTGCCCCTGCCGGTCTTTGGGTAAGTCCCGGACAATACCCCTTAGCGTTACCGGGCCGGATTCGATGCAATTGCCTGCCTCGACACATTGGGAGGGGAAATTCGTCGTCCAGGCAATGATTTCGGGGGTGACCGCCGCTCCCCTGCTGTGCGCTTCCAGTTGTTCTTCCGTGAGCACCGGATAGATGATAACGCCCGGGTTGGCAGGGCTTTTTGCCGCTTTAAACACAAAATCTCCGGACAACAACCCTCCATTAATTTCAATGAAGTCGGCATCTCCGATACCGGATTGCTGCACCTCCTCCATGCTGTAAATCCTGAGCTTATGCGTACCGAAATTCTGAGAGATGAGGCTGTTACAGCCATTGATGAAAACGACCACACAACCCAGGATAATCAAAAGGCGAATGATCATACACAAATTGTGATCCTTTGATAAACGCCGGATAACTTGTTTATCAAAGAAGGTGAACAATAAAGGCTGCTGCCTTTTTCCGGGCCCTAAAGTAAAGAATTTTCTGGCTTTGACCAATAACGGGAGCCTGTCGGCCGGCAGAATGGCGGCAAAGGCATGGCCATGGAATAGGCATATTTTTTGTACCTTCCGAGCAAAAAGGCTCTTAGGTAATGAAATTTGGAAAACTACCCGATATTTCCGGTGTCGACTTTCGCCTTCCCCCCGATGCGCCATCAACCGGACCGCTGTTATCCGGCCTGCCCCAAAGAGAGGGACGGCCGCTGCTTTTTATCGGGTGTACGGGCTGGAGCATGAAGGAGTGGGTGGGAAAAGTATACCCCCGGGGCGCCAAAGCCAAAGATTATCTGCAGGCCTACAGCCGGCAGTTCAATACCATCGAACTGAACACCACCCATTACCGGATCCCCGACGCCCACACCATTGAAAAATGGTATCGGGAATCTTTGCCGGACTTCCGGTTCTGCCCCAAGATCCCCCAATCCATCAGCCACAGCCAGAACCTGGGGCTGGGCACAGGGCTCATTCCCTCGTTTTCGGAAGCCATTCTCGGCTTACAGGAGAAACTGGGCTGCTGTTTTATGCAGATGCCTCCTTATTTTGACATCCGCCGCTTGCCCCAACTGGAAAAATTCCTGAAGGCCTTTCCCAAGGAGATCCCCCTTGCTGTCGAGCTGCGCCACGAGAGCTGGTTTGATGAGCCGAAAAACGGAGAGGCCGTATTCTCTCTGCTTCAGGCCCATAATATTGCCACGGTAATTACCGATGTGGCCGGCCGGAGGGATGTCCTGCACATGCGCCTCACCAATGGCACGGCAATGGTTCGTTTTGTCGGCAACGGCCTCCACCCTACCGATTACAGCCGCATCGATGCGTGGATGGAGCGCTTGTCTACCTGGTTCAACCAGGGGTTGCGGGAAGTATATTTCTTCCCCCACGAGCCCGACAACCTTCTGGCGCCGGAACTGGCGGCATATGTCCTGGAAAAAGCCCGGGAAAAGGCCCCCACAGCAGCAACCCGAGGGCCCAGCCTCATCAAAGAAGAAGGGCAGGGAGAACAAATGAGCCTGTTTTGATCTTAATATTCTACACGCGCTTGAAAGAAGACGCTTAAATCCGCCACACAATAAAGCCTATGTCCAATATCATCGAAAAGACGGAGGTCCGCCGCAATGAAAAGGCCAGCTCGAACTTCAGCACGGGGAACCTGGTATCCAAAACGGGTAACGGTTACCCCTATATCCAACGGGACATCAGCTGGCTGTCATTCAACTATCGGGTTTTGCAGGAAGCCAAGGACCCCACCGTCCCCCTGTTTGAGCGTATCAAGTTCCTGGCCATTTATTCTTCCAACCTGGATGAGTTCTTCCGGGTGCGCATGGCCAACCACCGAAACCTGTTGCGGGTAGGCAAAAAGACCCAGAAGGAATTGCACATTGACTCCAAAAAGACCGTAAAGGACATACAGCGGATCGTCAACAAACAACAGGAGGAGTTCAGCCGGATCTTCGAAGAAGAGATCATCCCTGAGCTGAAACACCACGGGATACACCTGCTTCGCCGCCTCGACCTGAACGACATGCAAAAGGAATTCGTAGAGGCTTATTTTAAAGACCATATGCTTCCCTTCGTACAGCCGGTGCTCCTGGTCAAGAATAAGATCCGCCCTTTTCTGAACAACGCCGCCCTCTATCTGACGGTACTGCTGCAGGACAAAGAAGAGGCCAACAAGCCACACCAGTACGCTACTGTAAAAATCCCTTCCGACCACCTGCCTCGTTTCATCAAACTGCCCTCTGCCGCTAACCGCCACGATGTCATCATGCTGGATGATATTGTGCGGCACAGTGTATCCTGGATGTTTCCCGGATACCACATCCTGGACACCTTTTCCATCAAACTCACCCGGGACGCCGAGCTGTATATCGACGATGAATTTTCGGGCGACCTCATACAGAAGATCAAGGAAAGCCTGGCAAAACGGCAGGTAGGGCCGGCCTCCCGGTTCGTCTACGACCGGGAGATGCCGAATGAACTGCTCTACTTTCTCAAAGAGACTTTTGACCTGGAAAAGTACGACATCCTGCAGGAAGGGCGCTACCACAACAATTTCGACTTTTTCAAATTTCCCGACTTCGGGATGTCGCACCTGAACAACCCTCCCCTGCCTGCCCTTCCCTACCACCCCCTGGAGGACAGTATTGATTTCTGGCAATCCATTCGGGAAAAGGACCACCTCATACATGTCCCCTACCATTCCTACGAGTCGGTGGTCCGCTTCTTTGAAGAGGCCGCCCGGGACCCTAAGGTTACGCATATCAAGATCATACAGTATCGGGTGGCCCGCAAATCGCGCATCATGGACGCCCTTCAGGACGCGGTCAAGGCTGGAAAGCAGGTTTCTGTTTTTATTGAGGTCAAGGCGCGGTTCGATGAAGAGGCCAACCTGGAGTGGGGGGAAAAGCTGGAACAGGCGGGCGTCAATGTCCATTACAGCTTTCCGGGCGTGAAAGTACACTCCAAACTGGCTCTGGTGCGCCGTATGGAAGAACGCAAAGCCCGCATGTACACCTACCTGTCTACCGGTAACTTTCACGAAGACACCGCTAAAGTCTACAGCGATTTCGGGCTGTTTACCGCCGATGAGCGCCTGGTGAATGAAGTGGCCAGGATATTTTCTTTTCTGGAAACCGTCAAAGTCCCCCAGCAGGGGTTCCAGCACCTGCTGGTAGGGCAATTCAACCTGCGGACCGAGCTGGAGAAGCTCATCGACTATGAGATCAGCCAGGCCAAAGAGGGCAAAAGAGCTGAGATCATCCTGAAGCTCAACAGCCTTCAGGACCAGTCGATGATCGAAAAGCTGTACCAGGCCAGCCAGGCAGGGGTAAAGATACAATTGGTCGTTCGGGGCATCTGTTCCCTGATCCCCGGCGTCAAAGGGGTGAGTGAAAATATCTCGGTAACGAGCATCGTGGACCGCTACCTCGAACATGCCCGGATCTTTACTTTCTATCACGGAGGTAAGGAGCTGATCTACCTTTCTTCCGCCGACTGGATGGTGCGCAACCTCAGCTACCGGGTGGAGACCACCTTCCCCATCTACTCCGAACACATTCGCAACCAGATCAGGGATTTCCTCACCATACAACTAAGCGATAATGTCAAGGCAAGGATTATCGATAAAGAATCCACCAATGAATACCGGGCCGACGGCTCTGACCTGGCCATCCGCGCTCAGATGGAAACCTATTATTATATCAAACGGCAATCGGAGAAAGACAGCCATGCGGGGGAAGAGCCGGTTGAGGGCTCGAGGGCGGTGGATTAGTTGCCCGTCTTCGCTGCGCTCGTCCGGGTAAAATTCGTTGATTGGGTTGATTGGGGGGGGAGCCAGCCACCCTAACCAACCAATCAACCCAAAACAACCCGATCAACCAAACTCCATCGAATATTTCCGTAGCTTCATCCATCAATGTGGAATGCGGGTTTATGCGCTCATACCTTTGCCCCCATCAGATCAATAAACCCACAAAGATGAGAATACTGAAATCAACCTGGCTATCAGCCATTCTATTTGCCCTTGTATTCACTTCCTGCCAAAGAGACGCTCCGATACCCGACGACAGCCTGCAATACCTCCCGGAAAGCACCGCCATGGTCACGGCCATCCGGGCCCGGCAACTCCTGGATAAGGCAGATTTTGAAAGCATCAAGCAGTCCGAAGGGTACCAGGAAATGATCAGGGAGGCACAGAGCGCCAACCCGGTGCTGGCAAAAGTACTGGAACAACCGGAAAGCTCAGGAGTAGACCTCGGGAAAAACATCTACTTTACATCGGAAATGCGGGAAGGGGAAAAACCGTTCATGGCCATCTCTTTTTCCATTGCCGACGCGCAGGCTTTTGAGGCGTTGCTGGAAAGTGTCGACGTAGAGGCCCAGCCCGCCGCCGACAACGGCTATCAGTTTGTCAGCCCCTCCCACAACAGTACGCTTGCCTGGAACGAAGCGGTGGCCATCATCGGCATTGCCGAAGACGGCGCCGATGTGGAAGCCACCATCCGGCAGTACCTGGAGAACAAACCGGAACAATCCATAGCCCGGAACAAAAACCTGCGCCAGGCGCTCACCAAGGACTTTGACATCGCCAACTGGTTTTCCTCCGATTTCCTGCTGGAATCGGAAATGGCGAAAAACTCCACCGCCCTGATGAACTATAAGCAGGAGGACCTGCGCGGCAACTACGTGCAGCACTTCCTTACCTTCGACAAGGGGATGGCCAGAAGTGAAGCGAGCTTCTACTTCAAGAAACAGGTCGCCAATGACCTCGGCATGCTTTTCCGGGATAAGGTAAAAACGGACTTCGCCAAGCTCGCTCCCGAAGGCGCTCCCCTCTTCTTCATGGCCACCGCCTTCGATATGGACGGCATCAACCAATTGTTGGTGGAAAAATACAGCAAAGGCCTGGCTGAAGGCGGCCTGGAGGAATACGGGATCGCCACCAACACGCTGATCAAAGCGCTGAAAGGAGACATCATGCTGGCTGCCTATCCTCCTTCCGAGAAAGATAAAGGCCCCGAACTCGTTTTTGCCGCCCAGATCGGTGATAAAGAAGCCCTTCAATCCCTTATTGATGCAGCCACCGGTGAAGACAGGGTCAAAAAAGTAGGTGAGAACCGTTATCAATTCCTGGAATGGAAAAAGGAGATCAAGAACGATTCCACCCAAATCGAAAGCAAGGTCCACATCGAAGGGCAGTTTCTGATCAACGACGGGCTGCTGTTCATCGCCAGCCAGCCTACCCTGCTGGATAAGGTAGAAAACGGGCAGACGGGGCTCACCGGCCCGGCCGCCGAACAAGCTCAGAAGCTCGCCGGCAACCATATTTTCACCTTCCTTGCAGATGTGGAGGCCATTGACGCCATGGGAGATGAACAGCAGGAAGCGCTCAAAGCGGTCAAAAGCATCGAGGCCACCGCTCAGCGGGAAGGCACGGAGCTCATCCTGCGGATGACAGACGAATCGGCCAACAGCCTGAAAGTACTTATCGATATGCTGAAAAGTGCCCAACAAGAGGAGGAGCCGGCCGAAGCAGAAACAGAAACCACTGGATCAGAGATCTGATAAAAGCGGTAAGGACAGGCAAGTTTTCCGGGCGGCCGTTCGCCGTAAACTTGCCTGTCCCTGCTTTGAGGGAACTTTTTCCCCTCACTCATTTGTTTATCAGTTGCTTGCAAGAAGCGGCGCCGTTTAAGGTGATTTTTTTCTGCCTAAAACTTGTATATAACCGGATACCCGCTTATATTTGCAATCGCTTCTGAAAAATGGAGCACAGGAAGAAGATCCTGAAAGACAAACAAGCGGATGTAGCTTCCCGATAGCTATCGGGAGTAGAGCGCAACCCTGCCAAGGCTAAAGCCGCGGGTTCGAGTCTCGTCATCCGGCCTATTTTTGAATAAACAAGCGGATGTAGCTTCCCGATAGCTATCGGGAGTAGAGCGCAACCCTGCCAAGGCTAAAGCCGCAGGTTCGAGTCTCGTCATCCGGCCT
>JAGFJE010000173.1 GCA_024103175.1 Phaeodactylibacter sp.
CCGGCAGCAACGTTTTGGCATTTCCCAATATCCAGCTCAGCGATGCCGGGGAATATTACGTCCGGGTGGAGAACCCGAATGCGCCGGGTTTGTCCATCCACTGGGAGCGGCTCGTCCTGAACGTCAGCCCCGGCGCGCCTTCCTGCAGCCGGCAGGCCGACTCGCTGGTGCTTGCCGGGATCTACAATGTGCTTACTCCGGACAGTGTGGGCGGCCCCTGGGCCAACCCCTGGAACCTACAGCAGCCGATGGACACCTGGTACGGGGTGACGCTGAATGCGCAGGGTTGCGTGGAAGCGCTGGGCCTGCCCAACAACAGCATGGGGCACTATATCCCCATTGCCATCGATCAGCTGTCGGCCCTGAAGCGGCTCGACCTGTCCGGCAACAACTTTACCGGTTGTGTGGGGGGTAGCCGCGACTTCTGGTGTAACCAGCTGGAAATGGTGGATATCAGCGGGAATGTATACCTGTTGTATGACAATATCGAGGAGCTGTGCAACCCCACCTGGGACTTTGTCTGTTCCCCAACGTCTTTCGACGGCTTCGTCGGCCCCGATGACTTGAACGCCATCCTCAATGACCCGGAGCGGTTCGCCACAACGGTCAGCCCGCCCTACCATTTTTACAACTGCGACGGAACGAACACCATAACGGATGACGTAGCGCCCGGCGGCTGCGGCCCAACGGTTATCACCCGAACCTACACGCTCCGGGATGACAACGGCCAGTTCCGGGACGCCTGCTCGCAAACCATTACCGTCAGCCGGCCGGGCTTCAGCCATGTTGTTCCTCCGGGGCCTTTCACCATCGGCTGCGGGCAGGCGTATCCTGCTGACGGCGACGGCAACCCTTCCCCTGGCTTCACCGGTTACCCGATCGTACAAACCTACTTTGCCGAGTACAACCTGGCGCCTTCCTACGACAACCTGGAGGCCAGCTATACCGATGATCCGCCTGTACTGCAGGGCCCCGGCACTCTGGTCATTCGCCGGTGGACGGTCACCAATTCCTGCGCGCCCGGCAACCCGATGGCGTTTACTCAGAACATTACCATCTGTGGGAATGGCAGTGTGCTGCCCCCAGACATGATCTTTGTGGAGGGCGGAACCTATACCATGGGCTGTACGCCCGAGCAGGTGGGGTGTGAAGGCGATGAGGCGCCACACCTGGTTACCCTTTCCGATTTCTACGTGGGTAAATTTGAAGTGACGCAGGCGGAATGGGAGGAGCTGATGCCGGATTACGTCCCGACATACGGGGCCGGCTTCGGGTACGATTATCCCACCTACCATATCAGCTGGTACGATGCCGTCGTATTTTGCAACCGCCTCAGCCAGCAGGAAGGCCTGACGCCTTGCTATTATTCCGACCCTGCCTACACCCAGGTTTTTGACATGCTGATCGGCAGCACATCCGTCTACGTGGATGTTTACTGGAATGCCGCTGCCGGCGGCTACCGCCTGCCCACCGAAGCTGAATGGGAGTACGCCGCCCGGGGCGGGGCCCTAAGCCAGGGTTACCGCTACGCTGGGAGCAATGTCCTGGATGCCGTAGCCTGGTACGTGGGGAATAACTCGCCGGGCGGCAGCAAGCCCGTAGGCCAGAAGGCGCCCAACGAGCTGGGGCTGTACGATATGTCGGGCAACGTCTGGGAGTGGTGCTGGGACCTGTACAGCACCAGCTATTACGCCGACAGCCCTACCTGCAATCCTCTGGGGCCGGACAGCAGTACCGGCATGGTGCGCCGGGGCGGCTTCTGGATGGGCGGCGCCAACAATTGTCGCCTGGCCTTTCGTATCGGCAGCGAACCCGGTAACCGGAATTATACCTACGGCTTTCGGGTAGTGAGAGGGGCGCCGTCATCTGAAAATTGCCTGAACGATGAGTGCAGCACTATGGCCGGCCTGGGCGTGGCTCCTGTTTGTAGCCAGGAAACCTATACCAACTTCTCTGCTACTGCCAGTCATATTGGCCCTGGCAATCATCCGGATTGTTTTTACGGTAGCAGTACGGAAAGGGACGTATGGTTCGCTTTTTCTACCAGCGATACCTTGATCGATGTCTCCGTTTTCCTGGAAGGGGTAGAGGCAGGCCCGAACGAGGCGATCACCAATCCGCAAATGGCCCTCTATCGCGGCGACTGTGACGGCGGCCTGGCATACCTCGGGTTTTGTACCAGCTCATTAGACGGCGACAACCAGGCCCAGTTGGACCTGGCCGGGCTGACGCCCAACACAACTTATTTTATCCGCATCAATGATTATTCATTAACCGCCGATCCGAACTGGGGGGATTTTACCCTCTGCATTACGCCTTATTCTCCTGTATCTAATTGCCGGATGCAGGACTCTCTGGCGTTGGTGGAACTCTATGACGCCACGCATGAAAATGGGGACTGGGTGAACGAGTGGGATCTGAGCCAGCCTATGGATACGTGGCATGGGGTGGTGTTGAATGTGGATGGTTGTGTGGACAGGTTGAACCTTCTGTTCAATAACCTTGCCGGGGAATTGCCGGATCTCAATTTACCAAACCTCACTGGTTTCTCCTGCCGGGGCAACCTGCTTACCGGAAGTATTCCTGATTTTAGCAATCTACCCAATCTGCTCAGCCTGGATTGCAACGGCAATGAGTTTACCGGCGGCATTCCCGATTTTTCCAACCTTCCCAATTTACTCTATTTCAGCTGCTCTTATAATCAGCTTACCGGCAGCATCCCTGATTTTGCGAACCTGCCAAACCTGGAAGATTTTTTTTGCAATACTGCCGGGCAACTGGATGGAGGCATTCCCGATTTTACGAACCTGCCTAATTTAAGGAGGCTTTGGTGTCCTGGCAACGGCCTTAGTGGCGGCATTCCCGATTTTACGAACCTACCCAGTTTAGAAACCTTCTCCTGTTCTATTAATCAACTTAGTGGCTTTATACCGGACTTTTCTAATTTGCCTAACCTTGGATTGTTTAATTGTTTTAATAATCAACTTAGTGGAAGTATTCCAGACTTTTCTAATACGCCTAATCTTTCAAGTTTAGGTTGCCATTTTAACCAACTCAGCGGACAGGTTCCCGATTTTTCCGATAATTGTCCAAACCTGCAAAGTTTCAACTTTCAAAATAATCTATTCACATTTGAGGGCATTCTCGATGGTTTGATGAGCCCCGGCTCCATTACCTACGCCCCCCAGGACTCCATCTTCACCGACACCCTCATTCAACGCAATGTCGGCGAAAGCCTCACCGTTGGCCTCGGCATTGACGATACGGTTACCTCCAATGTTTACTACTGGTATAAAGATGGCGTGCTTTGGAACACGATTTATGGAAGTAATGAGCTTTCTTTCTCCAGCCTGCAGGCGGATGACGCCGGAGTATACCACGTGCAGGTACAGAACCCCAATGCGCCGGAACTGATCCTGTTGGGGAGGAGCATCACTATCCAGGTTGGCTGTTTGTCCAACAGCACAATGCTTTCCCCGGCGCTTTGTTCTGGAGAGAGCCT
>JAGFJE010000179.1 GCA_024103175.1 Phaeodactylibacter sp.
CGCCCACCAAACCCAGCGACAGGGCCAGGGAGGACTTCACGATCGTAATGATGATCATGGTGGTGATGGCGATGAGCTCGAAGTTGGCGGCAAACATCTTCTTATTGGAAAGCGATGTTCCGAAGCGGGAATACAACCGCCCCAGCAGGTGCGCCAGCAGAGCGGTCAGCAACAGGTTGATGAGGAAATTCCAGGGGGATATCTCCGGAACCTGGTTCGCCAGAAATTGTTCAAAGGTCTGATTTTGATCCATAGCATTTAGGATTTAAAAATTGGTAGCATCCTACCGTTTATTTGAGTAATGAAAATATCCGATACTGTTCGTTCCCGCCATTTGGGACAAAAGGCCATAGCAATGAAGCTGGGGTAGAAAACAAATGGACGGTAAGCGTGAATTCTACCCGCCTCTGCGGACCCCGTGGAATTTGCATAGCAAGCATTCCGCAGGGCGAGCTGTGGCCTGCCAGGCGGGCGAATGCCCGGCCAAGCTGTAGCGAGAACGGAGAGTGAATACCAGGGCTTACGCCGAACTCCGGGCCTCGCTGTTCATATCCATTTATCTGGTTGTGTAGATCCTCACAAGAATACGCCTGAGATGGAAGCGTATTTTTTTTCAGGGGAAAGGCCTCCGCTTAGCAGGCAGGGCTGGCCGATTCCATACTTCTGATACGGCGGGGCGCCAGGAATGTTCCCTGTCAAACCAATGTTTTTTGAAATGGCGGTGAAAATTATTGATCAGCAGGCCGCCTCCAAACCAGCGCTAAAAGAGGAATGGCCATCCGCCAGGGCGGAAGTCATTCCGCCACGCCAGATGGCCATTCGGTTATCACGATATAGAATTTAAATAGTAGAATAGGCTCTATAGGCTTGCTCTTTGATCCTAAAATGCGTTCTTACGGGTCTTCTTGCTGAAGACAGTCAGGAAGACGATCTTGATGTCCAGCCAGAAGCTCCAGTTTTCGATGTACCACAGGTCGTGCTTGATGCGCTGCCTTTTCTGCTCGTTGGTAACGGTGGGCCCGCGCCATCCATTGACCTGTGCCCAGCCGGTTACGCCGGGCTTGACGTAGTGGCGTACCATATAGTCGTTGACCACCTTGCGGAAGTCCTGCTCCAGGAATACGCGGTGGGGCCGGGGCCCGACGACGCTCATATCGCCTTTGAGCACGTTGATGAACTGCGGCAGTTCATCCAGGTCGTACTTGCGCAGGTATTTGCCAACCCGGGTAATGCGGGGGTCGTTCTTCACCGTTGATTTGGTGCCGTTGACGGGGTCGTCACAAACGGACATGGTGCGGAACTTGTAGCAGTGGAAAGACCCGCCGGCTTCCCCTTTCCGGACCGGCTTGTAAAAGATCGGGCCCTTATTGTCCAGGTAGATCAGAGCTGCGATGACCAGGAATACCGGCGCCAGCATAATGAGGACGGCAAGCGCAAAGGCGAAGTCAAAGATCTTCTTCAGCAGGAAGCAGTGCAGCTTGTCCAGCGGCGTTTGACGGACCCGGATCACAGGCAGCCCTTCCAGATAGCTGGGGCGGGCCTTTTCTCCCAGATAGCTGGGGCGGGCCTTTTCTCCCAGGAAGCCGGGCGCACCGGGAAGCAGGTTGACGCGGATGCCGTAATAATCGGCTACCTCAATGGTTTCCCTTACCTCTTCCTCCCGAAGCGAAGACACCGTAACGAATATTTCATCGATCTCGCTGTTGCCCAGAATGCGGGTCAGGTCGTCTACTTTGCCCAGCACCTCAATTCCTTCGGCATTGCCATCGCGGTGCTGCTCATTATCCAGGAAGCCTACGATATCATAACCGCGGCGGCGGATCTTCCGGGAGATCCCCGAAAGCTCATTCCATTCATTGCCTTTTCCCACGACCAGGGCGCGGGCCAGGGTCACATTGCGGCGCCGGCGCCCATAGTATTCGAAAAGGAACAGGTTGATGAACAGGAAGAGGAAGATGGGGATGAGGAAGTTCGTCTGCAGGATATATTCAATGTTGAATACCAGCCCCAGTGTGTAAGTCATTCCTACAAAAAAGAAGGTATTCAGGACGACATACCGCATCCGCTTCCTGAACTCGAAATTCAGGTAGAGGTCCAGGTCCCCGTTCAGGAAAATGATCAGCCCCCAGCTGAGGTTAAAGATCAGTACCAACCACATGAAATCCCCGATAAAGGGTTGGTGCGGATGAGTACCCAGCATTCCGGGTAGCCGGAAAAACAGTACTGCCAGCAGGCTGAAGTTAAGCAGTAGGAACTCCAGCGCGACGTGATTAATGGCCAAATGCCTATTCTTAGGGATCATAGTGTGAAAATTTTAAGTGTTTGTATCCAGAAATAGTGTTTCAGCTAATATTCACAGGAATTTCCTGAAGCGGTAGGCCAGTTGTGTACAGAGCCAGAGGTTGAGCCGTGGGCAGCTCGCCCAAATACATTCAGGTTATTAAAATATATAAGCCTTTGTTATTTAGGTGTGTGACAACCTCTGTCGCTCTTTTTTCTTTTGGGCAGCCATCTTGGGGATAGCGGCCGGATCTTCTGCCGTCTTACCGGGCCGTTGCGGCGGCTGTCAATAACAGCCCCGGGCTGGGCGCCGGCAAACCGGTCAAGGGATGGAATAGGATCGAAAACGGAGAAACGCCGCTTTGGCCGTTCTCCTGAAGGGGGGTAAAGAGTAATTGTGCAAGGGGTAGATAGATAAAGGGGGTAGGCGCTACTTACCTATACGAGGGCTGAATTAAAAGGTTACATCTTTTTTCTCATAATTTGTAAGTAATTGGCGCACCATTTTGGTAAAATATTTATGGCTACCATTCTAAGGCTGGCCGGGCAGGCATAAACAGCCCCGCAACCGTTGCCCAGCGTTAGACAGGTAGCCGCCATTTATGGGGGGTAATAACGGCAACCGCTCAGCTCTTCTCATCAGGGGGGGAGAGATGAAAGGCACTAAGCCGGGACTTTTCACATCCGGTGAATCACCGGCGTGGCCCGAGCCTATTCGGAGGGTAGTAAGTTAATAGTGTTAAAGTGTTTTTGGTAGTAGGGCAGCTTACCCCAAGAATAGATAGCCTCTCAATGCGCGTGGTTAGGTTAGATGCCAGATGTGTATTAGGAGGAATCAGCCGCTAATTTACATAAACTTAACATAAGTTGCTACAATTGCCTGTCTTTTTTTCTGATGTGAGGGCTTACTATTTGGTAACATTCAAGAACCCGCCTGTTTTATAACCGAACACCCCCCACCCTAAATCATTGAATTACTTTTATATATGGTTTGAAAAAACCCACATATAGCAACAAGGCAACAAATAAAATATATAAATTTTTTTAAATAATTTTTTACATCAATATGAAATAAACTTAATGACGGCTTAACCACAGAAGAGATAACTATTGCACTGCAGTATTATAAAAAGGTAACCAAGCGAAACGGCAAATACAACCAACGAGAGGCTTCCCGAAAAGAAGCATTCAACAGGTTATTTTATTGGAATGGGAAAAGCCATAAAAAAAAACCCTGCAGCGACTGATCACTGCAGGGTTACATCAAAATCTTGGTGGAGACGGCGAGCATAACGTTAGAAGCATTTTAGCCTCTGCCTCTCCCGAACTTTGGAAGTTCAGGGTTTGGCCCCGGGTTTCCCCGGGTATCGGACTATATCATCATCTCTGAAGAGATGTCGGGCGCTGGGGGCTCACCGTAGTGTCCCTAGTCTCTGCACCTTCCAAAGTCTTCCCTTTGGCTTGGCTCAGAATTACCTTACTCTCATCCGGATATTGTTATCGGAGTAGAGGTTAGGCTTCTCTGAATTCACCCGATTTTGCACCATACGTCACCGTATGGGCGACCCTCTGAGTCGAACTCGCGTCCAGCGAAAGCACTCATAAGCTTTCTACATGCTTAGTTTCCAGTTAAATTTTCGAGGATGAGATAGGATTGGAAACCCTCCCGGTTCATCCCTTATCCTCTGAATTTCGCACTGTGGCCGAGGCATTCCACAATACTAGCCTGAAGGGTTGATGATATGCGGCACGCTGTGTATCAGGCGTCAAGCGTACGGCACAAAGGCATTCTAAGACCTAGTCTTAGGCTGCCATGGCATACTGAGTATTGCCATGTAAAAAGGTTAATAGCCAGTTGTTAACGGAGGTGAGCTACCATACTCCGGCATGCTTACTTACCAGTTTACTTCCCTGTCGATTCCAGTACGTCCCCAAGAATTATTTAGGAAAGCCAAACGATAATTCAGCTTTCAAAGAACTTACACCTACTTAACAGCATATGGCCGGCCGATAGTTCAAACCTGAGCAAAAAAAAAATTACCTTTGCATTGCCCTGCCAGAAAGCCTGCAAAACCTACACAAAGAAAGAACATGGAAGCAAAGATCACGGCAATCGGCGCCTATGCTCCTGCAAAAGTCATTGACAACCATTATTTCGAGACCTTCCTGGAAACCTCCGACGAGTGGATCAGGGCCCGCACCGGGATCGTCGAACGGCGCTTTTCGGCCGAAGACGAATATACCAGCGACCTGTCTATAGCGGCCGTCAAAGACCTGGCCCAGCGTTATGACAAGGACATTTCGGATGTAGACTTTATCCTTGTGGCCACCGTCACCCACGACCAGATCATGCCCAGCATGGGCTGCCAGCTGCAGCACCGGTTGGGCATTCCCAACGCCGCCGGCCTCGATATTTCCGCCGCCTGCGCCGGCTTCGGCTACGGCATCACCCTGGCGCGGGGCCTGATCCACTCCGGGATGTACCGCAAAGTGCTGGTCGTCGGCGCCGAAACCCTCACCAAGTTCACGGACTTTACAGACCGCACCAGTTGCATCCTCTTTGGCGACGGCGCCGGGGCCATCCTCATCGAAGCGGCCGAAAAAGGCAATGTCGGCGAATGCATCGCCGGGGCCGAAGGCAGCGGCGGGCAAGACCTCTACCTGTCCACTTTGTCCACTCAGGTCAATGGAATGCCGATACAGGCCAACAACAAGATCGTACAGAACGGACGGGCCGTCTTTAAGTGGGCCGTCACCCGCATGTCGGAAGTGTTCGAAGCCATCCTGGAAAAGAACGGCCTCACCAAGGAAGATATCGACTGGTTCATTCCGCATAGCGCCAATATGCGCATCATCGAAGCCATCTGCCAGCGGGTAGGCTTCCCGGTGGAAAAAGCCCTGGAAAGCCTCAGCAAGTACGGCAATACCTCCTCCGCATCCATCCCCCTGGCGCTGGACGAAGCCGTCCGGGCCGGAAAGGTCAAAAAGGGAGACAAATTGCTGATGCTCGGCTTTGGCGGCGGGCTGACGTACGCGGGAACGGTGGTGGAATGGAACGTTTAGGAAGTCGGAAATCGGAAGTGCGAAGTCGGAAGTGCTGGGGAGGGCTGCTCTAATTTGCCCTGCCCGTGCGTTCTTCCCGGCAGTACGCTCCAGCCAACTTCCCACTTCCCACTTCCCACTTCCCACTTCCGACTTCGAAAAATTGCTAACCAAAAATAAGCCAACAATGGTAAAGAACATTCTCTTTCTGCTGGGGCTGCTCTTCCTCACCGCCTCCTGCGGCGGGCCGGCAGGCCAGGAACCCGATACGTCCGCCGACGGAACGGAAGCTGCCCAGGACACATTCAACTACTATCCGGAGCGTTTTGCCGACAAGAAGATCCTGCGCTACCAGGTGCCGGGCTTCGACAAGCTGACGCTTCAGCAAAAGAAACTGGCCTACTACCTGGTGCAGGCGGGCCTGAGCGGGCGCGACATCATTTACGACCAGAACTACCGCCACAACCTGGCCATCCGCCGCGCCCTCGACAAGATCGTGGCCGATTATCAGGGGGGCCGCACCACCGAAGAATGGCGGGAGCTGTTGCTCTACGCCAAGCAGGTGTGGTTTTCCAACGGCATCCACCACCATTATTCCAACGACAAGTTCGTCCCCGGTTTCTCTCCGGAATACTTTGACAAGGTGATGGCTTCGGTGGGCGCCAGCCTGGGCGAAGAAGCCCGGCGCGCCATTTTCGACCCCGCCTTCGACGCCCGTAAGATCGACCAGAGCGGCGATGACCTCCTGATCAACTCGGCGGTTAACTTCTACGGCCCGGACATCACGCAGGCCGAAGCCGAAGCGTTCTACGCCGAAATGAAAAAGAACCTGGAGGATGAGCGGGTATCTCTGGGGCTTAACTCCAAAGTAGTGCGCAACAAGAACGGCCAACTGGAAGAAGCCGTCTGGAAGGTAGGCGGCATGTACAGCGAGGCCATCGAACAGATCGTCTTCTGGCTGGAAAAGGCCGTGGAGGTAGCCGAAAACCAGGCCCAGGCCGACGCCCTCAGGCTGCTGATCGAATACTACCGCACCGGCGACCTCGTAACCTGGGATAAGTACAACGTCGCCTGGGTACAGGCCACCGAAGGGAATATCGACTACATCAACTCCTTCATCGAGGTTTACAACGACCCCCTGGGCTACAAGGGGTCCTATGAGAACATCGTCGAGATCACCGACTTCGACGCTTCCGAACGCATGGCGGTAGTATCCCGGTACGCACAATGGTTCGAAGACAACTCCCCCATCCTGGACGCCCATAAGAAAAAGAACGTGACGGGCATCACCTATAAGGTGGTCACGGTAGCCGGCGAATCGGGCGACGCCTCCCCGGCCACCCCCATCGGCGTCAACCTGCCCAACGCCAACTGGATACGGGCGGAGTACGGCTCCAAATCGGTCAGCCTGGGCAACATCATCCACGCTTACGACCAGGCCGACGGCCCGGGCCTGCTCCAGGAGTTCAGCCACGATGAGGAGGAGATCGAACGCGCCAAACAATACGGTGCACTGGCCTCCAAGATGCACACCGCGCTGCACGAAGTGGTGGGCCACGCCTCCGGCCAACTGGAGGAAGGCGTCGCCACCCCCAAAGAAACGCTGAAAAACTACGCCTCCCCTCTTGAGGAGGCCCGCGCCGACCTGGTGGCCCTCTATTTCATCATGGACCCCAAGCTCGTCGAACTGGGGCTGATCCCCTCCCAGGAAGTGGGAAAGGCCGAATACGACTCCTACCTCAAGAACGGCTATATGCTGCAGCTGCGCCGTATCGAGCCCGGCAAGAACATCGAGCAGGCCCATATGCGCAACCGCTCCATGGTTTCCCACTGGGTGATCGAAAAGGGGCGGGAAGAAGGAGCTGTGGCCATCGTGCAGCGAGATGGCAAGACGTTCATCGACATCAAGGATTATGACAAGCTGCGGGAGCTCTTTGGCCAACTGCTGCGCGAAGTGCAGCGCATCAAGTCGCAGGGCGACTTTGAGGCCGGCAAGGCCCTGATCGATGCTTACGGCGTACAGGTGGGCCCCGAGATCCACGGCGAAGTGCTCGAGCGCGCCGAAGCGCTGGACATTCCGCCCTACGGCGGCTTCATCAACCCCAGGCTGGTTCCCGTCATGGATGAAAGCGGGGATATTACCGATGTGAAGGCCGAATACCCGGCGGACTTTACGAAGCAGATGCTGGAGTATGGAAGGGAGTACTCGTTCCTGAAGTGACGCCTCCGCACTCGCTCCGCCCGGGAAAAGAGGTGTCGCTTCCCAAATGCAGGGAGGAAACATCAGATGGCAGGCAACACCTCTGTCTCCCTGTGGCAGGGGGCGGAGGCGTCGCCTGAAAGTTAATAAACCGGCCAGGTTTCCATATAAGCCGCCGGTTTATTAACTTTAACTACAGAACAAAACGAAAAACAAAACTTTAGAACATGCCCAGAAGTGTGCTGCTCCCCTTCCTTTTGGGATTGGTGTCGGGCCTGGTTTCCTGCCAGGGCCAGCCGGAAAAGCCGCCCCAGATCACGCTGGAGGCGGGCCTGGTGATCACCTCCGATGCCTCTGTTGCTCCCCGCGCCTACGAAATCCAGGCTCCGGACAGCCTGAGCCGGCCCCTCATCGTGATCGAGGGCGACGGCATCACCGTCGACTTCAACGGCGCGGAAATGAACGGCGCCGCCGCCGGCCGGCTCCCCAACCAGTACTCCGGCCTGGCGGTGCTGGTGCGCAACAGCCGCAACGTCACCATCCGCAACCTGAAAGCCAGAGGCTACAAGGTGGCCCTGATGGCCGAAAATTCCGACAGCCTGCTCCTCGAACACTGTGATTTCAGCTACAACTACCGGCAACGCCTGCAGAGCCTCCGCGAGCGCGAAGACCTCGCCGACTGGCTCAGTTACCACGACAATGAAAAGGACGAATGGCTGCGGTACGGCGCCGCGGTTTACCTGAAGGGCTGCGGCCAGGCCACCGTCCGCCACCTCACCGTCACCGGCGGGCAGAACGGGCTGATGCTCACCCAATGCAACGACGGCCTCTTCTACAACAATACCCTCCACTTCAACTCCGGCATCGGCATCGGCCTGTACCGCTCCTCTAATAATAAGGTGATGCACAACCGCCTGGACTGGAATGTGCGCGGCTACAGCCACGGATTTTACAGCCGGGGGCAGGATTCGGCGGGCATCCTCTGTTATGAGCAGAGCAGCAACAATACCTTCGCCTACAATTCCGCCACCCACTCCGGCGACGGGTTCTTCCTCTGGGCCGGGAATTCCACCATGGACAGCGGCGAAGGCGGCTGCAATGACAACATCATCTTCGGCAACGACTTCTCCCACGCGCCCACCAACGGCATCGAGGTGACCTTCAGCCGCAACATCCTCGCCAACAACCGCCTGGAAGACTGCAAATACGGCGTCTGGGGCGGCTACAGCTTCGGGACCCTCATCACCGGCAACACCATCTGTGACAACCGCTTCGGCATCGCCATCGAGCATGGGCAGGAAAACGCCATCATCCGGAATTACCTTGCCGGCGACAGCATCGGCATACAGCTCTGGGAGCGGGACGAACAGCCGGAAGACTGGGGCTACGCCCAGGCCAAAGACGTCTCCAGCCGCGACTACGAGGTCCAGCACAATTACTTCGTTGATGTAAAAATACCGCTCATGATCTCCGGCACCGACAGGGTGGCCATCAATGACGACAACCAGTTTTACAATTTCGAAAAACTGCTGCTGGCCGAAAAGCCCAACCGGCAGTTCTACTTCGTCAAGAACGACGTTTGCCAGCCCGACAAGTGGGGAGATGCCGCCGCCTATAAAAATAAGAACAGGATCAGCCAGCCTCCCCTGCCGGAGGAACTCGAACAATGGCCCGGCCTGGCCCGCGAGCTGGCCCCGGTAGAGGCCTTCGAGCCGGAGCCCCTGCCCGATGGCATGGATGCCATGCTCCCGGAAGGGCACGCGCGCGGCCGCAATTTCATCCTCGTCAACGAGTGGGGGCCCTACGATTTCCGGCGCCCGTCCGTCTGGCTGCGCGCGATACAGGACAGCCTCTACACCTTCCTCCTGCTCGGCCCCCAGGGCAACTGGCGCCTCAACGGCGGGCAGGGCTTCCTCAGCGTCAACCCTAAAACCGGAACCTTCCCCGCCACGCTGACGGCCCGGCGCGACTCGGTGGGCGAGGAACTCAAGCTGGAATTTGAATTCATCGGCGAAGAGGCCATCGGCCAGTTTGGGGAACAATACCGGCGGGGCGCCACCATCCCCTTTAGTTTCTACCGCTTCGAAAAAGAACTGGACTGGGACGTGCGCTTCTATGAATACAACGAAAGCACCCACCCCCTGAGCAACTACGAAGCCTTCCGGCAACTGAAAGAAAAAAAGCCCGATGCGGAGGAACATGTAAAAGAACTATCCTACGCCTGGTGGCAAAGGCCCGCCCCCGGCATCGACGAAGACCAGTTCGCCACCTTCGCTTCCACCTCTTTCGACATCACGCCGGGCCGGTACAAGGTGTCCATCACCAGCGACGACGGCCTGCGCTTCTTTGTCGACGGCCAGCTGGTCATCGGGCACTGGGACATTCATGTGCCCGCCACCGACGAGGCCGTCCTGGAGCTTTCCGGGCGGCATACTTTTGAGATCGAGCACTTTGAGGCGGGCGGGTTTGCGACGTTGTCGTTTCACATGCGGAGGCTGAAGTAAGGAACGTTTTTAAAAATGACGGCAAGCCTCTCTTATCTATGAACCCAAACGCCTTCTTGAATGGCCCCGAAAAGTGGCTCACCGAAGAAAAGCCCGTCCGGTAGGCGGCCTCTGAGACATTATACCTGCCTTCCCGGATGAGTTTGCGGCCTACAAAAATGGATTTCTTATGGTCAAAGTATTTTCAATAACCTGTCCATTCTGTAGGTCTTCTGAATATAACACAATACATCCATTTTCCAATGAAGCGGCGATAATCAGGCTGTCATAAAATGAGAAGCCATAACGGTCCGCAATGGAGCAGGCATGCTTGATGGAGAGGGCGGTATTGGCATACACCTCGAAGTTGTTCTCTACTTCATTCAGGGTTGCTTGGATAGAGGGCCAATCCAAATTGAATTTTTTCCGCAAAACATTAGCCAACTCTTTTAGAACTTGCGTACTGATGACAACATCAGGAAGGAAAGCCACTGCCTGCGCTTTAGCCAACTTTTCAGGTTCAGTGGATGTGTAGCAGTATATCAGGATATTCGTATCAAGGAAACATTTATCGTTCATTGGCTTCGTCCCGATTGAACTTAAACCCTCTGGTATCTAGCTGAATAGCAGAAAAAGTTTTAGTTTTTTTAAGATCAGCCGCTTTGCTTTTAGCTTCCTCAATTACAAACGCAATAACTTCAATTTGCTTGCCCAAAAAATCATCAGGCAGCAACAGAATGAGCTTATTTCTATCGGCAGTAATTATTGTTCGTATCATACTGGTTTGTAGTTCTATTGCAAAAGTACTGATTAAATGACCTTTAATCAAGGTTAGTACCTGGGCAATATTTCAAACCGAACGTTGCGTGGCTGCTACACCTCCGAAGGGGCCTTCCCATACGCCTTCTTGAATGGCCCCTAAAAGTGGCTCACCTAAGAAAAGCCCGTCTGGTAGGCGGCCTCTGAGGCATTATACCTTCCTTCCCCCAACTTCCTACTCTTTCACCACCCCATACAAGCCCGGAAACGCCCTATGCTGAAACTGCAGATAGTAACCCCCCGCCGGCAGCCCGTAGAGGGAAACCACACCCTTCGTAAGCTCCCCGTACGTCACCAGCCGCCCGTGGCGCACCAGCCGCCCGTGTTCATCATAAATGCGAAGAGGAAGAAAAGCAATATCGGCGGCGCCCCGGATTTCTATCCGCACATAACCATCCGTAGGGTTGGGGTACAGCTTCACCTGCCGGCCGAAGAAACGGGGTTCGTTGATGCCGACCGGAGGGTCAACGATCACTGAAATGCTGGTTTGGCAACCGGTCCCTTCATCTCTTATGATGGCCTCATATTCACCGGTTTCCAGCCCCTCGAAGACATTTTCAGGCTGAAAGGCCCGGCCATTAATGCTAAAGGAGTAAGGGCCGAGGCCTCCCGTCACCTCCAGGACGATCCGGCCGTCCTCCAGTCCCGATGCAGAGACAGGGGTGACTTCGGCGGAGGCCATCAGGTTGCAGGTGAAAACCTGCAGGACACTATCGGCCTCACATTGATTCGCGTCCCGGATAACAGCTAAATATTCTCCGCCGGCCAGGTTACTGAATTCGGAAGAAGGCTGGAAAGTAGCGCCGCCATCTATGCTGTATTCAAAGGGCGGGATACCGTTGTTCAAGCTGAGGAAGATTTGTCCGTCGGCGGCACCCGGAGTGCTCTCAGCAGCCACCATGCCGGATAAAGTGAGCCGGCATTCAAAGCGGGAGCAGAACTCAAGGGTTATTTCATCGCCAAAGTTGATCTGGTTGAGCAGGGTGAGAATACGCCCCTCCTCATCCACAACCTGGAAGCTTCCCAGAGTCAGGCCCGCCAGGCCATCGCCAAAGGAATCGAAAAGGGTGTATGATATTTCATTTGGGGGCAGATGGCCGGTACTTCAGAAGTGCCTTTCATCTAAATGAAATACGAAGATAAGGAAATGAAGCCATAATCCTCATTCCATCCTTCCTCATAAACCCCTACCTTTGCAGCAAAAAACCAGCCAATGCCAACGCTTCCCAAAGCCGTCATGGAAACCCACCTCCGGTTTCCCGGCCAAACGAACTTCTACCGCGGAAAAGTGCGCGACGTGTACACCGTCGGCGACAAGCTCGTGATGGTCGCCTCCGACCGCATTTCCGCCT
>JAGFJE010000182.1 GCA_024103175.1 Phaeodactylibacter sp.
CGCCCACCAAACCCAGCGACAGGGCCAGGGAGGACTTCACGATCGTAATGATGATCATGGTGGTGATGGCGATGAGCTCGAAGTTGGCGGCAAACATCTTCTTATTGGAAAGCGATGTTCCGAAGCGCGTATAGAGGCGCCCCAGCAGATGCGCCAACAGGGCGGTAAGCAACAGGTTGATGAGGAAATTCCAGGGAGAGATCTCCGGAACCTGGTTCGCCAGAAATTGTTCGAAGGTTTGGTTCTGATTCATAGTACCTAGAGTTTAAGAACTAATGCCTATTCGACAGTTTTAGTTATTGAAATGGTATAGCTTCAGGTAAGCTTCTGACATTCAATCATTCGCTAATTCACTGATTTTTACCCGGACTTCGGCGTGAGCTCAGTCGAACGCTCGAAGGAGACGGGCAGTCCATGTATTTAGCCTCTGCCGGGGAAACTGAGAAACGGGGGGTAAAGTCGCTTTATACTTTGCTAGCCGATGTCCGGCAATATTTTCCGGAAAGAGATCTTAAAGTCTTTTATGTCTCCGTAAATAAAACCGCGTTGGTATCTGGCGCCCAGGCCCATGCCGATATGGATGGCGTAAAGGATGCCGATATCAGAATACAGCAGCGTATTGGTCAGGTTGCCGAGGGCGTAAATGACGGAAACCATAAAGGGGATAGCAAAGAAAATATTATACCGCGTCAGATGGTAAAAGTAAAGTATGGACAACACTACGAATAAAACGTAGAAGACAAATGCCGGGACGCCGAAATAGAACAGGGTCGAAAAATAACCGCTGTGTATCCCTCCGTCCTGCCCGGTCGCCCGGTTGAATTGCCCGGTGATCTGTAACATCGACTGGTAGTAAACCTCGTTGTTTTTGCCACCGTATCCAAAAACAGGTTGATCTCCGATATGGTCAATGACCATGTCATAGTACCCTTTGCGCCCGTCTACGTGGTCGGTCAGCCGTTCCTGCACCAGGCTGGACTGCATGATGTCCTGGAAGTAAAACGTATAGACAGACAGGATGAGCGTTATCCCTATCAATCCGGCAAATACCAGGCGGTCTGCTCCCACCTTTTTGATCTTCACAAAGTAGAGGAACAGCACAAAGCTCATGACCAGCCAGCTCATCCGGTGGAAGGTGCAGATCACGCCGGCCACCATAAGGGACGTCAGTATGTATTTGAGCCTCGAATTCTTCATGGTGATCAGCGTCCAGGCCATCGCCATGATGATAAAATAAGCGTTGATGCGTTCCGACCGGAAGATGCCGGTAGCCCGCAACACATCGCCGAAAGCCCCTCTCTGTTCGCCTATGCGCATGAACATGGTGTCTACGCCGGTCTGTATCAGGCAGATAAAGCTGGAAACCGTTGCGGCCACGATCATGATCTTCCCGATGGTGGCGATCATCCGCTCATTGGAGAGCAGATAAAAAGAGTACACCAGGATCAGGACGTTGATCGGCTTGAGGGATTGCACAATGGCTTCGGAAAGCCCAAGTGCATTGACGTGTACAAAAAGAACGACCACTACCGTCACGATCGCAATTACCAACGTGACGAGGAACAAGGGCTGCACCCAGGGGGATGTCCGGATCTTCGTTTGTTTGACGGTATCCGGATAAGCCATGCTCCGCACTATGAAGAAGCCGAAAGTAAGCAGCAGGAAGCGCTCCGGTTGTATTTCAAAGAAACTGAGGCCGGGGATGGAAAACGTGAGCATGTTGGCGTATTCTCCGGTCAGCAGGAAAAAGGAGATAACCAGCAGCTCGAATTTGTGTTCCACCTGGCTCTTGTAGGTGAAGTAAAGCGCTATGAATAATGCCACTACAAAATAAGCATTGATCAAAGCTAGATCCAAGCTATCCATTTTTAACAACTCCTGCTCAACCATGGCCGCTTTGATTAAATTTTAAGGCTTATCAATTTCCGGGGGGATTTTTCCACGTAGTAGGATTCCCCGTAGTAAAACGCTTTGCTTGGCACATCATTTAATACGAGATGTACGTTGTCTATGTTTCCTTTTTTCATCAACTTTTCTATGCTGGATATGAAGGACAGTTTGGAGTGCTTCCTCCGCATCACGAAGAGGTGAAAGTCGATGAAGGGGGAAAGGAACAGATAATCGGAAACCAGGCCCAATGCCGGGCTGTCGATGATGATATAGTCGTATTCTTTCTTCAGCCTGTCCATCAGCGGCTTCAGCCGGTTGCTGCTGAGGATCGTCTGGGGGTTGCGCTCTTCGATCCTGGTCGGCAGATAATGAAGGTTGTGCATGGACGGGTCGGTGTAAATGGCGTCATACTCGGTGAGTTGTTCATCCATGAGGTAATCCGAAAACCCGTACCGGGTGATCTCCACCATGTCTTTGATCTGGCTGGGGACCCGGAAATCGGCGTCGGCCAGCAATACCTTTCTGCCGGCCTGGGCCAGGGTGTGGGCCAGGTGAGCGGCGCAGAAGGTCTTGCCCTCATTGGGTATGGTGGAGCTCAGGCCGATGATCTTCTTCTCCTTGTCGGGTTCGGTAAACAGCACCTTGGCGGCCAGTTCCCGGAAGGATTCCTTAACCTGCCATATAGACCGGCGCCTGGAATCCAGGTGGGCAATACTGGCGGCCACCGGGATGTTGGTGGTATTCTCCAGCATCTGGATGTCCTGCACCGTATCATCCAGCGACTCATATGCCATGACCCAGACAAGGGGCAGGCCCAGGCCCAGAATGGCGCCGATCAGGAGGACCAGTTTGTTCTGCGGAAGCACCGGCTTGCTGCCCTTCATGGTAGGTTCGTCCATCACCTTGATATCGGGTATTTCCTCCGCCTTGCTGATCTCCGTCTTGGCCAGTTCCTGGCTGAGGTAATTGTACAGGTTCTGGAACAACGTGCTCTTGCGCTCGAAGTAGGCCAGCTGGTTCTGGCGCCGGGGCAGTTCGGCCATCGACTCCTCGAGCTGGGAGATCCTCTTATTGATGTCATCGAGCGATAACTGAGAGGCGCTGATGAGGCTTTTCAGGGCCTCCCTGACCGACTTGGTGGCGTCCTCGATCTGAGCGTCCAGCATCTTCAGTTCATGGCTTTCCCTGCCTTTGAAGTAGCTCATGCGCTTTTTTTCGGAGTAGAGCTTCTGAAGGCCGATCAGGCTCTGGTTCAGGAGCGGGTCTTCGATGCCCATAGCGGCAGGGGCGATCACCTTGTCTACCTTACTGCTGTCGGACAGGTATGTCAGCAGGGAATTGTAGTATTTGACCTGCCATTCGAACTGAGCGCGGGAGGATTCCAGGGTAATGATCTTATTGAGGATGCGGATGGCCTTCTGGGCGAGGTTCACCGCCTTGCCGTTCTTCTTGAAGGCTTCCACCCGCTGTTCGGCCACGGCCAGAGAGTCGGCGATGTTGGCCAGTTGCCCGCGGATGAAATCTTCGCGGCGCCGGGCCAGCTCTTCGCGTTCTTCCAGTTTGCTTTCAATGTACCGGGAAGAAAGCTGATCCAGAAAAGCGATTTCTTTTCTTACCACCTCTCCCTTCGTTATCAAGCGGAGAATGCTGGCCCCGATCACTTCCTGGACTTCCAGTTTTTCCTGGTAGCGTTCGGCAAGGCTTTCCGAACTGTGGATGCGAAAAAGCAACTGCTGCCCCTGGAAATCGGCCGGCGGCCAGTTCCGTTCCGCCTTGTTGATGGTGAAGTGGAAGTAATCGGCGACGACCGGCTCTCCGAAGGTAAAGGTTTTTGAAAAGCTGAATTTGCGGCTGACCATATGGGTGGCATTGGTCGCCGGGTTGGATATGGTGAAATTCCGGCCCTCCACGGAGAGGCGGTACTGGTTTTCGGAAAGTATCTCCACATTAAAAGGAACGTCGAACATCTGGGGCAGCGAGTCGGCCAATTCCACCTGGAAGGGAAAGAAGCCGTAGTGTTCCTGTTCTCCGTACCAGTCCTTGGAATGATAGGAAACGTCAAAATTCAGGCCTTCGATGGTTTCTTCCAGCAGCCGGAAAGACCGGAGCGTTCCCATTTCATTGTAGAGGTTCTTTTTCTTCTGCATCACGGGGATTTCTTCCCCCATCAGGTTGAAGTTCTCTCCCAGTTCGCGGTTTTTTCCGGACAGGTCAAAGAAAAGGGATGTGCTGGCCTCGTAGACAGGCGTCGCCACCTGAAGGTACAGCCAACCCAGGGCAAGGCCTGCCGACAGGCCCACCAGGAAAAGGAGCTTCCTCTCCCAGATCCTTCGGGCCAATACCAGCAGGTCTACCTCGTAGGCCTTACTCTCCCTGAATTTTCTTTTGCGGTTCATAGAATACTTAGTCGGTTGTTAACGGCAAATCAGTCAGCTGTGCTTTCCATTTCCGTTCAGGTTGCCCAGGAATTCCTTCAGCCTGGGGCCGTAATTAAGGTAATTGAATTCGCGCAGCCCCAGTTCTCTGCCCTGCTCGCCGATCCGGGTGGCTTCGCCGGGATGGTCGATGACGAACTTCATTTTTTCCGCGTATTCGCCGGCGTCGTAGTTGTCGGAGACCAGCGCCGTTTTCCCATCCTCGAAATAGTGGGGCACCTCGCCGACCCGGGTGGTGATGATGGGGTTGGCCGCCGCTGTATACTCGCCGATCTTATGCGGGAAACGGGCGGCGTCCTGAAGCGTTGGCCGCAGCGGTATCAGCAGGCCGATGGCGTTGACGTACAGGTCGACCAGTTCGGAATAGGGGACGTTGGAGAACACCCGCACCTGGCCGGCCTTCTTCATTTTGCGGATGTCGGCATCCAGTTGTTCGTACTGGCTTTTTTTGCCGCCGCTGACGAGCAGGTGCAGCTTCACCTCCGAATCGGGCAGGCGGTCATAGGATTCGAGGATAAAATCGACCACCTCCTTGTAATCGAGCGCGCCGCAATAGAGGAAGTAGGGCTCCCGCCCCTCGCGTTTGGGCTGTTCGAACGGTTCGAAGTCACAAATGACCGGTATCTTAAAAATGGGCTTTCCGGGAGCGACCTTTCGGAAATTATTGGCCAGGAGTTCGCTGATCGGCAGGGCGGCGTCCATCCGTTTGACCATAAAGTTGTCGAACAGATAGTCGTTGACCTTTTTATACAGGCCCTGCCGGTGCTGCATGGCGGAGGCGAATTCCACGTACAGCAGCGCGATCGGAAAACCCAGGATGATGGAATAGAGACGGTAAAGAAGGACCTGGATGAAGTCCCGGCAGGAAATGATGCCGGCGTCCAGCTCTCCCTTTTTGGCCAGGCGCCGCAGGTAGCGGTACTCACCGTATACGCCTTTCAGTTTGAACCAATTCCTTTTGAAGAAGCCCCGGGGTTTGTAAACGGACCCGGAAGTATAGACGTAATGAATGCCTTCGTGATCGCCTTCCACTTCCACCTGTATGGGCTGGCCGGGCTTGAATTTTCCCTTGCGGTTGATCACGGTCATCCTGGCGCCGGCGGCGCGTAGGGCTTTGCCCAGCAGGATGGTCTTCTGAATGGCCGCCAGGCCGACCGGGAAACCGGATTCTCCCAGGTAGACGACATGGAACTTCCTGCCTTGCTCTTCTTTTTTCATGGGGATGCGTGTATTTTTCGGTGTTGTAAAGTGTTTCGATCGTTGTTTTCAGGGTTTCACCTGCCGGTTCAAATTAAGAGTTGGGTGCATTTACTGGTGGTGTCAAAAATGGAATAAGGGGAACCATAAAGGCAGATATCAGAGGGGGGTAGAGCCATCCTTACCGCATAAGCCGCCAGTTTTGCCGTCCGGGCAGGCTGGCCCGGAAGGCATTCCCCAGGAAGGCCTTCCGTACGCCAACTCACAACGTTCAACCGTCAACTGTCAGCTCGTTATTCTGGAACAGGACAGCCCTTGATATCAGGCCTCAACGCTTTCCCGGATCCTGATCTGTTCAGCGATCCAGTCGTAGGTCTGCTTGATGCCTACTTCCAGCGGTTGGGTGGGTTTCCACCCCAGCTTTTCGTGGATCAGCGCGTTGTCGGAGTTCCGCCCCCGAACGCCGGTCGGCCCTTCAATGTGTTTCTTGTGTATCGTCTTGCCGGCTACCTTGGCGATCATGTCTACAAAACCATTGATGGAGACCATTTCCTCCGAACCGATGTTTACCGGGCCGGGCCAGTCGGATTGCATCAGGCGGCGTACGCCTTCCAGGCATTCGTCGATGTAGAGGAAAGAGCGGGTCTGAAGGCCATCGCCCCAGATCTCGATCTCGCCGCTATCTTCGGCCATGGCAATCTTCCGGCACAGCGCCGCCGGGGCCTTTTCGCGGCCGCCGTCCCAGGTGCCCTGAGGGCCGAAAATGTTATGGAAACGGGCGACGCGTACTTCCATGCCGTAGTTTCTCATGTACGACAGGTAGAGGCGCTCGCTGAACAACTTCTCCCAGCCGTACTCGCTGTCCGGAGCGGCCGGATAGGCCGAATCTTCTGAGCACTTGGGGTTGTCCGGGTCCAGTTGGTTGTACTCCGGATACATGCAGGCCGAGGAGGAGTAGAAGATCTTGTCTACCCCGTTGATCCGGCTGGCTTCCAGCATATTGAGGTTGCACAGGGCCGAGTTGTGCATGACTACAGCATCGTGCTCACCGGTGAAGATATAACCGGCGCCACCCATGTCGGCGGCCAATTGGTAGACCTCGTTGATCTTGCGGTCGAAAAGGGATTCGCACACCCGGGGGTCGCGAAGGTCTCCGATGACAAAATCGTCAGCCTTGTCGTTACCAAACTCATTTTCTTTGAGGTCAACGCCCCGTACCCAGTACCCTTCGGCCTGGAGGCGGTTGACCAAATGGCCTCCTATGAAGCCGCCTGCTCCACAGACAATTGCGGTCTTTTTCATGATAAATGTCGATTTGTTGTAATTAAAAGAATCTTGTTAAGCTGTCAATACTAATGTAAATTCCGGCCGGAAGTATCCTGACGCCGGAGGCCTCAACAAAGCTCCTGGAAGAGAATATCTGGGGGGGGGAGGGTGGGAAATACCTGGAAAGAAAAAAGGGGGTGTCTATTGGGGCGCAGCACCCTTCTTTTATTCTCTCCGGGTATCCCTACCGGCAACCTATCAACCTGGGGGTAGTGGTATGTAATGCTAAAAAACAAATTCGAGTCCCTTCTGCCTGTCCGGGTAAGGCATAAATTATTCTTTTATGCCTTTTTCCCGTTTTTCGTGCTGCCCGTTATGAACGCCGTTCTTCTGGCCGTTTTCCCGGGCTTTGTCTCTGGCCTTCCCCTTGCTTTTCCCTTTGCTTCTTCCGTAGCCATAACCATAGCCGTAACCATAGCTGTAGTCTCCGTAACCGTATTTGAAGGATTTGCCGATGGCATCGTTGAAAATGAGGAAGGTGTTTTTCATTTTCCCTTTCTTGACCAGCTTCTCCAGCCCGGCGAGGAAGGAGAGTTTGGAGACCTTCCGGCGGACGACGAACAGCTGTATGTCGAGCAGCTTGGTGACCAGCAGGAAATCCGACACCAGGCCAACGGCCGGCGAATCGATGATGATGTAGTCATAGGATTCCTTCAGCCCCTGAATGAGGGGTTCCAGCCGCGGGCTGGTCAGCAGTTCCTGGGGGTTGAAGTTCTCCTCGATCCGCGTCGGGATATAGTGGAGGTTGGGCGTATGCTCGTTGACGTGAATGATCTCCTCTGCATCCACCTCATCGGTTTTGAGGTAATCCGAGAACCCCAGTTTTTTCAGGGCGCCGTCTTCCTTGATCTGGCTGGGTACCCTGAAGTCGGAATCGATCAGGAGCGTCTTTTTGCCTCCCCGGGCGAAGTTGATGGCCAGGTTGAGGGCGCAGAATGTCTTTCCTTCGTCGGGGACGGTGGAAGTCAGCCCGATCACATTCTTGGCGGGGTCGGTAATGAGAAACTGAATTTTGGCGCACAGGTCCCGGAAGGATTCCTGCACCTGCCACTCCAGTTGCACGTTGTTGGTCAGGGTGGGCTTCACCTCGCTGTAATCGTGGGCGATGCTCGCCGCCACCGGTATTTGGGTGCCTGCTTCCAACTGGCTGAGGTCCTGGATCTTTTCGTCAATGGAATGCTGAATGATGACCAGGCCCATAGGCAGGATCAGGCCGATCATCAGGCCGATCAGCATGAGGAGGCCTTTCTGGGGCTCTACCGGGCCGTCGCCGACCTGGCGCGGGGCATCCAGCACTTTGGTGTCGGGCATGTCTTCGGCCCGGGCAATGCCGGTCTTGGCCAGTTCCTGGCTCAGGTAGTTGAACAGGTTCTCGTACAAATTGCTTTTGCGCTGATAGTTGAGCAACTGTTTTTCACTGCTGGGCAGTTGGCTGATCGTCCCTTCGTAGGTAATGATCTGGTTGTCCAGGTTGCCCAGGGCCAGCATAGAGGAATTGATGAGGTTCTTGAGGTTCTCCCGAAGGGAACGGGTGGTGGTCCGGATCTGCTGGTCGATGATCTCCAGGTCGTAGCTCTTGTCGCCTTTGAAATATTTCAGGCGGGAGCGTTCGGAGTACAGGCGCTTCAGCTCCAGGAGGTTGTCATTGAGGAGCGGGTCTTCAATGCCCGCTACCGACGGGGCGATGATCTTGTCGATGCTGTTGGTGTCGCTGAGGTAATTGAGCAGCGAGTTGTAGTATTTTACCTTCAGCTCGAGCTGCGCCTTGCTCGATTGCAGGTCCTGCACCTGGTTGAGGGCGTTGGTGGCCGTCTGGGTCAGGTCGACGGCCTGCGACCGGGCGCGGAAGGCTTCCAGCCTCAGCTCCGCCTTGGCCAGAGAGTCGGTGACGCTGGCCAGCTGCTCCCGGATGAAGCTCTCCTTACTCATAGCGATCTCGTCGCGTTCCTCCAGTTTGCTCTGGATGTAGTGCTCGGTGAGCTTGTTGAGGAAGTCCACCTCTTTTTTGGGAACCTGCCCCTGAGAGACCAGCTTGAGAATACTGGCATTGATATCGGTCTGAGATACCTCCAGCTTGCCGGCGTAAGACTTGGCCAGCCCCGAAATGCTATGGATCTGGAAGGACAGGTCCTGCTCCTCAAAATCTTCCAGGACGACCTTGTAGTCCGGCTTTTTAACGATAAAGTGGAAGTAGTCGTGGACAACCTCCTTGCCAAAGAAGAAAACTTCCGAAAATTCGAACTTTCGCTCTACAGTCCGGGTAGTGCCGGTAGAAGGATTGGATACATCAAATTCCTTGGCGCTGATGCTGAGCCGGTAACGCTGGCCGGAGAGTATTTCTACGTAGAAACGGGCGCCGAACAACTGGGCGCTGGTATCTATCAAATCCACTTCGAACGGGAAATAGCCGTAAGCTTCCCGTTCTTTATACCAGGTTCCATAGTAATAGGATACCTGAAAGTCCAGGTCCCGGACGGTTTTCTCCATGAGGCTGTAGGAAGTGAGTATGCCCATCTCATTGGAGAGGTTCTTCTCCATATCAATGAGGCCCACGCCTCCTTCGACGTACTTGCTGTCTCCCAGTTTACGGCTGTTGCCAGAGGAGTCAATAAGCAATGTGGTCTTTACCGCGTAGATCGGGGGTACGATCTTGGCATAGACGTAGGCAATGCCCACGCAAAGGGCCACGCTGACGGCAAAGAGGAATTTCTTCTCCCATATTTTTTTCGCCAAACCCGCAAGGTTCAGGTCAGCATAGATGTTACTACCGGTTGATTTTGGGCTTTCCATATTTTTCACATTATTCTAAACGGCGCCCTGGTGATCAGGATAAACAGTATAGTATAGGGGCGAAATGTTTAGCTGTTATTTAATGAATATGTTGGCCAGCAGAGCTCCCAGTGAAATTGCTGAGAAGACGAGCCCCACTGATTCGGAACTCACATCGAATGATTTCGCTTTGAGGGGTTCTACGTAAATCAGGTCCTGAGGTTGCACATAAAAGTATTCAGTTGCTGCAAACTCCGGCCGGCTCAGGTTGAGGAACACCGTTTTGGAGCCGTCCTCGGTCTGCCGGATCATCCTTACCTTCTTCCGGTTGCCGAATTCGGTGAAGTCGCCGGCCAGCCCCAGGGCATCCAGAATGGTATTCTGTTCCTGGTATAAATAGTAGACCCCGGGTTTGGACACTTCGCCAAGTACCGTAACCCGCATGTTGGCCAGCTTCACATTGGTCGACACGAAGCGGAGGTAGGGCTTGTAGCTCTCCTCGAGCTTGGCCCTCAGCTGGTTGGTGGTCAGCCCTTCCACTTTCATGTCGCCCAGCAGAGGCAGGTTGATGGTCCCGGTGTCCGAAACGCTGACGCTTCTGAAATAAATGTCTTCCGGCAGGTTCCTGATGTTCGGCGTGCCGGTGGCTACGCCAAACTCGCGGTTCAGAAACTCCTCCGTGCTGCCGTCGAATGCGTTGATCCGGATCACCAATTGGTCGAAGGGCCTGATCCTGTATTCCTGAAATCTGGGGTTGGGGGTCACCTGAATAGTGCTGTCTGAGATTAACATTTCCGGGATATCACCCGTAGCATTAAAGGTGACCAGATCTTTATACGGCACACAGGACTGGCTGCCTATCCCTAGGATAAGAACGGCTAGGGCCATAATTAATCTGGTACTTTTCAGTTGCATTTTCGTGTAGTTTAAGGAGTATGTAATCTTGTTTACTGGTTTGTCCCTTTTTGGGGCTTTCACTCACAGCCTGTGGGTGTATTGGGCTATCCGTCTAAGCTCTGTACATCCCCGAATCGAGTTCGGGGCAGGCGTATACGCCCCCGGAGCAATCCGTCCAACCTTATGACAGGTAGCCTTGTATTGCTTGTACGGCGTGAACGAAGGTTTGTTACGGCAGGGGCGGCCGAGTTGGCGAACAGGAGGTTTTTCTCCTTTCCTTTCGCCGCCGTCCTGGCTTCTACGTTTTTCTTTTCGCTTTCAACCCCGGCCGCCAACCAGCTTTCAAGGCTTCGCCTACGGTAAGCCGCAGGGGGGGAAGAGCAGGGCCGTTTATCACCGTCGAACCCGCGGCCATCAACCACCCGTTGCTTCCGTCAGGGGAATGATTGCCCGGTAAGTAATCCCGGAACACAATAATCTTGAAAATGGGGTAGATAGGAGCCCGAAACCTTGCCGGTGGGCGTTTACCTCTCAATACCGGTTGTATCTCCCAGGAGGGGGCTGGGGGATGTAAATAACCGGGATGCGTGTTTTTTTAGCCGGACTGGGCCAATCACCAGATTATCCTGCTAAATTAGGAGGAAAGGGGACTGCTGCAATGTAATCCTGTAAAAGTCGCAATTGGGTTTACTGCAAAAGTAGAATAAAGTTACAGATTTTACGAAAAAAAACAACAGATAAAGCCGGGCTGTTGTCCGGTATCCGGCTTTACGGCTGTCCTGCCATTCCAAGTTTGGACACAGCCCTGCACCCGTTGTCCGGCGTCAGGCGGGTGGCCTACGGCTGGGCTACCATTCTAGCGCTGGACAAAGTCGGAAGTCGGAAATCGGAAGTCGGAATGACTTTGGACGTTCCGCAACATCTTGACTATCAATAGTATCCAACTTTAGATGGGTAGCCTACGGCTGTCCCTGCCTGCTCATTTTCAGGATGCTGGCTATGCCGGCCAGGGTATAGGCGGCGCCTGCCAGGGCTATGGCCCAGGAAAAGCCCAGCTCGGCGGCGATGATGGTGGCCAGGGCGGTGCTGATCACCGAAAAATAACCGTTGACGCCCCAGGCCCAGGGTATTTCTTCCCGGGCCTTCTCTGAGAGGTACCTGATCCCAAGTGGAAAAGGCATGCCCATCAGAAAGCCGAGCGGGGCGATGAGCAGCAGGAAGAGGGCCAGCTTGGCCGCCGGGGCCAGGCCTATGGCATGGTATAGAACGGGCAGGGCGATTCCCGCATATACGGCCAGCAAAACGGCTATTAGCAGCGGGGCCATCCATAACTTCCGGGAGGCGGCGCCCCAGCGCGAAGAATACCAGCTTCCTGCCCCCGACGCGATCAGCAGGCCGCTCAGTGTTGCTGCTGTGGCGAAGATAGGCTTTCCCAGGAACAGGGTAAACTGCTGGATGAGCAGGATCTCCACAAACATGAACCCCAGGCCGAGGCTGCCGAAATAAAACAAGGACCATCCCCGGGCGCGGCTGCGAAAGCCGATCCGGAACAGCGGCAGGATGATCAGGGCCAGCGCAATGGCCAGGATCTGGAAAAAGGTGAGCCATACGATGAGGTAGCCGATCTCCATAAAGGGCAGGTTCCGGCTTCCCCATTGCCGGGCCAGGGCCGGAAGGCTTTCCCACCGCAGGAACTGGGAAAAATACGGCCGCTCGTCGGTAGCGGGCCGCACGTTGAAGTCGTAGTTTTGGTAAAATATCTCCCGGGCGGGGGAAAGGATAGAGTCGACGCGGCTGAAAAACAGGGTGTCCTGAAGTTGATTGTACCGTTGGCGCTCTTCTTCGGTCAACCCCGGCAGCAGGAAGGGGTCGAACCCCATTTCCCGGCAGAAAGCCCGGGTGGCGTCCACTTCCCTGCCGGAAACCGGCGACTTTTTGAGGATGAAGGTGGCGGCGCCCCAACTGCGTATGCCAATGAGGTGCCGGCGGGGGGCATCGGCCCCTTCCGCGGCCAGCGCCTCCACCAGGGTGGCGAGGATCTTGAGCGGGTTGCGCAACGGATAATCCATCCAGGTGCTGATGCTGATCATACCTCCGGGCTCCAGCCGGGCCCACATGTCCCGAAACGCCTCTTTGGTCATGAGGTACTGCTCCTGCATGGCGTTCAGGCCGGCCGTGCCTCCGAAAGTGCTTGCCATAGGCAGGAAAATGAGGCTGTACATGCCGGTATCGGCCATCAGAAAGGTGCGGCCCTCCAGTTCCCGTACCGTTATGGCAGGATGGAAAACCAGGCTGTCGGTTTCACCGGCCAGCTCCTCCCTCAGCAGAGCGGTGGCCACGGGGTTCTCCTCCACCATGGTGATGGAGGGTACGCCGTGGGCCAGGGCTTGAGCCGCCCGCTCTCCCGTGCCGCTCTGCAGGGCCAGCACTTTTTTCGGGCTTTGCAGGCGGAAGGCCAGGGCGCCCGCCGTAAAATCGAGGATGTGCGGAGAACCGGGCTCCGGCTTCGGAACAATAGCGCCAGCCCATTCCCCGTTGTTGAACAGCACTTTTCGTACGGGCACCTTGCCGGTATAGTTTAGGCTCAGGGCGGGAGCATACCGCAGGGCGGGCGAGGATACTACCTGTATGAGGCCGTAGGGGCTGCTGCGTTCGAGTTCTACCGCTGCTTCGGGCAGAAGCAGGGCTTTGCTCAGGCTTTTATATTGGGAGGGTTGCAACCGGGGAGGGCGGAAGATGATAGCCGCCGCCGTTATGCCGGTGGCCAGGGCTATCATCCACCAGCGCTTATCCCACGGCCGCCGGAGGGCGACAACCCCGCCGATAAGGGGCAAAAGGGCGGTCAGGCCGGGTAGTTCACCGGGGAATACCCACCACATCAGGCCAATGCCGAACAGCCCGCCCAGGCCCGACCCCAGAAGGTCGGCAAAATATAGCCGCCCGATCTCCCGCGAGAAGCGGACAAAGGACAGGCCGATGGCCAGGGCCGCCAGGAAAAAGGGGATGAAAAAGAGCAGGTAAGTGGCCAGTAGCCTGCCCGCCTGGCGAATGTCGTTGAACAAGAGGTAGGTGTCAAAACGCACCGAAGAATGCTGAGCCAGGACGCCGACAACCGGCATGGCCATGCTGCACAAAAACAACAGCAGGGGGAAAACCTGCTCAAACCGCGCTGTCAGCTGCTTTTCGAAAAGGGCCAGGAAAGTGCCCGCCGCCCCAAACCCCAGCATGGCCACCGAAATGGCCATGTAGGCGAAATGATACCACTGAGTGATGGAAAATACCTGCATGAGCCCCAGCTCGAAAGCAATGACGGCGGCTGCAAGCAGGGAAATGGAGATGGAGTAGCGGAGGGGTGGCATAGTTTACAGTTAAAGGGGGCACAGATTTATGGCCAGATCGGGTGGCAGCCTGGCGTTGGGCAAAGTCGGAAATCGGAAATCGGAAGTCGGAATAGGCTCTCCGGGGCTGCCACATCAGAGCCTTCCGACTTCCCACTTCCGATTTCCGATTTCCGACTTCCGCCTTAAGTCCCCCGCCTGCAACCCTCTCATTCCCTTGTAAAAGGGACAAACCGCACCGGGAAGAGGCTCTTCGTTTTCGTTTGGCCGCCTTTTTTTTCCACCAGCATGAGGGTTTGCACCATGAAGGGGGAGCCGACGGGGATGATCATAATCCCTCCGGGTTTCAGTTGTTCGATCAACGGGGGAGGGACGAACTCGGCGGCGGCGGTGACGACAATGGCGTCGAAGGGGGCGTGCTCCTTCCAGCCGTAGTAGCCGTCGCCTTGTTTTACCTGCACGTTGTCATAGCCCAGTTCCCGGAGGCGGCCTTTGGCCTGCTTGGCCAGCTCCTCCACGATCTCGATGGTATACACTTTGTCCACAATCTCTGCCAGCACCGCCGCCTGGTATCCGGAGCCGGCGCCGATCTCCAGGACTTTGGATCCGGGGCCGGGGTCAATGGCCGCCGTCATGTATCCGACGATATAGGGCTGGGAGATCGTCTGGCCGTAGCCGATGGGCAGCGGCCCGTCGTCGTAGGCCCGGCTGCGCTGGCTTTCGGGGACGAACAGGTGGCGGGGTACGGTACGCATGGCCTTCAGCGTGGCCTCATCCTGGACGCCCCGGTTGGCGATCTGGTCTTTTACCATGTTCTCTCTTTTTTTCTGATAAGCATCCTGAGGATAAACAGGAGTAGGCGCCGCAAGTAGCAGCCCGGCGGTTGCCAAACCCAGAAAGATCTTCATTTTCATTATCGACATTTGATCAAGCTCTAATTATAAGGCCATCATCTGGCGGCGGGGCACTCGCTGGCCGAAGCGGTAAAGGCCGGCCTGCCGCGCCAGGGCATAGGCCATTTCAAGTTCCTTCCCGGTGACGCCGCGGTTGATCTCCGGGAATTTTTCCCTGCTTACCTTGCCGGCGGGGAAATACTGGCCCAGGATGTTGACGTAGGTGTGAGCGGATACTTTGTGCGCCAGGAAGAGCATGATGCTGGCCGTGTCTTCCATCGCTCCCGGCATTGCCAGGTGCCGCACCAGCAGGCCGCGGCGGGCAATACCCTGTTCGTCAATGGCCAGGGCGCCCACCTGCCGGTGCAATTCTATATATCTGGGGGTATAAGCCTCTTGGTACGCCATAACGCCTCTGTTTTGAATTGCCGGAATAGGATCATAGACGCTCCTTCAAGATAAGAAAAAAGCATATCAATGTAAATGAGAAATGTCATCGGCAAAGGGGGGAGAAGGAGGCTTGTCCGGACGTACAGCCAACCGTTGCCCCCCAGCTTTCTCAGCTTTTCTGAGAATAGTGAAACCCCAGTTCCTCCTTCAGCTCCCGCGGCAGTTCCGGCAGCTCCGAACGCGGGATCAACAGGGTGGAAATATTGTGGAGGTCTTTGAATATGTGGTGTTTGGCAGCCGTCTCCTGCAGGTAATCATAGCCGCTGGAGCCGCCGGTGCCCACCTTTCGGCCCAGCATGCGCAGCACCATCTGGGCGTGGCGGTAGCGCCAGGTGGTCAGCGCCTCATCCATATCCATCAGGCGCATAAGCAGGTTGAAGGGCATCTGCAGGATGGGCTCGTCCCGGTACAGGTTGATCAGCAAGGCGGCGATGGAAGCCTTGTAGGAAAGGCGCAACTTTCCCTCCCGGCGCATCTGCCGGTGGGCGGCCGGGTCGAGCACCGACTGGAAATAGGTGTCGGTACTGCCGAGCATCTGCAGGCGCATCTCCTTCTTCTCCGGGCTGAGGTATTCGGAAGATCCAATAGCGGACCGCTCCCTTTCCAGCATCTTCTGTACGGCAGAACGGTAGTATTCCAGAAAATGGAAGCCCCGGAACTCCAGGAAGGGCGTCCGTTCCAGCCAGGCTTCCACCACCTCGAAGAGGGTGTTGTTGTTTTCCATCTCTTCCAGTTCCCGGCGTTGCTCGTCGGTGAATACGGCGGTGTACGGCGCCTGGTTGTAGGTCAGGCGCTGGCCGGATCTCAGCCCCATCATTACTTCCACCTTGCGGAACTGGAAGCTCTGAAAACCGGAGGCCGGGAAAAGATAGTTGCGGAAATCCAGAAAGTCCAGCGGCGTCATGGTCTCCATGATCCGGATCTGCTGAATGAGCAGCTTCTGGATCTCCACGACCCGCTCCAGGCGGGCCACGGCGGCGCCGATATTGCGCTCATCGACCCATTGCTTTTCAAACATCTCGATGACCGAGCCCAGCTCGTGGATGATCTGTTTGAACCAAAGCTCATAGACCTGATGGACGATGATGAACAGCATCTCGTCGTGGGCGGGCTTGTCCTCCAACTCGGCCGAGCGGGGGTGCTGGGCGTCGAGGATCTTTTCCAGTTCGAGATAGCCCTGATAGTGGATGGTGGTGTATTTTTTCGTGGCGTCTGGCATGGTTAGGGAATTTTATAGTTTTTAAACCTGCCCGGTTTACAGCCAGGGGCCGGGCGAAAAACCGGGCAGGTTTTCCATTTAAAGTAACAATTTTATTCTAAAGGCCGCAACTGCAGCCCGAATCCAGGCCAAGCGAGCATTTCGGGCGCATTTCCACGTATTTCGCTGTTATGTCCATATACTCAACCGCAACTTGCCGGATAGTAGAATTACACCTTTATATATATACCCTTTTTCCACAACCACCATCCGGCCGCCCAGCACACCATCGTGAAGGATAAGGCGAAGGCGAATGACCCGATGTAGGGCCCCATCCACTCAAATAGGGTGCGGTAGGTATATTGGAATAGCGTTATTTCCCCATCCACCCGGATAAAGTGCATGAAGATGGCGAGGTATTCAGACAACAGGTAGAGGAACAGGGCGTTCATACCCATGATCAGGAAGAAAGTATAATTCAACTTGCGTTCCGCCAGGTTGGTGGTATACAGGATTACCGCCATAACCAGGAGGTCGAGCCCGACGGTGAGCAACACGTAGGAGCTGGTCCACAGCTTTTTATTGATAGGGAAGCCGAAATCCCAGAGGTAGGCGGCAAAGAGCAGCGCCAGGCCCGCCAGCATTGTCTTGGCCACCTTTTCATAATCGATGGCCCCGCGCACGAGGTAGGCGCCGAAGAGGTATCCGGCGATGACGTTCACTATGGAAGGCAGGGTGCTGAGCAGGCCCTCGGGGTCGAAAGGAATGCCCTCGCCCATATAGAGGTGGCTTTCTCCGAGAAGCAGGCGGTCCAGTTTGAGGACGGCGTTGCCCTCCAGGGTATAGTCTCCGAAAAGAGAAAGGATGGCCCAGTAGCCGATGAGTAAAACGGCCGAACCGGCCCACAGCGCCCGTTCCGACAGGGAGCGGATCATCAGCGATGCGAAAAAGTAGCAAATGGCGATGCGCTGCAGTACGCCCAGGATGCGCGTCTCCGATATGTGGATGGGGATCAGGCCGCCGCCGTCCGTCCATTTGTAAAAGGGGATCCAGTACATGAGGTAGCCCAGCAGGAAAAGGATGATCGTGCGCCGGAGGATCTTTATGAAGTAGGCGCTGAAGGGCTTGTCCGCCCACTTGCGGTTGACAAAAACCAGGGCGTTGCCCACGGCAAAGAGGAAGGAAGGGAAAACCAGGTCGGTAGGCGTGAATCCATGCCACTGCGCGTGGAGTAATGGCAGAAAGGTCGCCGACCAGTCTCCTGGCGTGTTGACGATGATCATGAGGAAAATGGTCATTCCTCGAAAGGCGTCCAGGGCTTCAAACCTTTTCATGTGGGTGGCTTTCGTTTCGCCACCCAAATTAACGAAATTCGGAAGAGCGGGAGGGGAAGCCGGAAATAAAAATGGCGCTCCACCCTTAAAAAGCAGGTAGAGCGCCATAAAGATTCCCCATTATAATATAAGTGCACTGCAAGGTACGACGTTCAGGCTGCCCTGATATGCACATATCTTGCAAAGATTAGCACATATCTTGTATTTTACCCTCCTCCCAGCTTCCGGGCGTTGAACCACAGCTCATCCCGGTTGTCCGGGTCTCCATTGTAATTGACGGTGATCTCTTCGCCGGCCCCGATATCCCGCAGGGCGTAAAAGTCGAGCGTCAGGCTTTCAAAGTCGGCCCGGTATTCGGCGTTGGGTTCAAAGGAGTGGTTGTACAGGGAGCCGTAGCCCAGAGCAATGGCGCATTGCTCGTCGTTCTCCCCCCAGATGAAGTAATAGTCATACAGAGCGGTCTGGTCTATGAACTCCCGTTGTTCGCCCGGCATGATGATGGCCGGGCATACCTCGAGCAGGGCGCCCTCCGGAATGAGCGCCGCCGTGAAAACGCCGCGCCCGCCGAGCGGGCTGTGGGCAATGAAAAGGGAAGGGATGCGTTGCATGGTTCTCGGGTTTTTACCCGGACTTCGGCGTGAGACTTCGGCGTGAGCTCAGTCGAACGCTCAGTCGAACGCTGAGGAATAAAGGCGGAAACCGGAAGTCGGACACGAGCGAAGCGACTGACGCCTGCCTACCCGCCAGGCAAGCCTTGGCGGCCTGGCAGGCAGGGAGTAAAAGCAGGCGTAGTGCGCCCATTTAGCCCCCCATTCCGCCCCGTCTTCGCCCCGACTTCTTTGAAGTACGGGGCTCTTCCGGGTAAACTTCCGACCCGTCTTCGCTGCGCTCTTCCGGGTAAACTTCCGCCCCGTCTTCGTTGCGCTCTTCCGGGTAAACTTCCGACCCGTCTTCGCTGCGCTCTTCCGGGTAAACTTCCGACTTCCGACTTTAAAACGGCTGTACGTCCAAAGTCCAGCTCAATAAGCCTATCTTTATCCCAAAAATAGGCGGAATAATCCATTTCGCCGGATTTCAGAATAAAAAATTAAGCGAAGTGAAGGTAGAGAAGAGCCTGGAAATGAGGCAGAAGGAGGCCCGCATCAAAGAGCTGGAGGCCCAGATCAAGCGCACCCGGAGTACCCTGAAGAGCCTGAAGACGCGCCTGAGTAATACCCAGGAGCGGGTGGAGGAGGTACACCGGGAGGTGTTCAACAAAATCTCCCGGCTGAAGGAGCGGTTGGTGAATAACCTGAAAAGGGTGAAAGAACTCATGGAGAAGTTGCGCAAGGACAAGCGGCTCAGCCGCCGCGACAAGGAATTGATCGAGGAGATACACCGCGGCTTTGTCGGCGGCATCGAAGATGAGATACCGAATATGGAAGCGCAGGCCGCCGAACACACCTTCGATGAGGAAGAGGAAGCCCGCTTCCGGGATGCCTTCCGGGAGTTCCGCGTGGAGCCGCCCAAAAAGGAACAACGCGATATCCGCAAGATCTACCTGCGCCTTTCCAAACAATTCCACCCCGACCGCGCCCGCAATGCCAGGGAAGCCGAGCAGTTCCACCAGCTACAGCAACAGGTGAACCAAGCCTACGAGCGGCACGATATACAGGTGCTGATCGACCTGGAGCAGCTCTGGGGTGAAGCCGACAGCGGGCCGGAAAACGGAGAAGCCCCCACCACCGACGCTCTGGACCATAAGATCAGCCGCCTGGAGCGCCAGCTGGCTATGCTGAAACAACAACAGGAGCGCCTCAGCGAGGAGATCCGACAGCTGCGCCAGAGCGATATGGGGCAGATGCTGACCGAAGTGGACGGCATGGAGCGGGCCGGCTTTACCCTCGAGGAAGGCGCCGGGCTGGGCCATGTCGAGTATATAGCCGATATTCTGGAATCTTTTGAAAATGCTCTCCGCGAAACTGCCGAAACCGGTAAAATGTCGCCCATCTTCGATCAGGTTATGGAAGAGATAGCGCCC
>JAGFJE010000195.1 GCA_024103175.1 Phaeodactylibacter sp.
ACGGAGTGGATGTGGTTGGCGTCATTTTGAGTGTTGTCGAACTCGATGAGAAATTCGCCGCTTTGTATGCGGTAGTAATGCGGCTTGCCAAGCTCTGTATCGCCTGCCCAGCCAAAGCGGATGTTGTCGAAATCCGCCTGGCGGATCTTTTCCATGCGCTCTTTAGCAATGTCTTCTGGCGCGGTGGAGGCGTACTCGAAGATGAGGGCTTCCAGCAGGGTGCGCTGCCCGGTATCCATATCCTTTGCCGGGATTCCGACGGGCTCCAGGGGCTTCACTTCGGCGGCATTGGCGGTGACGATGTCGACGAAGGCCCTGAGCTGGAAAATGGCCTTCTTGCGTTGTTCTTCCGACAGGCTGTTTACCAGCTGGAGGGCGAGGTCTTCCTCGTTTTTAAGTACCCGAAGCCCCTTTTTTGGGCCCTCCCGCACTTCGGCCGGGTTGGCGCCCAGAAAACGGGGAGAGAAGGAGATCTTGTCCTTCACCACCGTGAAGTGTAGGGCGATGTGGTGGCCCTGAAAATTCCAGCCCCATACGCTGTCTTCGGAGGGTTCACCATAGAAGGCCACGAAGTACATTTCGGGGTCGCGGAAGCCCGGGTTGTTTTCCAGTTCAGCGAGCACACTTTCCAGCCCGATGATCTCTTTGGTTTTGGCGTAGCCCTTTTCGCTCAGGTAGGCCTGCAGCAGTTGGTGGAGCAAGTCCTTCTGTTGGCCGTTCAGCTCTTTCAGCGTGACTCCCGCCCGGGGCAGCATCCTCCCGGGGAAGAAGTGCCAGTTGTAGCGTTGGCTGTCGTCCATCTCCAAGAGTACCTTTGCTCGTTGTTCCGGCTTAAGGGAATCGATAAAGGCTTTGGCCAGATCGGAGTTGGAGGGTTGGAAACTGTAGAAAAGGGCGCCCAGGAAGAGGAGGGCGAGGGCCGTCAGGGCCAGGGTTAAGGTGTTTTTGAGTTTCATGGCTGTTGTTTTGGCTAATCTACAAAAATTTCATCTACAAAAAGCCAGGCTTTTTCTCCCTTGCCCATATGCCAGTCCGGGCACTGGCCGGTATTTACTGCTCTGTATTTTACGAATCGGGCTTTCTGGCCGTCCACCGTCGTTTTCCAGGCGACGGCTTCCGGTTCTTCCGGCCCCGGAAGCGGTGGAAAGTCCTGTTCAATTGCATTCGTAAACTCCTTCCCGTTACTGGAAAAGCTGACTTCAATGCGGGTGGGCGGAAATATCCAGGCGCCGGTATTGCTCAGGTAGCGGATGCCGGCTTCATTGACGGGGCGTTCTTTCTTCAGTTCGACGATAGCCTCAAAGTCTCCTTCCTCATAGCCAAGCCAGTGGCTGCCCTGGGCGCCGGGTGTTCCGTTGGGGCCGTCGAGCAGGGTTAGGGCGCCCTTGGCCGGGTATTTTTCCGAGGGGGGCGTAAGGAGGGAAACGGATTTGATGTGAGGGCTGATCCTGGCCTGGGCGGCGGCCGTTTGGCTGATCCGTTTGCCTTCCCGAAAGATGGCGGCCTTGATGGCGGCGGATTCCGCGAGCGCAAAAGGAGCAGTGAAAACCGGGCTTTGCGCATCGGGTTCGGAGCCGTCGAGCGTGTAGCGAAGCTCAGTGATGGAGAAGGGCTGGGCGATACGGACTTCCACGGGGGCATTGAAGCTTTCCTGTTCCAGGCTGATGTGGGCC
>JAGFJE010000201.1 GCA_024103175.1 Phaeodactylibacter sp.
GCGTTGGCGATGGGCAGGCCGGTGAGGTCGCTGACCATGGTCTGGAAATTGAGCAGCGCCTCCAGGCGGCCCTGGGAGATCTCCGCCTGGTAGGGCGTATACTGGGTGTACCAACCCGGGTTCTGGAACACGTTGCGCAGAATGGCCGAAGGCGTAATGGCGCCGTAATAGCCCATGCCGATGTACGATTTGTACAACTTGTTCATGGCGCCTATCTCGCGGAGTTCCTGTAGCAGTTCGTATTCAGTGATGGCTTCCGGCAGACCCAGCTCCTTACCCATCCGGATGGCAGGCGGAACGGTTTCGTCGATGAGCTGATCCAGGGAATCTACGCCGATGGCCTGAAGCATCTCCGGCAGGCCTTCTTCGGCGATACCGATATGGCGATTGACAAAGCGGTCGAATGGTGCAGTCTTATTCATTGGTCGATTTCGTTGTTACTTGGTTAGGCAATTCTACCCCAAATTTACGATAAAATCTCGGGTGTTAAACAATGATAATGGTCAGGTGGTTGGGAGGATTTTTGTCAAAAATACAAAGGGGTGTAATAGGATTGTAAAATTAGAAATATCACACCTCCCACATCAAAAATCAAACATCAGACATCAAACATCAAACATCACCCACCAGATACACCCCATCTTCTTCAATCCGGATCAACCGCTGCTTATACAACGCCCCGATGGCCTTTTTGAAGGTTTTCTTGCTCATGTGGAGACGGGCGGTGATCTCCGCCGGGTTGCTCTTATCGTGCAGATCCAGGAATCCGTTGTTCTTTTCCAGTAGTTGCAAGATCTTTTCAGCATTGGGCTCTACATGGGCGTAGCCGGGCTTTTGGAGGGTGAGGTCGATCTTCTTGTCGGGCCGGATGGTTTTGACATACCCTTTGGTGCGGCCGCCTGGTTGCACGGGGCGGAACAGGTCGCTTTTGTAGAGCAGGCCCCGGTAGCGGTTGTTGATGATGGCGTTGTAGCCGATATCCGTCTGCGGGCCGATGAGTAAGTCCACCTCCTGGCCTTCTGAGAGCTCGATGTTTTCCGTTTCCAGAAACTTGCTCAGTTTGCTGGAAGCGATGAGGCGGTCGGTTTGCTCATCGAGCATAAGGTAGACGAGGTAGTACTTTCCCCGCTCCATCTTTTTTGATTGCTCGGCGAAAGGCGCCAGCAGGTCCTTGTCCAGCCCCCAGTCGAGGAAGGCGCCGAAAGGTACGACTTCCTTAACCTGCAGGTAGGCAAATTCACCCAGGATGGCCTTGGGCTTCTGGGTGGTGGCCACCGGCCAGTCTTCAGAATCGGTGTAGACGAAGACGTCGATCTCGTCGCCGGGCGCAAGGCTCTCGGGCGAGTACTTTTTGGGAAGGAGGACGTCGTCGCCCTCGGCGTCCTGCAGCACCATACCGTGCGGGGTGCTGCGAATGGCGGTAAGCAACTGGTATCGGCCGATCTGTATCATGGCGCAAATATAGTTAATTGTGGGGCGCTGTAGGGCAAGCGAAGCAATTAACTATCTTTACGCAAAAAACATGGATGGCACCAAACGCTCCAGTATCAAGCCCGGCATGCTCGTCCGCATCGTCATGAAGGAGGACCAGCGCACCGGCGCGCTCACCGAAGGATACGTCGACAGAATTCTCACCAAATCTCCCAGCCACCCGCATGGCATCAAAGTGCGGCTGGAGACGGGGGAAGTGGGGCGGGTGAAGGATATCTTGGAGGAGGAATGAGTGATTGAGTGATTGAGTGATACCGTTACAAAAATAATCATTACAAATATGATCATTACTTTTGTAATCGTTATTAAAGTAATGATTATAAATATAACGATTACAAAAATCATAATTACAAAAGTAACGGCCTCGAACGCGGGGGGTGAAACCTCTCCACCAAGAATATAAACATCGGAAATATTAAATGCAGGTGTTACTTCGATAAACGCTGCCGGGTTGGCAGGAACCCATGCCTGGCTGAAACCCGGCAGGTTAAAGGGTTTGGGGCAAACAAAGGGCGGAAATAATTGATCGCAACTTAGTACCCTGAAGGCATGCCCCACCCATTCACTCCTTCACTCCCTCAAACCGGCACACCCTTATACAACTCCTCTCTTTGCCTTTTCACCTCCTCCGAGTCGAGGAACTCTTCGAAGCTCATCAGGCGGTCGATGATGCCGTTGGGGGTGATCTCGATGATGCGGTTGGCCACCGTCTGCATCAACTGGTGGTCGTGGGAGGTGAAGATGAGGTTGCCTTTAAAGTCGCGCAGGGCGTTGTTGAGGGCGGTGATGGATTCCAGGTCGAGGTGGTTGGTGGGCTCGTCCAGCAGCAGGAAGTTGGGCTGCTGAAGCATAGCGCGGGAGAGCATACAGCGCACCTTCTCCCCTCCCGACAGGACGGAGGCCTTTTTATACACCTCTTCCCCGGAGAACAACATGCGGCCGAGGAAGCCGCGCAGGAACTGCTCATCCTTTTCTTCCGAGTACTGGCGCAGCCAGTTGATGAGGTCCATATCGTTGGCGCCGGCAAAATATTCCTCATTTTCGTTGGGCAGGTAGCCCACCTTGATGGTCTTGCCGAACTCGATCGTACCGGTATGCGCTTCCGCCCTGCCGGCCAGCACCTCGAAGAAGGCCGTCATGGCCGAGGCTTCCCGGCTGACCAGGCCGATCTTCTCGCCCTGGTTAATGGTGAAGGACACCTGCCCGAAGAGCGAAGTGCCGTCGGTGGCGGTGTGCCCCAGTTTGTCCACTTTCAGGATCTGCCCGCCCGGCTCGCGCTCCATCTGGAAGCTGATGTAGGGATACTTGCGGCTGGAGGGCTGTATGTCTTCCAGGTTGAGCTTCTCCAGGGCCTTTTTGCGGGAGGTGGCCTGTTTCGACTTGGAGGCGTTGGCGCTAAAGCGCTGGATGAACTCCATCATCTCCTTGCGCTTCTGCTCGATCTTCTTGTTCTTGTTGGCCATCTGCTGGGCCATCAACTGGCTCGATTCGTACCAGAAGGTGTAGTTGCCGGTAAAAATGCGCATGCGCTGGAAGTCGATGTCCACCATGTGCGTGCAGGCCATATCCAGGAAGTAGCGGTCGTGGGAGACGACGATGACCGTATTCTTGAAATCGGCCAGGAAATCGGCCAGCCAGGCCACCGTTTCGGCGTCCAGGTCGTTGGTGGGCTCGTCGAGCAGCAGGAGGTCGGGATTGTTGAACAGGGCCTGTGCCAGTAGGACCTTCACCTTGTCCGGGCCGTTGAGTTCCTTCATTTGTTTGTAATGCAGCTCTTCCTTTACGCCCATATTGCTGAGCAGTTCGGCGGCGTCGCTCTCGGCCGTCCATCCGCCCATTTCGCCGTATTTGTTCTCCAGCTCGGCGGCGCGCATGCCGTCGGCCTCGGTGGCATCGGGGTCCATGTAGATGGCGTTCTTTTCCACCATGATGTCGTAGAGCTCCCGGTGGCCCATCATGACGGTGTTCAATACTTCCTTTTCTTCGAACTCGAAGTGGTTCTGCTTCAGCACCGCCATGCGGTTGCCGGGCTCGAGGCTCACGCTGCCCCGCATGGCCGGGATCTCCCCGGAGAGGATTTTCAGGAAGGTAGTCTTGCCGGCCCCGTTGGCGCCGATGACGCCGTAGCAGTTGCCGCGGGTGAATTTGAGATCTACCTCGTCGAAAAGAATGCGCTTGCCGTACTGAAGGCCTAAGCCCTGAACTGTCAACATAGAATGCGTTTTTTCGGCTGAACAAAGTCGGAAGTCGGAACGCGGCCCGTCCTCGTGCCTCGGCCGGGTAAAAAGTCGGAATGGCTTAAGACGATCCGCAACCTTTTGGCTATCAATGGTGTCCCACCTCAGACAGGCAGCCGTTTTTCAAATAAGCGCGCAAAGGTAAGGGGATTTGGGGAGGAATGCCGGGAAATCGTGAGTTTCACAGAAACTTAACATTTGAAGGTGCGCCGATAGCGCCGCAGATTGAAAACTTATATTGTAAACTAACTGGAGCGCGGGCCTCCAGGCCCGCTGAATCGATCATATTCGCGGACTTGGAAGTCCGCGCTCCAGCCCAAAAACATAGAGCTTTAACCTGCGGCGCTAAAGGCGCACTAGCATTTTTCGATCCTTGTCAGCAGGGCGCCTATCATCTAGTATAGGAATAGAAGGAGCGTAGAAACAATCAACAATCAACATCATCAGTAATTTTTCGGAAATTGGCCCATCAGTTTTAAGCGTGCAGGAGGTTATCGTCTTCGACGCCAAAAAATTTTGGCGAACCAAGTAGAACGTCAGCCTTTCGTCGCTGAATCAGGACAAACGTCTTTTCAGCTACGCAAAACGTTACATTCAGGAAAATTTTAGTCTTACGGTAAAGGCCTAAAGGTAGCCCGGCTGGGTTACTGCCGCCCTCCCTCCATCACGTGCTCCAGCTGATAGGCGGCGCTGATCAGCGCCAGGTGGGTGAAGGCCTGGGGGAAGTTGCCGACCTGTTCGCCGTTGAGGGCGATCATCTCGGAGAACAGGCCCAGGTGGTTGGCGTAGCCCAGCATCTTTTCGAAGTAGAGGCGGGCCTTATCGGTCTGCCCGGCCTTGGCCAGGTTCTCGATGTACCAGAAAGAGCACATGGAGAAGGTTTCCTCCGGGCCTTCCAGGCCGTCCTCCGCTCCGTCTTCGGTGCGGTAGCGGTACACCAGCGTATCGGTAACCAGCTCTCTTTCGATGGCTTTCAGGGTTGACTGCCAGCGCTTCTCGTAGGGGCTCAGCAGGCGCACCAGGGGGATGAGCAGGGCGGAAGCGTCGAGGGCGTCGGCGCCCCGATACTGCACGAAAGCCTGCTTGTCCTCATTCCAGTAGTTGTAGTATATGTCTTCGTAGATATCGTCCCGGCTCTGTCGCCACCGCTCCAGGGGGGCGGGGAAAGACCGGGCTTCGGCGATGCGGATGCCGCGGTCGATGGCCACCCAGCTCATCACCTTCGAGTGGAGGAACTCCTTGGTTTCGCTGCGCACCTCCCAGATGCCATGGCCCTTGCGCTTCCAGTTCTTACAAACAAAATCGACGATCTCCCGCACTTCCACCCAGAATTCGTAGGTGATGGAATCGTTGTGGCGGTTATACAGGTAAATGGTGTCGATCAGCTCTCCGTATACGTCGAGCTGGAATTGTTTGGAGGCGGCATTGCCCACCCGTACGGGCCGGCTGCCCCGGTACCCTTCCAGGTGATCGAGGGTGTGCTCATCGAGGTCCGAGCTGCCGTCTACGGCGTACATCAGCTGTATTTTCGCGGCGTTTTCCAGGCCCTGGCAGCGTTCCTTGATCCACTGGATAAAAGCCCCGGCCTCTTCGCGGAACCCCATGCGCACGAAGGCGTACATGGAAAAGGCCCCGTCCCGGATCCAGGTGTAGCGGTAGTCCCAGTTGCGGACCCCGCCGATGGCCTCCGGCAGGCCGAAAGTGGCGGCCGCCACGGTGGAGCCATAGCGGTAAGAGGTCAGCAGTTTCAGGGTGATGAGCGAACGGTGGACGATCTCTTCCCAGCGCCCGTTGTACTCGGCCTGGCCGATCCATTCTTCCCAGAAGTTGATGGTGTTTTCGAATGCGGTGTTACAATAGTAGTACAGATCGCGTTCCGGCTCCGGATCCTCGGGGTTGACGGCTTCCAGGACAAAAGAGATACACTGGCCTTCCTCCAGGGTAAAATTGGCTTCTATTTCCCCATCGGCGACCTCCAGCTCCGCATCGCTGCGCAGGCGCACCTGGAAGCTGCCGCTGTCATTGGCCATGAGCACGGCCCCGGGCCCTTCCAGCTCCATGGACGGTACAGAGCGGGCGTAGTCGAAGCGCGGCCGGCAAACGGCCCTGAATTCCAGCTTTCCCTTGATACAGCGCAGCATGCGCACCACCGAGCATTTTTCTTCTTCTTCCTTGACCGGCATGAAGTCGGTCAGCTCCGCCATACCGGCCTCGGAGAGATAGCGGGTGAGCAGGACCGCCGTGTCCGGAAGATACAGTTGCTTGAGGCGCACTGCGCTATCGGTATGTTCAATGCGGAAACTGCCCCCCTTCTCCCGGTCGAGCAGGGCGGCGAAGATGGTGGGCGAGTCGAAACGGGTGAACGGCATAAAATCAATAGAGCCGTCAATGGAAACCAGAGCGGTAGTGTGCAAATTGCCGATCAGGCCGTAATCGGAAATGAGCGGGTAGTCTTGCCTGGGCATGTGTTGTTCTGGGTTGGTTTGTTACTTGAACAAAGGAAAAGAGGAATTTGCTCACAAATCGGGTATTGGAACACAAGTATGGTTTTACTAAAACCCTCATCAGAAACCCCTCTCTGGACAAAATCCATCAAACCATCCAGCAATACCTGAATAAGCGGTTTGCGGACGACGAACAACTGTTTATCTACTTTTCCGGCCACGGAGAATTTGTGCCCTACCCCAACACCCCGAAAGAAGGAAAAGGCTATTTCATTCCCAGCGACGCCAAACGGAACGCCCCCAGTAGCGTGGAAAGAGGGAAAGATTTGCAAAAAAGATATATACCTGGCGAAATCCATGTATCTTTAAGTATATTTCGCTAGATATAAATCCGAAAAACATGCCAAACCAGCTCATGGGGCGCCGTCAGCCTTACCAAAGCAGATGCGGAGAACCTACGAAACAAAGTGTCTACTTTTATTGACGTAACCAAAACCCATAAGCAGGTTTTCCTCACTTTGATCACCAGCTTTGGCATCACCCCCAACAAGCACAGCATAGGGCTGGTCGACAACGCCTTCACTATGGATATCCTATTCGAAAACGCCTAAAAATCCATCCGCTGCTTCGCGATGTTGATGCGCACGCCCCCGCCGAAGTACTGCGTGGTGTCGTCCAGCCTGTCGTCCTCGCTGTCTTTTTTTCGGTAGAAGTAATGCAGGTCGATAAAGACATTGTGGGCCAGGCCGTAGGTGACATCCAACCCCAGCAGGCTGGTGGTGGCGGTGATGCCCTGCCCGATCACGTTATTGTACTCCTGCGGCCGGCTGTCGTGGGATTTGAGCAGGTTGCCGCCCCAGTTTTCCTGTCGGCTGCCGTCTTCCCCGAACTCGGCGCGGATGAAGCGCCCTTCCAGCCATACTTTCTTAAAGGGCTGGTAGCGGGCAATGAAGAGCGCTTCGCGGAAGTTGGCGCCCAGAGGGTGGGCCAGCGGCTGGTTGTAGTGTGTATAACTGGAGGAGCTGTCGCGATGGGTATAGGTATAGGGGCGCGCCTGGTTGAATTCGGCCTGCAGGTCGAGATGATCCAGGCCGAAGGCGTTGATGTATTTCAGCCCCGCCTGCACACCATACTTATTGGCCCACCATCCGCGCCGTTCGATGAAAAGCTCGTTGAACTTGAATTCGTCGAGCATCAGCTGGCCGTAGAGCTGGAAGCGGTTCAGGAAGTTCCATTTGGCATCCAGGCCGATGAGTACGTTGTCGGGGCTGCCCAGGCCGTGTTCGACGGCGCGGTAAAGGATCACCGGGTTGAGGTACTGGAATTCGAAGCCCCCGTCCATGCGGTCGAAGACGACGCCTTCGAAGATGCCGAAGCTCAGGTTGGGCAGCGCCTGGAAGCTCAGGTAGTGGGCCGCCATGTACTTTCGGGGCAGCACCTCATTGGCGCCCAGGCCGGCGTTCGACTGGGCGGCAAGCTCCAGGAAGAGGTTCTGGTAGTGCAGCTTCCACACCCGCCAGTTGGCCTTCAGGTAGAGGTAATTGTTGGAAAAATCGGACAGCAGCATAGAGCGGTAGCCGTTGCCGATAAAGTTGCGCCCGTAGCCAAACTGCAGCCCGACGTGGCGGGTGAGGTTGAAGGCCAGGTAGCCTTGCCCGTTGAGGTAATCATAACCGTTGGTAATATCGAAGACCCGGCTCTTATACCCCTTGTACAGCCCCGCTCCGGGCAGGGCCCGGTCGCGTGCGATGCGCTGATTGACGTAGTCCGGAAAACGGGCTTGTGTCTCGGTGATATTGAAATAGAGGAAGATGCGGTCGTCGATCCCCGAGCGCAGTTCCACCCCCCGCAGGTTGGTGAAGATCAGCTCGCTGTCATTCTGCTCTTTGGCCAGTTTGAAATCCAGCAGCGGGTTGGCCCGGATGTGGAAGAACTTGTCGTTCACCTCGATCATGTTGGCGGGGGTGGGATACAGGAAGCCCAGGTAGGGCTTTTCCCGTATGGTATAGCGCGGGTTCTCCATGCTGGCCTCCACCTGGGTGATGATGGTGTCGGAATAGATGCTCTCCCGCGGGCCGGCAATGCGGGTGGGAAAACGGGAAGTGACAAGCCACTCGTTATTGTCCCGGAAGATGTAGTACAGGTCGCGCCGGTCTTTGATCGTCAGCGGGATGAGGGCCGTATCGATGCCCAGGGCGTAAGCCGCCACATCGCTGCGCAGATAGTATTTGAGGGAAGAGTGGTAAGGCGTAGGGCGCCCTGTCTTGATTTCGAGCCGGTCCAGGATGTGGTAGGCGGGGTTGCCCAGAGGCAGGCCGCTGCCCTGGCCGGGCAGGGTGGCTGGAAGAAAGGCAGCCAGCAGAAAAAAAAGCATAAAGCCGCGGAAGGCATCGGTATTGGAATATGGCATATCAGTGGTTTTGACACGGGGTTGTGCAAAAAGGTATAGTACACTGCTACCACAGGCAGCCAGGGATCCGTTAGGGCAAATTAAGATTTCCTAGGATCGTAACACTCAGGATGCAAGATCCTAATGAATCATAACTGATCTTCATAAATCAGTGTACTATCCACCCACGGGGATTTTTAACAACCCCGTCCGGAGCGAACGCGGCAAAAATACAATTCAAAACTGATAATGCGCCATTAGCGCCATGTAGTAATTGCGCAAGAACTCGATGCGGTCGGCGGTGGCCCCGCCGAAGATGCTGCCGCCCGGCGCTTCTTCCTTAGGCCTGGGGTTGTCATAGAATTGGGTCAAAGCAAAACCGAAGCGGAATTTGAAAAACAGATGGCGGGAAGCCCGATACCCGTAGCTGCCCAGCAGGGAAAGCTCATTCTTATTAAACTCCGGCTCCAGGTCGCGGAAAACAAAGCCGTCGGCGGGCGCAGTCGGCTCCGTCACTTCTGAACGGATGATCCGGCCGAAGGAAAAACCCGCCTCGAAAAAGGAAGAAGGCGCCTCGGGCTTGCTCCGGTACCGGAAAAGGATGGGCACCTCCATGTAGCGAAGGTTGATCTCCCGGTCTTTCTCTTCCAGCGGGTCGTTCCTCCTGCTTTCGATCCTGCTCCCCCTGCCGGCATAGAGGAACTCGACGCCCAGTTCCACTTGCTTACTGAAAATGGCGGCGCCGGATACGCCGAATTGCAGGTTGGCCTTGTTGAAGCCCGAGTAGCGGTCGCCGTCTATCTGCGAAAGGTTGCCCCCCAGCAGCAGGCCCGCCTTGAACCGCTGCTGTTGGCGGCGCCGGCGATACCCCTGGGCATCCACCGGCTGGGGGAGGACGAAAAGAAGGATAAAGGCCATCCAGAGGATGTTGTAAAGAATCTTCATAGCCGGGTTTTTATTGTGAGGGTGCTCTATACTGATAACCCGTACAAAGTACAACTTTCCGGAAGAATGGATACCCGCCCGGCAGAAATTCAGCTTGTTTTTCGGGTGGAAGACATTTGGGGGGCATTCGTGCATCCGTGTATTCGGCGGCTTGGCCCGGCTAATGCACAAATGCCATAAAACACCTATACACCTTTCAGTATCCCCTCCAGGTCCGCCGGAGAATAGTTGATAGACTTGAGGGTCTTGTTGTCTGAACGGCGGTAGACGAGCCAGTGGCCGTCGGCTTCGGTGATATAGCAGTCGACGCCCCTTTCCTGCCGGTAATATTTTTCGGTGGCCTCGGCCTCCTCGCGGGTGGCGCAGGCTTTGCTCATATTGGAGCGCTGGACTTCGTCGAAGAGGGCTTTGAACTTTTCGCCCAGCCCGAATTCGAGGACGGCCCCGGAGAGTACGTACTGCAGGTCGCACAGGGCATCGGCCACTTCGACGATATCGCGGTCCTCGATGGCCTTTTGCAGCTCTTTGAGTTCTTCGGCCAGTAGCGCGACGCGCAGGCGGCAGCGCTGTTCGGAGGGGATGAGCGGGCGGGGTTCGACGGGGTGCCGGAAGGTGCGGTGGAATTCCGCCACCTGGTTGAGGGCGTCCAGTTTTTCCATAGTACCAATATTTTGGACGGCAAAGGTAGAGATAGTCTTTAGAAATAGCAGCTTTGCGTTGAGCATTTCTCAGAATTTACAACTACTTTTGCAGCGCTCTGCCACTGGAAAGCCGGTTCAGGGCACTGAAGTTCATCCATTTACGCCAGATTAAAAAAAATACAGGCAAATTGGCAGTTACCAACCGATACTTTGATCTCATTGACCAGACCTTCTACTTCCCTCAGGAGGGCTTCGACATTGAAGATGGGTACCTGGTTTTTAACGGGGTGCCCCTTATTTACCTGATCCGTAAATACGGCACTCCCCTGAAGCTGACCTACCTGCCGAAGATCGGCTCCCAGGTCAAAAAGGCCCGCAACATGTTCACCCGGGCCATGAAATCCATAGGCTATAAGGGGAAATACTATTATTGCTACTGTACCAAGAGCTGCCACTTCAGCTACGTGCTCAACGAAGTACTGCGGCATAATGTACACCTGGAGACCTCCTCTGCTTTTGACATCGACCTCATCCGGCGCCTCCACAAGAAAGGCAGGCTTACCGAAGAGACGGTCATTGTCTGCAACGGCTTTAAGACGCCCGATTACCTGGAGAAGATCGCCGCGCTGATCAACAGCGGTTTCGAGAATGTGATCCCTGTGCTCGACAACATGGGCGAGCTGGATTACTACGAGCAGCACGTCAAAGGCGCCTGCAAGATCGGCATCCGGGTGGCTACCGAAGAAGAGCCCAACTTCGAGTTCTATACCTCGCGCCTCGGCATCCGCAATGCCGATGTGGTGCCCTTCTTCAAAGAGCGGATCAAGGACAACCCCAAGTTCCAGCTCAAAATGCTTCACTTCTTCGTGGATACGGGCATCAAGGACACGCTCTACTACTGGGGAGAGCTCAAAAAGGCCATCAAACTCTACGGCGAGCTCAAACGCCACAGCAAGGACCTGAAGGCCATCAACATCGGCGGCGGCATGCCCATCCGCAATTCCCTGGGCTTCGAGTTCGACTATAAATATATGGTTAAGGAGATCGTCAGCCTGATCCTGCAGGCCTGCGAAGAGGAGGAGATCCCCGAACCGGATATTTTTACCGAATTCGGGAAGTATACCGTCGGCGAAAGCGGCGCCACCATTTTTTCGGTGCTGGGGCAGAAGCTGCAGAACGACGCCGAGTTGTGGTATATGATCGACAATTCCCTGATGACGACGCTGCCCGACACCTGGGGCATCGGCGAGCGCTTTATCCTGCTGCCGGTCAACAAGTGGTACAACGAATACCGAAGGGCCAATATCGGGGGGCTGAGTTGTGACAATTCCGACTATTACAACTCCGAAGTGCACGAAAGCCAGGTATACCTCCCGGCTTACAGCCCCAGCGACCCCGAGCCGCTCTACCTGGGCTTTTTCCACACCGGCGCCTATCAGGATGCCATCAGCGGTTACGGCGGGATCAAGCACTGCCTGATCCCCTCGCCCAAACACGTGATCATCTACAAAAATGCCCAGGGCAATATCGTGGATAAGCTCTATCAGCCGGAACAAACGGCGGAAGAAATGATGAAGATACTGGGATATTGAGGGGAAGCACTTGAAGTTCAAGGTTCGGAGCCCAGCGCCTTGAGGGCATTGAACATGGAACCTCGAACATTGAACAATTGAAAAGTCAACCGGCGGAGGCAACAACGGAGAGCACTTCGCGCAACTCTTCGATGGAGGGCATGTGCCCGTTCTCGAAGAGTACCTGCCCATCGAACAGGATGGCGGGGATGGAGCCGACCTTATACCGCAGGATGTCATCCACCTCGGTCACCTGCTCCACTTCAGCGGATACGCCAACACTCTCCAGGGCCGAGCGCAGGTTGCTGCTCAGTTTGCGGTGCTGGCTGTTGCCCAGTCCTAGTACTTGTATCCTGATCATGGTTATTTTGGTTTATACATTGACGCAAAGTGCGCCTTTTTGGGATAAGAAATAAATGATATTTATCAGAGAAGGCTCTGAGTTTTATCAATCAAGGGTTATTTTACAGCTGTTTTATGATGAAACCGTCCGTCGAGATGATCGATCTGTTGGAAAAAGGGTTTGATTTCGAAAGTTTTCTCAATACGCACATCAACGGCATCCTTGTTGTTAGAGATGACGGGCAGATCCTGTTTGCCGACAATTATGCAGCCTCCCTGCTGGGGTACGCCCCCGGCCAGTTGGACGGGCAGCCGCTGAGCAGGCCCTTCCCCGGCCTGCGCTTCCCCGGCCCCGGCAAGGATGGCGCCGAACAGGGCCAAATTACCGCCGTCTGCAAAAATGAAGAGGAATTTACCGTCTCCTACACCATCCGGCAGGGGGAAAAACAGGAGGGGCGCCGCACCTTTTTCCTGATGCTGCACCAGGAATCTTCTATTGCCCGAAGCCTGGAAGTATACGCCCATATGTTCGAATGGATGCCCGTGGGCATCCTCATCTACAGCTTCGTCCAGCAAAAACCTGTAACATGCAACCGGGAACTGCTTCGCCTCTTCGGCGCACAAACCGAAGAGGAATTCCTCCTGTCCGGGCCCTTCTCCCGGAGCCCCAGGACCCCGCAGACTTTTGAAAAACTGGAGGAAAAACTGTCCAGGGCGCCTCGGGAAAAGCGCAGTACATTCACCATTGAAGTGGCCCGGCAGAACGACTCCACCCTTTCGCTGCAGGTGGCCACCACCCTCATCCCCGCCCTGAACGAATCGCTAATTCTCCTCCTGTTCCAGGATGTGACCGAGCAGGAAAAGGCCAACCGGGAATTGCGGCAAAGCCAAAAGACCCTGGAGGCGGTGATCAATACGGCCGTCGACGGCATTATCCTTATCAATGAACAGGGCATCATGCAGATGGCCAACCAGGCCGCCTCCGAGCTGTTCGGGTACGCCAAAGAAGAAATGAAAGGGCAGAATGTCAATATGCTGATGCCCGCGCCCCACGCCAAACAGCACGATGGCTACATTTCCAACTACCTGTCTACCGGGATCGGCAAGATCATCGGCGTCGGCAGGGAGGTCGAAGGGCTGCGCAAAGACGGAAGCCGCTTCCCCTTTAAGCTGGGCGTCAGCCGGGTAGAACTCGAAGGCAAGGTGCTCTTCGCCGGCGTGATCCACGACCTGACCGAGCAGAAACGGGCCGAAGCCCGCATCCTTCACCTCAATAAGGAACTGGAACAAAAGGTGGAAGAGCGCACCGAAAAACTGACCGAGGTGGTCAACAAACTGCTGCAGTCCAACATCAAGCTCGAACGGGAGATCAAAGAACGCAAAGCCGCCGAGGCCGCCCTGCGCCAAAACCAGGAGGAACTGCGCCGGTCCCTGGAAAAAGAAAAGGAACTCAGCGAGCTCAAGTCCCGCTTCGTCTCTATGGCCTCCCATGAATTCCGCACCCCGCTGACCACCATCGCCTCCTCTTCCGAACTGCTGAGCCTCTACACCAAGAGCGAACAGCAGGAAAAACGCGACAAACACCTGCGCCGCATCAAATCGGCGGTGACCAACCTCACCGGTATACTGGGCGACTTCCTGTCGCTCAGCAAACTGGAGGAGGGCAAGATACAGATCAACCCCGTCTACTTCACCCTCGAAGAACTGGGGCGGGAGGTGGTCGAAGAAATGCACAGCCTGCTTAGGCCGGGCCAGAAAATAAAGGCCGATTTTCCGGATGGGAAACCCGAAATATTCCTGGATAAAAAGATACTCAAAAATATCTTCATCAACCTGCTGTCCAACGCCATCAAATACTCCGGCGATGGGAGCGCCGTATATTTCGGCCTGAAACAGGAGGGGCAGCATATCGGCGCAACCATCCGGGACGAGGGCATCGGTATCCCCGAAGAAGACCAGAAGCACCTGTTTACCCGTTTCTTCCGCGCCGCCAACTCCGTCAATATACAAGGCACCGGCCTGGGCCTCAACATCGTCAAACGCTATATCGACCTGCTGGGCGGAAAGATATGGTTCGAAAGCCGGGAAGGGGAGGGAACGTCCTTTTTCGTGGAACTCGACTGGAAAGAACAATAAAAAAGCCCCAACAGAGGATGTTGGGGCCTCTCACTAACGCGCTCTCTCTGATAGAGTGAAGAAAATTATTGGTAGTGCTCAAAAGTAATATAAATTGTGGGAACCTTCCAAATTTTTTGGGGGCCAACTGTAAAAAAAGTGACATTGTCCTGTCCAACAATTGCTTTACGCCCCCAACTGCAGGAATTGCCCCTGCATTGAAGGTTTTACTCAGGATGCCCGCCGATAACGGAAGACAGCCGCGCCACAGGGCATCAATGAGCAGGGAAAGGCAATAAAAATTGTCACAGGACTGAGAAAAAAAACCGAGATCTGTGACAGTTTTCCATTGAAAAATTTTTGTCTTCCATAATTGTTTACCCTGTAGGAAAACGAATTTTTTAACTAAATAATAAACCATGGGAATTTTTTCATTTTTGAAGAATGCCGGCGCCAAACTCTTTAGCAAAGAAGAGGAAGCAGCCCCGAAAACTACGGAAACCAGCAGTAAACCGGATGCCGGGATACTCGCCCAAAAGAAGGCCGCCCTGCTGAAAACCGCCGTGGAAGGCCTCGGCCTGAATGTGAAGAACCTGCAGGTAAGCCTGGAGGGCGACACGGCCATTGTCTCCGGAGAAGTGGACTCTCAGGCCGAACGTGAAAAGGTGATCCTCGCCCTGGGCAATGTCACAGGCATCGCCGCCGTGGACGACCGCCTGACGGTCAACGCTCCGGAACCGGAAGCGGAGGCTCAATTCTACGAGGTCAAAAAAGGGGACTCCCTCTCCAAGATCGCCAAACAGTTCTACGGCAACGCCATGAAGTACCCCGTTATCTTCGAGGCCAACAAGCCCATGCTCAAAGACCCCGACCTCATCTACCCAGGGCAGGTACTCCGCATTCCTCCTTTGGAGGATTAGTTTATTGGGTTGGTTGGGTTGATTGGGTTGCCCGTCTTCGCTGAGGCTCAGCGTTCGACTGAGCTCACACCGAAGTCCGGGTAAAATTGGTTGGTTAGGTTAATAAAGTTGACTAAGTTAGCGCCTTATTCAACCCAATCAACTTAACCAACCAAATTCAACCCAATCAACTTAACCAACCTGTTATGCTCTGCCCATCAGCCCCCCTCATTGCTTTTTCCTGCTTTTTCCTTTTTCTCCCACCGCTCCAAGCCCAACCCTTCTATTTCGGGGCCGACCTGTCTTACGTCAACGAGATGGAGGATTGCGGCGTTGTGTACCGGGAAAACGGCGCGCCTAAGGATCCGTACCAGATCTTCGCCGATCACAACTGCAACCTGGTGCGCCTGCGGCTCTGGCATACGCCTTCCTGGTACGATACGCTCAACGCCGGCGACCGCTATTCGGGCCTGGATGATGTGAAGCACAGCATCCGCCGGGCCCGGGAAGCCGGCATGGCAGTGTTGCTCAATTTTCACCTGTCGGACTTCTGGGCGGACCCCTCCCGGCAGTGGGCGCCCGCCGCCTGGCAGGAAATAACGGACAACCTGCCGCTCCTGCAGGATTCTCTGTACAACTACCTGTATGGCGCCTTGTCCGGCCTTCACCAGGAAGGCCTGCTACCGGAAATGGTACAGCTGGGCAATGAAACCAACCGGGGAATCCTGCTTTCCTACGAAGAAAATGACGCCGGCTGGGTGCTCGACTGGGACAGGAACGCCGCCTTATTCAACACCGGCCTGCAGGCTATCCGGGATGCCGCCCGGGATGCCGGAGAAGAGGTACAGATCGCCCTTCACGTCGTCGGCCCCTCCCCTGCCCTATGGTTCTTTGAGCAGTTCATCGCCCACGGCGTCACCGACTTCGACATCATGGGCATCTCCTATTACTGGGCCTGGCACCAGCCCGCCACCATCGAAGAAACCGGGGCCATCATCGCCCAGTTGCGCAGCGCCTACCCCGGCTACGAGGTGATGATCCTGGAAACGGGATATCCCTGGACGCTGGACTACAACGACAACGCGGTCAACATCATCAACGAAACCCACCCGGACTACCTGCCCGTCGGCCCCGAAACCCAAAAACAATGGCTCATCGATCTCACTCGGGAAACCATAGATAACGGCGGCGCCGGCGTGGTGTACTGGGAGCCGGCCTGGGTGTCCTCCTCCTGCTATACCCCCTGGGGCCAGGGCTCCCACCAGGAACACGCCACCTTCTTCGACTTCGATAACAACCTTCTATCCAACGGTGGCATCGGGTGGATGGAGCACGACTACAGCCTGCCTTCAGCAGCGGAAAGCCTGAATGCCGATTTTCCGAAGCTTAGCCTCTATACAACCCACGATTCCCTTATCCTTCAGTGGGAAGAGGAAGCCCTTCCTGGCGAATTACAGCTGTCCATCTTCAATAACGGAGGTACAAAAGTGGCTGCCCAAATGCTGCCCGGTGGCCAACGCGAATACCAGGTTCCGCTTCCTGCTCTGCCCCGTGGCGTTTACTTCGCTATTGTCATCTCGGAAGGAAGAATCGTGTGGCAGAAGGGGTTTGTGGCCGCTCCTGGCTCTCCCTAAAGCCTCCCCCCTTTCCCTTCCGAAAGCCTCCCCCCAACCCCCTCCGAAGGAGGGGGAATTGCTATGGAGATCACCTCGGAAGAGCCTGCATTCAGGAACTCTTGCCTGAAAACTCCCCCTCCTTCGGAGGGGGCAGGGGGGAGGCTGGAGCGGCTACATTCCTCGGCTCCCCTCTGAGAAAGGCCTTCACATTTTCCACCGAAATATCCAGCAGGCGCTGGCGGGCTTCCCGGGTAGCCCAGGCCATATGGGGCGTGATGAGGCAGTTGGGAGCGCCGAAGAGGATATTGCCCTTGCGGGGCGGTTCTTCGGAGAGGACGTCGAGGGCGGCGCCGGCCAGTTGGGCGCTCTGCAGGGCCAGCTTAAGGGCGGCTTCGTCGATGAGCCCGCCCCGGCCCGTGTTGATGAGATAGGCCGTGCGCTTCATCCGGCTCAGAAGGCCAGCGTTGACTATGCCGGCGTTTTCCTCCGTCAGCGGAGCGTGGAGGGAGATGACGTCGCTCCTTTCGAAAAGGGTTTCAATGGGCACGAAGGTAACGCCCGGGCGGGCGTCGCGCTCCGGGTGTTTGTGGGTGGAAAGCACCTCCATGCCGAACGCCTGGGCAATGGCCGCCACCCGCTGCCCGATGCGCCCGAAGCCGTAGATGCCCATCACCCTGCCGGCCAGTTCCGGGATGGCGCCCAGGGTGTAACAGAAGTCCCGGCTACGGCCCCACTCCCCGTCCATCACGCTTTCGTGGTGGGCTTGTACCTTATTCGTCAGCTCCAAAAGGAGGGCGAAGACGTGCTGGGCCACCGAGTCGGTGCCGTACCCTACCGCGTTGCAGACGGGGATATTCCGTTCTGCCGCCTTATCCACATCTATATTATTGTATCCGGAGGCGGTCACGCAGATGCACTTCAGGGCCGGCAGGCGGGAAAGCTGCCTGGCGTCGATCACCGCCTTATTCACCAGGATGATGTCGGCATCCTCCGCCCGCTCCGGGATCTGTTCCGGGGTGGAATGCTCGTAAATGCTGGTTCGGCCCAGGGCCTTGAGCTTGTTCCAGCTCAGGTCGCCCGGGTTGAGGGTGTGGCCGTCCAGTACTACGATCTTCGGCCGTTTCGGTGTATCCTGTGTCGCCATCGTTCTGTTTTTTAGCCTCAGCAACCGCTACCCTGATGGTATGTGATCCGGCTCACCTTGAGGAAATGTTATTTTCACTATTTTCGCCTGAAATGACGAATGTAGGGATATTGAAGTATAAGAAAAAATAACGGATACGTATCATGGTCAAAATACCAAACGCTTCTCCCAGGCCAATTGAGAAAAAAACGAGCTGGCTGCACCGCCAGCGCTGGCATACGGTACGCCTCCTGCAGCTGGCCTTCGGGGCTTTCTGCCTGGGCGATTTCGTATTCTACTCTCACGAATGGACGGTGCTGGCCCTGGGCGGCTTCCTTCTGCTGCAGGGCATCCTTGACTGGCAGATGTGCCTGGGGGGGAGGTGCCGGGTATAAATAGCGTATTAACTGGACTTTGGACAGTCCTACGTGGAAGGCGGAAATCGGAAATCGGAAGGCGGACACGAGCGAAGCGACTGACGGAGTAAATCGGAAGTCGGAAGTCGGAAGTCGGAACATTGCCTGGCTGTGAGCGGCGAAAGGGGCCTGCACCATCCAGGCAGCACTCCACCGGAAAAATTCCGATTTCCGATTTCGCACTTCCGACTTTTCCCCGGGTTCGTCCAAAGTCCAATAATGTGTATACGTGTAAAAGTTTAAATGAGAGCAACCGGGGACGCCCCAATCCGCACTTTTACACCTTTACACCTCTACACCTTTACACAATCTCACATGAAGATCGGCATCCACAAACTCTACAGCAAAGGCCCCCAAGAGGCCGACCGCCTCCTCTGGGGCCGCACCGCCCACCCCATGACCCGCCGCGGTTTTCTGCAGAAGAGCGCCCTGGCGGCCATGAGCCTCGCCCTGGGCAGCGAGATGGTATTCGCGGAGCACTTCCCGGAAGGGATGATCCCGGCGGCTCTGGCACATACCGACGAGCCCTTTCAGCTGCCCGGCAAGCACCCGGAGCTCGTCGTGCTCAACGACCGCCCCGTCAATGCCGAAACGCCGGCCCACCTGCTGGACCCGAAACTGACGCCGGCGGACTTATTCTTCGTCCGCAACAACGGCATTCCGCCCGAGATGGAAGCCATCAACCCGGACACCTGGACGCTCACCATCGAAGGGGAATCGGCCCGGCAGAAGAAAACCTACACTTTGCCCGAACTGAAGCGCCGTTTTGAAAATGTCACTCTGCAGATGGCGCTGGAATGCGGCGGCAACGGCCGCAAGGAGTTCAACCCGCCTGCCAAGGGCAACCAATGGTCCGTCGGCGCGGTGGGCTGCGCCGCCTGGACGGGCGTGCGCCTGCGCGACGTACTGCAGGATACCGGGCTGAAAAGCGACGCCGTCTACATCGGCTACTACGGCAAGGATACCCACGCCAGCGGCGACCCCGGCAAGGAGCCCATTTCCCGGGGCGTGCCCCTTGCCAAGGCCATGGAGCCCGAGACGCTCCTGGCCTGGAGCCTCAACGGCGAGCCCCTGCCCTGGCTCAACGGCTACCCCCTGCGGCTGGTGGTCGGCGGCTGGCCCGCCAGCTGCTCGGGCAAGTGGCTGGAGCGCATCGTCATCCGCAATAAGGTGCACGACGGGGAAAAGATGGGCGGGCAGTCCTACCGCGTACCCTGCAACCCGGTGGCGCCCGGCGCCAAGGTGGCCGACGAAGACATGTGCATCATCGAATCCATGCCGGTCAAGTCGCTCATCACCTACCCCAGAACGGGCGCCATGATCCGCGAGGGCCAACAACTGCCCCTGCGCGGCCACGCCTGGGCCGGCGACCTGGAAGTAAAGGAAATGCACGTCTCCATCGATTTCGGGATGTCCTGGCAGCCCTGCCGCCTGGAACGCCCGGCCAACCGATTCGCCTGGCAGCACTGGCAGGCGGAGGTGTCCTTCCCCAAAAAAGGGTACTACGAGGTGTGGGCGCGCGCCACCGATACCGGCGGCAAAATGCAGCCCATGCTACTGCCTGGATGGAACCCGAAAGGGTACCTCAATAATGCCTGCCACAGGGTTGCGGTGAAGGTGGTTTGATTTTTGATGTTTGATGTTTGATGTTTGATGTTTGATGTTCCAGGTGGGGCAGCTATTTAGGGGCAGCTCTCCTTAGACAAATCAAAAATCGCAAATCAAAAATCAAACATCAAAAATCAACATGGCTTTCGCCACCTCTTCCGGCCGCTCCTCGGTGAGGAAATGGCCACAATCCAGTTCGATAACTTCGGCCTGAGGCAGGCGGGCTTTCCATTTCTCCAGGTAGGCGGGTTTGAGGAATGCGTCCTGCATTCCCCATATGATCAGGAAGGGCTTACCGGCAATGGCTTCCAGTTTTTCCCACTGCTCCGCATACCATTCGGAGGCCCCTACCAGGGACTGCCCGATTTTCAGCAGGCCGTAGCGGGACTGTTTATCCGGAAAAACCCGGGTATAGTGCCGGTGGACGGCACGGGGCAAATGCTTCTTATCGGTAATGGCCTGCCGAAGCAGGAAGCGGGGCGAAAAGTTGAGGCGCAGGTACAGGAATTTCCCCAGCCAGCTGTTCAGCAGGCTGTCTACCTGCCGGGCGCTCTTCTCGCTGCGGGTTTCCCATAGCCAGGTATTGAGCAGCACCACCCGGCGCACCTTTTCGGGATGGGCGTTGGCGAAACCCAGGCCGATGGGGCCGCCGAAGTCGTGAACGACGAGGGTGATGTTTTCCAAGCCGAGCCTGTCTGCCAGTTCCGCCAGGTTGCGGGCGTGGGCAGGGGGTGTGCCGTCGAATGACGGTGGTTTTTCCGACAGGCCGAAACCGATGTGGTCGGGGGCGATACAGCGATAACGGCCCGACAGGGCTTTAACCTGTTCCCGGAAAAGAAAAGACCAGGTAGGGGTTCCGTGGACAAACAGGATGATCTCGCCCTCCCCTTCATCGATATAGTGCATCGCACCGGCTTCCAGGGCAAGGTATTTCGATTCGAAAGGATACAGGCCGGCGTCGAACCAGCTTTCCCGGCGAAGTTCCGGAGTAGGGTCGGGAGCGTTCTCCATATTACTATTATTTTTTCTTGGCCCAAGTTTTTACTTTTATCGCCGGAAGTCAAAATTTTCGCGCCGGAAATCGTTGATCTTGGAAAGAAATGGAAAAGCCGAATTACACCCAGGACTACGACAAGCTGCTGCGCAGCCTCTACCGCGCCATCATTTTCCTGTCTGTTTTTGCCGTGCTGATGGCGCTGGGGCTGATCTATTACGCCCTGCTGGGCAACCCCTTCGGTTCACAAGCGGCCGCGCCGGCAGCAGCCGCCCGGCAGGAAGCCCCGGCGCCTGTCCCCTCCCCCACTGCTGATGAACGCATCGAAGACGGCATCCACCTGGCCACCGGCCTGCGGGTAGCGGAAGGCTTCGACGTGGTGCGCGCCAACTGCACCGGTTGCCACAGCGGCAAGCTCATTGCCCAGAACCGCGCCACCCGAGACGGCTGGCAGGAAATGATCCGCTGGATGCAACGCACCCAGGGCCTGTGGCAACTGGGCGAAAACGAGGCCGTCATCCTCGATTACCTGGCCGCCAACTACGCCCCCCAGGAGATCGGGCGCCGCGCCAACCTGGATGTGGAGGCTATCGAGTGGTATATTCTGAAGGAATGAGTGATTGAGTGAAGGAATGACGGCGCCCCTCATTCCTTCCCCAGCATCTCCGGGCTCACCACCACCTGCGCCTTCCCCGCCTTGAGCCTCCGGGGGCTTCCCTTCAGTTTCTGAACAACAACCGACTGGGTTTCCTTATCGATGTAGGCGAGGAGCCTGTGTTTGGGATTGTAGCGGGCGAAATAACTCTGCGGGCCTTCGATGGGGATGGCGGCGCCTCCCTCCACCGGCTTAAGGCAGAGTTCTTCTTTCGTCCGGGTATAGATCAGGAAACGGTTATCGAACCAATCGGGGTGGAAATTATGGCTGAGGTCCCGGGTAATATTATTGGCGAAACCGGTGAGGAGTTCCAGGACGTAGACCTGGTCTTTTTTATCTCCCTTTTCCATGTAAAAGGCCACCCGGCTGCCATCGGGAGAGAATACGGGGTTCAGGCAGTTGTACTTTCCGTTGTAAGTCAGGCGGCGGACGTTTTTGCCCTGGGCATCCATAGAAAAGATGGAAGTGGCCTCTTTATCGACTTCACTGGTGAAAACGATCATGCGGCCGTCGGGCGACCAATCGGGCGCCGACTCCCGCTGGGGCGTGTCGGTGAGCTTGCGCTTTTCCCCGCCGGGCAGGTTTTTGAGGAACAGGTCCCAACTGGCGCCGGTGTTCTTGCTGTAGGCCACCTGAGCGCCGTCGGGAGACAAAGCCCCGAAGATGGCCGCTCTGTCGATAAGTTCCAGTGTTTTCCGGCGGAGGCCATATACGTACAGCCTCCATTTATAGGGCGAATAATCGGACCAGTCCGGCTTCACTTCAATACAGGAAAAAAGAAGCTTGCTCCCGTCGTCAGACCAGCTCAGGGAGCCGTAATTGATACGGCTCTGGGCCGCCAGGACAATGGGCAATAAAAGGAGGTAAGCCAGAAGTGCTGCGTATTTCATGCGATAAGGGTATTGGCGTTATGGTTTGTTTTTCACTGATCAGAAAAAAGGGGGCCTCGCCCGGCATTTCAAAAAACAGGCCTTTATTGATTGTGAATGGCCGCCGATAAATACCAGTTGTTATCGCGGCGCCCCTTTTCGAAAACCAGGATCAGGCTGCGGCCGGCCTTGTAGTATTCTGCAAAGGCGCAATCCGGAAACTTTTGGGCGACCTGCCCTGCCGATAAGCCGGCGGCGCCGGAAAAATGCAGCTCATTGTACTGTATTTCGCTGCCCTGCGTAAAATCCACATCGAAAATATAATGGAGGTAATACTGTTTGAAGTTCATCTTTATCGGGCCGGCTTCCCCGGCGCCCCAATGGAAAACCGTCGAGTCGGACATAGGAGCCGCTATGGCTTCTGCCGAAAACCGGCGCCCGTCGGCCTTCAGCCCGAACGGCAGAAAATGAATGCCTTTTTCCGGATGAAAATATTTGGCGGACAGGCGGTCAAATGCCTTCTGCTTCAGATAGGCCATGGCGTACCCCGCCCGGTGCCCGATCAGGGTTTCTGCCGTTTCGGAAGGAAGCAGTGATACCGGCGGAACCGGCTCAGCGGGAGGGGCCTGTTCTTTTGTAAAAGTGGGGGCGGTTCCCTCTGTTTCCCTTTCTTCCGGTTCCTCCTCCCCGGCCTTCGCAATGGCCGCCGGAGCGATGTGCTCACGGGCCGGGGCGGTATTGTTCAACCCCTGTGAAAGGAAGCCCAGGCAAAGGGCCAGATTGAGGATCAACCCGGCGGCAAGCACGAGTAACCACCGGTCCTGAAAGCCTGCCGTATCGGAGACGTGCCGCTTCAAGCCATCCATGGCAGAGAGTATCTTGATCTGATTATCATAGATCAGGGACATCTGTTGGTAGGACTCGCCCTTCCTCTCCCTTCCCGTTGCCTTCGCCCCCTGTTCCGGAGAGGCCAGAGCGTGCAGGCGTCCATTCCCTTCCTGTATAGAACGATTAAGGGCCAGCGTGGAATCGTGCAGGCCCTGTAGGCTCGCTTCCAACTGCCGCCATTCGGGATCAGCTTCCTGCCCCTGCCGGGCTTTTTTCTCCCCGGCAGTGGGCTCCCGGCCTTCCGCCTTCTCGCGGAGGGCGACGGCTGCATGGAGCGCCGCCTGCCGGGCGGCCTCGACCTCCTTCAGTTCTGTCCTTATTTGATCCAAAAGCGGCTTAAAGTCCTGTTTGTGCATGTTTTCTCAGATGTTTATGGCTCGTGTAATCAGGCTTCAGCATGGCTATCAACAGGGGCAGCTCAGGGTGTTAAAGGTTTACAGTGTTGTTCAATGCCTTAGTAAGTAGCTGGCCCCTGCTGTAGCTATTTTTACGGGAGAGGGGAAGTTTTGTTACTCGTACCGGCAGTAGAATGTAAATCGGATAAAAGCCTTATTTTAGCCTTTCCAAGAAAGCATGCCCATGAATGACCAGCAAAAGGAACAACTGCTTCAACTCATCCGGCAAGGAGAGATGCGCAAAGTCATCGACGAACTGCTCGCTCTGGAACTAAAAAATGACATCCGCGCCGAAACCAACGCCCTCGCCGCCCGCTATCAGCACCTGCTGCAGCAACAACGGCAGGGCGTGATCACCCACGAACAGGCCAGCACCACCCACAACAGCATCACCAACGCCCTTATCGTGCTGGTGGAAATGGCCCACGAGGGCAAGCCCCTGCCCTCCGCATCATCCGGTAAAAAGTACAGCCGCCTTACCACCGTCGGGCTGGCGCTGGGCATCCTGGCCAGTATCGTCACCATCCTCACTTTTGTCTTTGATATATTCGGAGGCAGTGCGGAAACCTTACCGGGCGACACTCTGGAGCTCACGGTCTTTGTCCATGGGGCCCAGGGAAAGCAAGATTATGTACTGGAGAACCAAGGGAGGATAACGCTGGACCTGGGAAGTAATCGGAGGGAGGCCGAGATCGGAGAACGAGGCCAGGCTCATTTTACGGAAATCCCATCAAAGTTCTTCGGGAAAGAGCTGGAGCTGTCGGTAAAGGCGGAAGGCTATACCCTTGCCCATCCAGAGCAGCGCTTCGTATTTGATGGAAACCCGGTTTACCTCGAAATACAGTCCAGTTGCCGATCCTGCCGCCTGCGGGGAACGGTGCAGGCACAGGACAGCTTCATCAGCGGCGCCATAGTCATGGTCAAAGGAACCGGCCTGGCGGATACCACCGATGTAGGCGGGAATTTTGACATACGGGTGCCGCCGGAGGAAGAACGAAAGGAATACATCCTGACGGTGGTGCATGATGGCAGGATCGTTTATGAAGGCTTCGCTACCCCCAGCCCAACCACACCGATCGAGATCCTGATCCTGGAATGAAACGGTGGGCCGGAAGCACAGAAGCAGAGAGCACCAGAGACTCCTGGGGAGGCGAATCGTAAGTAGTCGGACACAATTAACTTACAGATAATTTCTTGGCCCCGAAACCCAAAATCGGAGGAGATTATCTCCCCATGGGGGGAGTAGAGGGGGGAGTTTTCAAGGGGTTACATCC